>JALORF010000132.1 GCA_025459195.1 Beijerinckiaceae bacterium
TGGTCGAAGCGCTCGCCGCGGGCATGCGCCCATTCGAGCAGCTTGACCGTGCCGTTGACGGCAGGCCCCTCCTCATCACCCGTGACAAGGAACGCAAGAGAGCCGGGGAAATCGGGATTGTCGCGCACGAACTGGATCGCAGCAGCGGTCATTCCGGCCAACCCGCCCTTCATGTCGCAGGCGCCGCGCCCGTGCAGCACACCGTCGACGATCTCGCCGGAGAACGGATCGCGGCCCCAGCGCGCCGTGTCGCCAGGGGGCACCACGTCGGTGTGGCCGGCAATCACGAACACCGGGCTGCTGCTGCCGAAACGGGCATAGAGGTTGTGGATGTCCGGATAGCCCGCCTCGCTGAATACCGGCCGATGCACCGTGAAGCCGGCAGCCGCCAACTCCGTCGCCAGTAGGGCGAGCGCGCCCCCTTCATGGGGCGTGACGGACGGGCAGCGCACCAGCGCTTGCGCCAGCGCGACAGGATCAGCACCCACGAGCGGTGTCAGCATGGCATCAATCGCGCAGCAGGTCGTTGATCGCCGTCTTGGAACGCGTCTGCGCATCCACGGTCTTGACGATCACCGCGCAATACAGCGACGGGCCTGGCGAACCATCGGGCAACGGCTTGCCCGGCAGAGAGCCGGAGACCACGACCGAGTATGGCGGCACCTTGCCAATGTGAACAGCGCCGGTGCTGCGGTCGATGATCTTGGTCGAGGCGCTGATGAACACGCCCATCGAAATCACCGACCCCTCGCCGACAATGACGCCCTCGACCACTTCCGAACGGGCACCGACGAAGCAGTTGTCTTCGATGATGGTCGGATTGGCCTGGAGCGGCTCCAGCACGCCGCCGATGCCAACGCCGCCGGAAAGGTGGACGTTCTTGCCGATCTGCGCACATGAGCCGACCGTGGCCCAGGTGTCGACCATCGTGCCCTCGTCGACGCGGGCCCCGACATTCACGAAGGATGGCATCAGCACCACATTGCGGGCGATGAAGGCCGAGTGGCGCACCACCGCGCCCGGCACCATGCGGAAGCCTGCCTCGCGGAAGCGGTTGGCACCCCAGCCATGGGTCTTGGTCTGCACCTTGTCCCAGCCATAGACCGGGCTGTCCGCAGAGCCGGCATTGTCGCTGTCGAACGGCATCACGGCATTGTCGTTGAGCCGGAAGGACAGCAGCACGGCCTTCTTGAGCCACTGGTGCGTCACCCATTCGCCGTCCATCTTCTCCGACACGCGCAGGGCGCCACTGTCGAGCAAGCCCAGCGCCTCAGAGACGGCATCGCGCACGCGCCCCGATGTGGCGGGGCTGACACTGGCGCGGTCCTCCCAGGCGGCCTCGATGCTGCGGGCGAGATCGCTGGTGTTTGCCGTCTGCTGGCTCATGGCGTCAGTCCTCGGGGTGTCATGCGCAAATGCTGGCGCACGAAAAGCCGATGACGCGCCACCAGTCAAGCACGCGGCGCGCCACATGCCGTTGCACATCTCGACGCAGCACCCCGGCAAATCCGACCAATCACTCAAATTAGAGCTAAAACAGCAAGTCAAATCGAAGCAGTGTCCGCCAAAGCTGGCGTGGGGTGGACGTTCGCGGGACGAGCATGATCAGATTTCCGGGCTTGAAGGCACGGCGTGATGCCAACCGGCTGGCGCTGCTGGTGACAGCAGCGGCCGTCGCCGCATCCGTCGCGTTGACCCTCGCGGCGCTGCACGCACTGGTGCCCGCGACAGTGCTTTCGCTGGTTCCTCAAGCCGATGCCATCGCCATCACCATCGCGGCCACCACCAGCGCCATCGTGGCCGGGCCGACCAGTCTGATGCTGTGTCTCGAAATCCTGCGCGCCAACCAGCTTGGCGAGCAGATCAGGCGCGCGGCACTCACCGATCCGCTGACAGGGCTGCCGAACCGGGCCGCTCTGATCGAGCAGATCAAGCAAGCCATCGATGCCTGCCAGCACTCGGGACGAACCGGCGCGCTCCTCTACATCGATCTCGATCATTTCAAGATGATCAACGATCACCACGGCCATGCTGGCGGCGACGCGGCCCTGCGCCATGCAGCCCGCATCATGCGCGAAACCATTGAACCCGGCATGGTGCTCGGTCGCTTCGGCGGCGAGGAGTTTGTGGCCTTCGCGCATGATTCCGGCCGCGCGGCTGCAACAGCCATGGCCATGATCATGGCGCTGAGGGCGACGTCAGCCAACCATCACGGCACCGAGATTTGCGTCACCGCCAGCATCGGCATTGCCATGATGGGGGATGCCGCGACGCCCGAAGCCCTGCTCGCCAATGCCGACCGCGCACTCTATCTCGCCAAATCGGCAGGGCGCGACCGCGTGGTGCATCACGAGGATATCCGTGATCTCGAGGCGGGCTTGCGCCGCCATGCCGGCCCGCGCCAGCCGGGCAGCACGGCCCGGGCGGCCTGATCAGCGCACGGCGCGCAGGAAGCCTGTCAGGTCGCTGGTGATGTGGTGCACATGGCCTGCATCGATCGCAGCCTGCTCCCAGGCTTCGCGGAACGGATCGGGCGTCTTGGGCAAGATCAGCACCGTCTTCATGCCCACGTCATGCGGCACGATCAGGTTCTTCTCGATGTCCTCGAACATCGCGGCGCGGGTCGGATCGACGCCATGCCGGGCGAAGAACTGATCGAAGGTGGAACGCTCCGGCTTGGGCGTGAAGCCTGCCTCGGTGATGCCGAACAGGCCATCGAACTTGTCGAGAATGCCGAGTTTTCCGGCAATATTCTCGGCATGCTTGACCGTGCCATTGGTCAGGATCAGCTTGCGGCCCGGAAGATCGGCAATGGCAGCGCCCAGCGCAGGGTCGGGCTCCAGCGCGGCAAGGTCGATGTGATGCACGAAATCGAGGAAGTCATCCGGCGTGATGTTGTTCTCGCGCATCAGCCCTTTCAGGGTCGTGCCGTAGCGATGGTAGTAGTATTTCTGGAGAGCGCGGGCTGACAGGCCATCAAGGCCGAACAGCTCCGTCACGAACAGCGTGATCCGGGCATCGACCTGCGGCCAGACACGCGCCTCATGCGGATACAGCGTGTTGTCGAGATCGAACACCCAGGTATCGACATGGGCGAAATCACGTTTGGCGGTCTTGGCGATCGGATGCTTGTTCAAGTTGGGCCCGGGACTGATGCGCCGCCGCAAGGACGGAGCCTTTAGATGGGCCCGCCAGAGTGGATGACAATGGTTAATCCGGCATGAGGGTCACGCTTCGTGTCCTCGCGTGCGGCCGTCACAAATCCCCGGTCTGGCCCAGATGCGCATCAAGGGCGCGCTTGAGCGCGTCTTTCATCGGCTCGGAAGCGGCCAGGATCTCGGCGGCCTTGAAGAAGTCGAGCCCGGCAAAGGCCCCGACATCGGGCCGGAGCAGCAGGTCGGGCGGGCTGCGCTCGACCATGCGTTGCACCACCGAACTCATCAGGATCTGCGAGGCACCGAACATGGCCTCCAGCGGCTCCGGCACGCGCCGGTCCGAAACGAAGGCAGCACCACAGACATCCACGGCGATCACGAAGCGCCGGCCATCGGCCAGATGCTGATAAGGCAAGGGGTTCACCGCCCCGCCATCGATCAGCACCTGATCGTGGATGACCACCGGGCGCACCATGCCCGGCAGCGCCATCGAGGCACCCACCGCCGGCGTCAGCGCGCCGCTCGACAGCACGACCTCGCTGCGCATGTGGAAATCGGTCGCCACTGCCAGAAACGGAATCTTCAATGCCTCGAAGCGGTCCGGCACGGTTTCGGGCCAGAACAGGTCGAGCAGCCGCTCGCCATCGACCAGGACCGGGTTGCCGAGCCCGGAGCGGTTGATCAGTTGCGAGAGCTTGCCAACCCGCGCTTCCAGCAACTTGGCCACGACACGCGTGCGCTGGCGGAACGAGGCCAGCACGAATGCCCTGAGCGCGCGCCCGGGCATGCCCGCCGCATAGGCCGCACCGATGATCGCGCCGATCGAGGAACCGGCCAGGGCGACTGGCCTGATGCCAAGCTCGTCCAGCGCTTCCAGCACGACGATGTGGCCCAGCCCGCGCGCACCGCCTGCCCCGAGTGCCAGCGCCACGGATGGGCCACTTGCGGGCAGTCGCGGCACGGCAGGCAGCAGATCAGCCATCAGGCGAGAAAGCGGCCGAGCGCCGCAAGCGTGCCGGCTGCATCCTCCTCGGCCACGAAGTGTCCGCCGGAAACCTGTGTGCCCATCGCCTCTGGCGCGAAGGCTCCGCGCCAGACGTCGAGCGGGTTCACATCCTTGCCGGTCAGGTAGAAATTGCCCCAGACCAGCAAGGTGGGACAAGCCACGCGCTTGCCCGCCTCGAGGTCGGCCAGATCAGCATCGAGATCGAGCGTCGCGCCGGCGCGATAATCCTCGCACATGGCATGAATGCGCGTCGGGTCGTCGAAGCTGGCCCTGTAGCTTGCCAAGGCCCTATGGGAAAAGGCCTCAAGACTGGCGCTGGCCGTCCACTTCGCCATCAGCCCCTCGAAATAGGTGCGCGGGTCGGCGCTGATCTCGCGTTCGGGGCCGGGCTTTTCGCCAGCCAGATAGGTCCAGTGCGCACCCGGCATCGCGCCGGCCTTGATCTGCTGCCAGACGAAGAAGGTCGGCAGGATGTCGAGCAGGGCCAGCCGCGTCAGCCGCCCCGGATGGTCAAGCGCGAGCCGGTAGGCGACGCGCGCACCGCGGTCATGGCCAGCCACGGCAAAGGTGACATGGCCAAGCTGCTCCATGATCGCGACGATGTCCTTGCCCATTTCGCGCTTGGCATAGCGCGCACCCCCTTCACTGGGCGGTGCCGACGACCAGCCATAGCCGCGCAGGTCGGGGCAGATCACCGTGTGGGTCTGAGCCAGTTGTGGTGCGATGCGGTGCCACATGGCATGGGTTTGCGGAAAGCCGTGGATCAGCACCAGCGGCGGCCCCGAACCGCCGACGCGGGCGAAGATGCGCCCCTCGTCGCCATCCAGCCATTTTGCCTCGAACCCGGGGAACAGCGCAGACGTATCGGTCATGGACAAGGCCTCGTCAGGTCAGCGCGCGCCAGCCGATGTCCCGGCGGCAGAAGCCACCATCCCACCGGATGGCATCGACGGCAGCATAGGCCCTTGCATGCGCCGCCGCCACCGTGTCCCCGAGCCCGACCAGATTGAGCACACGCCCGCCATTGGCCGTGATCAGCCCGCCCTGCTCGGCCGTGCCGGCATGGAAGACCAGCACGCCGTCCAGCGCTTCGGCCACCTCGAGCCCGTGGATCACCGCGCCCTTTTCGGGCGTGCCGGGATAGCCCCGCCCGCACATCACCACCGTGAGCGCGGCATCATCGCGCCAGCGCAACCCGACATTGGCCAACAGGCCGTCGCAAGCCGCCAGCAGCGCGGCCACCAGATCGGACTGCAAGCGCGGCATCAGCACCTCGCATTCAGGGTCGCCGAAACGGGTGTTGTATTCGATCAGCTTCGGCCCATCTTCCGTGATCATCAGGCCGGCAAACAGGATGCCGGTGAAGGGCGTGCCGCGCCGCGCCATCGCCGCCATGGTTGGGCGGATGATGCTCGCCATGACCTGTTCAGCCATGGACTCCGTCATGATGGGCGCCGGCGAATAGGCCCCCATGCCGCCGGTGTTCGGACCGGTATCGCCATCACCGACGCGCTTGTGATCCTGGGCGGAGGCCAGCGGCAAGGCGGTCTTGCCATCGCACAGGGCAAAGAAACTGACCTCCTCGCCGACCATGCACTCCTCGATCACGACCTCGGCCCCTGCCGCCCCGAGGCCGCCGGCGAACATCATCTCCAGCGCCTCCTCGGCTTCTTCCAGGCTTTGCGCCACCACCACGCCCTTGCCGGCTGCGAGGCCATCGGCCTTGATCACGATCGGCGCGCCATGGGCATAGACGTGGGCCAGCGCCGGCTCCAGCGCATCGAAACGGGCATAGTCGGCGGTCGGGATTCCAGCCTCGCGGCACAGTTCCTTGGTGAAGGCCTTGGAGCCCTCCAGCCGTGCTGCGGCCTTGGTCGGGCCGAACGCCTTGATGCCGGCAGCCAGAAGATCATCCACCAGACCGGCGACGAGCGGCCCTTCCGGCCCGACAACAACCAGACCGACATCATGGCTGGCGCAGAAGGCGATGACGTCATCATGGTTGGCGACGTCCATGGCGACGTTGACGCCGCACCGCGCCGTGCCCGGATTGCCGGGCGCGATGAACAGCAGGTCGCACAAAGGCGAGGCGGCCATCTTCCAGGCCAGCGCATGTTCCCGGCCACCCGAGCCGATCAGCAAAATGTTCATGGCCGCGGGTTTAGCCCCAAGCCGGGGCGATGTTCAATGGCCTTGCTGTCTGCCCCTCCCCGGTCGGCGAAAAACCTGCCACAACGACCGCATGGAGCCCGAGTCGAACCCCGCCACCAATGCGCTCGAATGGAGCGTCTCCGACCTGTCCGGCGCACTGAAGCGCACCATCGAGGACCAGTTCGGCTTTGTCCGGGTGCGTGGCGAAATCTCCGGCTATCGCGGCCCTTCCGCCTCCGGCCATGTCTATTTCTCGCTGAAGGACGCCAACGCCAAGATCGATGCCGTGATCTGGAAAGGCGTGTTCGGACGGCTCAGGACAAAGCCGCAGGAAGGGCTGGAGATCATCGCCACCGGCAAGATCACCACTTTCCCCGGCAAGTCCTCCTACCAGATCATCATCGACCACATCGAGCCGGCAGGCCTCGGCGCGCTGATGGCCCTTCTGGAAGAGCGTCGGCGCAAGCTGGCGGCCGAGGGCCTGTTCGATGAGGCCCGCAAGCAGCTCCTGCCTTACCTGCCCGAGGTGATCGGCGTCATCACCTCGCCCACCGGCGCAGTGATCCGCGACATCCTGCACCGGCTGGAAGACCGTTTTCCCCGGCGCGTGCTGGTCTGGCCCGTGCGCGTTCAGGGCGAGACCAGCGGCGCCGAGGTTGCCGCCGCGATCAGGGGCTTCAATGTGCTTCTGCCGGGCGGTGCCATCCCGCGTCCCGACGTGCTGATCGTCGCGCGCGGCGGCGGCTCGCTCGAAGACCTGATGAGCTTCAACGACGAGGCCGTAGTGCGGGCCGCAGCCGCATCCGCCATCCCGCTGATTTCGGCTGTCGGCCACGAAACCGACTGGACCTTGATCGACTATGCCTCCGATCTGCGCGCGCCGACGCCAACCGGCGCTGCCGAAAAGGTCGTGCCGGTGCGCAGCGAACTGATGGCGATGGTCGATGACCTGTCGCGCCGGCGCATGGCCGCCATGCGTCGGCTGTTCGAGCAGCGGCGTCAGGCTCTCCGTGCAGCGTCAAGGGCTTTGCCCGGCCGGGAGACGCTGCTCAACCTGCCACGCCAACGGCTCGATCTCGCCGCGACGCGCCTGCCGGCGGCCCTGCGCGCCAATGCCCTCGGCTTCGAGCGCAGGCTCTCGGCCCTGAGCCAGCGGCTGCAGCGCCGCTCGCCGCAGGTCCGCCTCGGGATGGCCCGCGAGCGGCTGGCCGCGTTGACTCAACGTCTCATCGCCGCCCGCCAAGCGACTCTGCGCGAAGAGAAAAAACGGGTCGGGCGCGAACGCGAACGGCTCGACCAATTGCTGATGCGGGCCCGTCGCGCGCTGGCCACGATGGCGAGCCAGCGCAGCGCGCGTGTCGCGGCCAGCGCACAACTGCTCGATGCCCTGAGCTATACAGGCGTGCTGAAGCGCGGCTTTGCGCTGGTCCGCGATGCCGGCGGCAACCCGGTGCGCAGCAAGGCTTCAGCCCTGCCCGGCAGCGCGCTCTCGGTCGAGTTCGCCGATGGAACAGTGGGCGTGACCGTCGATGGCGGGACTGGCCCGAAGCCGGCGCCGGCACCGCGCAAGCCGCAACCGGCGCCCCAGGGCGGTCTGTTCGATTGAGGCCCGCGCTTTCATGGCAACGCGGCACGCTCGCTTGGCGACCGATCAGCGCCGGATGATCGTGCCTGCGCCGGCATCGGTGAACAACTCGATCAGCACCGCATGCGGCACCTTGCCATCGAGGATGACGACAGCCTCCACGCCCTTTTCCAGGGCATAGATGCAGGTTTCGATCTTCGGGATCATGCCGCCCGTGATGGTGCCATCCGCAATCAGCTTGCGGCACTGCTCCATCGTCAGCTCCTTGATGAGCTGCTTGTTCTTGTCGAGCACGCCGGGCACATC
>JALORF010000016.1 GCA_025459195.1 Beijerinckiaceae bacterium
CTGGCGCAGGTCGCACGCTTCCGTGGCGACGGCTCGGAACTGGGCACGGCGCATCTGATGCTGGCAGAAGCGGCCGCCAATGCCGATCCTGCCGCCATCCAGCGCGAGTTTTTCGATCTGTTCGTCGGCGTCGGACGTGGCGAATTGTTGCCCTATGCCTCGTTCTATCGCACCGGCTTCCTGCATGAACGCCCGCTGGCCGATGTGCGCCGTGACATGGAAGCGCTTGGTCTGGCCCGCGAGGAGCGCATCGGCGAGCCGGAAGATCATGTGGCGATGCTGTTCGACGTGATGCGCGGACTGATCATGGGCGAGTTCGCCTCGGACCAGATCGATGATCGCGTGTTCTACGAGCGCCATATCAAGCCGTGGGCATCGCGGTTGTTCGTTGACCTGGAAATGACCCAGACCTCGGCTTTCTACCGGACGGTCGGGGCGGTAGGCCGGGTTTTCCTTGATGTCGAAGCCGGCGCGATGGCGCTGGCTGCCTGATGTTTCTGCTTTTTGGGGAGGACAGACAGATGTCTGAGAAAAAGACCAAAGAGGCGCTTGATCGCCGCGGTTTCATGAAGGTCGTCAGCCTTGGCGGCGCGGCTGCGGCTGCCTCCGTGGCACCGGGCGTGATCACGCCTGCTGCCGCCTACGATCCGGGCAAGGAAGAGACCAAGCAGCGTTATCGGGAAACCGATCACGTCAAGGCCTTCTACCGCACCAACGGTTATTGAGGAGAACGCACCATGCTGATCAAGCGCAAAACTGCTGACGCATCGCGTGGCCGGCTTCAGGCAGCCCTGGGCGGCCTGTCTTCGGGCGTGATGGACCGCCGCTCCTTCCTGCGTCGCTCGGGTCTGGTCGCAGGCGGGCTCGCAGTCGCCGGCTCAATCCAGATCGGGGCCGTGCGCAAGGCGGAAGCTGCCGGTTTCGGCCCCGCGACAGGCACGAAGGTCATCAAGAACATCTGCACACACTGCTCTGTCGGCTGCACGGTCAAGGCCGAGGTCGCCAACGGCGTCTGGGTCGGTCAGGAACCTGCCTGGGAAAGCCCGATCAACCGCGGCACCCACTGCGCCAAGGGCGCATCGGTGCGCGAACTGGTCCATGGCGACCGCCGCATCAAGTATCCGATGAAGCTGGTGGACGGGCAGTGGACCCGGATTTCGTGGGAACAGGCGATCACCGAAATCGGCGACAAGATGCTGGAAATCCGCGCCAAGTCCGGCGCTGACTCAGCCTATCTGCTCGGCTCGGCCAAGTTCTCGAACGAGGGGGCCTATCTGTTCCGCAAGTTCGCGGCTTTCTGGGGCACCAACAACGTCGATCACCAGGCCCGCATCTGCCACTCCACCACGGTGGCCGGCGTTGCGAACACCTGGGGCTATGGCGCCATGACGAATTCGTACAACGACATTCGCAACGCCAAGACCGTGATCTTCATGGGCTCGAACGCGGCCGAAGCGCACCCGGTCTCGATGCAGCACATCCTGGCCGGCAAGGAGATCAACCGCGCCAACGTGATCGTGTTCGACCCGCGCATGACCCGCACGGCAGCACATGCGACGGAATATGTGCGCTTCCGCTCCGGCACGGACATCGCCGTGATCTGGGGCATGATGTGGCACATCTTCAAGAACGGCTGGGAAGACAAGGAATTCATCTCCCAGCGCGTCTATGGCATGGCCGATGCCCTGAAAGAGATCGAGAAATACGATCCCAAGACGGTCGAAGACATCACCGGCATTCCGGAGGCTCAGCTCAAGCGCGCAGCCGAGACCTTCGCCAAGGTCAAGCCGGCCACCTTCATCTGGTGCATGGGCGTGACGCAGCACACGGTCGGCACGGCCAATGTGCGCGCCATCTGCACCCTGCTGCTGGCCACCGGCAATGTCGGCGGCATGGGCAATGGGGCCAACATCTTCCGCGGACACTGCAATGTGCAGGGCGCGACCGATCTTGGTCTCGATGTCAGCAACCTGCCCCTCTACTACGGGCTGGTCGAAGGGGCCTGGCGTCACTGGGGCCGCGTCTGGGATGTCCCTTACGACTATCTCCAGAGCCGCTTCGATGAGGTCCCGGCCAAGGGCGGTCGCCCTGCCCGCACCCGCAAGGCCAACATGGAGACGTCGGGCCACACCTCGACGCGCTGGTTCGATGCAGCCTCTCTGCCGGCCGAACAGGTCGACCAGAAGGACAACCTCAAGGCGATGATCGTCTTCGGCCATGGCGGCAACACCATTCCGCGCATTCCGGACTCGGTGAAGGCGCTGGAAAAGCTCGACCTGCTGGTCGTCGCCGATCCGCACCCGACCAACTTCGTGTCGCTGGCCCAGCGCAAGAACGGCACTTACCTTCTGCCGGTCTGCACCCAGTTCGAGTGCGATGGTTCACGCACCTGCTCGAACCGCTCGATCCAGTGGGGCGAAAAGGTGGTCGAGCCGATCTTCGAATCCGCCAACGACTACTGGATCATCTACAAGCTGGCCGAGAAGCTCGGTTTCGCCGGCGAGATGTTCAAGAATATCCAGATGGTCAAGGGCAAGTATGGCATGGAGCCCCAGGCCGAATCGCTGCTGCGCGAGATCAACCGCGGTGGCTGGTCGACCGGCTACACCGGCCAGTCCCCGGAGCGGCTGAAGCTGCACATGCAGCACCAGGACAAGTTCGATCTGGTGACGTTGCGCGGTGCCAAGGGTTCGCCGGTCGAAAACGACTTCTTCGGTCTGCCGTGGCCTTGCTGGGGCACGCCGGAGATGAAGCATCCCGGCACGCATGTGCTCTATGACACCTCCATCGAGCCGATCAACGGGGGCGGGGCCTTCCGTCCGCGCTTCGGCGTCACCCGCGAGGAAACCCGCGCCGATGGCAGCAAGGTCAACGTCACGCTTCTGGCCGAGGGCTCCTGGCCCAAGGGCTCGGAAATCCGCGACGGATACCCCGAGTTCACGATGGGCGTGCTCAAGCGCCTGGGCTGGGACAAGGACCTGACACCGGCAGAGGCGGCCACCATCATCGCGATCGGCGGCAACAACCCTGATGGCGTGAGCTGGGCAACCGATCTTTCGGGCGGCATCCAGCGCGTTGCTCTCCAGCATGGCTGCGTGCCCTTCGGCAACGGCAAGGCCCGCGCCAATGCGTGGAACCTGCCAGACCCGATCCCGACCCACCGCGAGCCGATCTACACCCCGCGTGTCGATCTGGTCGCCAAGTGGCCGGCGCGTCCGGATGAGCGTTCGCTGCGCATGCCGAACCTGCACACCACCATGCAGAAGGGTGCCATCGAGCGCGGCGTGGCCAAGAACTTCCCGATCATCCTGTCGTCCGGCCGTCTGGTCGAATACGAGGGTGGTGGCGAGGAAACCCGCTCGAACAAGTGGCTGGCCGAGTTGCAGCAGGACATGTTCGTCGAGATCAACCCTGATGATGCCAATGCGCGCGGCATCAAGGACGGGCAGTTCGTCTGGGTCTCCGGCCCCGAGAACAACAGCAAGGCCCGCGTCAAGGCGCTCGTCACCGAGCGTGTCGGCAAGGGCGTGGCCTGGATGCCCTTCCACTTCGGCGGGTTCTATCAGGGCACCGACCAGCGCGGAAACTATCCCAAGGGAACGGACCCGATCGTGCTCGGCGAAAGCGTCAACACGGTCACCACCTATGGCTATGACCCGGTCACCGGCATGCATGAAGGCAAGGTCACCCTTGTCCAGATCGCGGCGGCTTGAGGAGGAATGCAATTATGGCTCGGATGAAATTTCTCTGCGACGCTGACCGCTGCATCGAATGCAACGCCTGCGTCACCGCCTGCAAGAACGAGAACGACGTGCCGTGGGGCATCAACCGTCGCCGTGTCGTCACCATCAATGACGGCAAGCCCGGCGAGCGGTCGATCTCGATGGCCTGCATGCACTGCACGGACGCACCCTGCGCCGCCGTGTGCCCGGTCGACTGTTTCTATGTGACAGTCGACAAGGTCGTGCTGCACTCCAAGGACCTGTGCATCGGCTGCGGCTACTGCTTCTACGCCTGCCCCTTCGGTGCTCCGCAGTATCCCAAGGTCGGCAACTTCGGTTCGCGCGGCAAGATGGACAAGTGCACTTTCTGCGCCGGTGGCCCGGAAGCTGACCTTTCGCCTGCCGAGTTCCAGAAGTATGGCTCGAACCGTCTGGCCGAAGGCAAGCTGCCACTGTGCGCCGAGATGTGCTCGACCAAGTCGCTTCTTGCCGGTGATGGCGACATCATCGCCAAGATCTACAAGGAGCGTGTGGTCAAGCGCGGCTATGGTTCCGGGGCCTGGGGCTGGAAGACGGCCTACAAGGAAACCGTCGCCATCTGACGGGATCAGGGCCGCCAGCGCTGCTGGTGGCCTTTCCCTTGTTCAGGAACCCTCAGCCTTCGTTTCAATTTACAGTTTCCGGAGGGACATCATGCGTCTGACGCGGTCCATTCTTTCTTTCCTCGCCATGGTTGCCATGGTCATCGGCCTTGGCCTGTCGACACCGGTCGCTGCGCAGCAAGGCGCTGCCATCAACCCGACCGCCAAGTCGGTGACAGAAGACCAGCTTCTCAATGCCCTGAAGCCCGGCTCCGCTGCTGAAATCGGCGGCCGTGTGTCGATCCCGGACGTCAAGTCCTCGACGCTGATCCGCCCGGCCGGGCGCGAATGGCGGGAGTTCCATCAGGGCACCATGCACCTGATCGGCGGCATCGCCATTCTGGGCATGCTGGCGCTGCTGGTTGTGTTCTACTTCACCCGCGGCAAGATCATGATTCCTGGCGGGCCAACCAACCGCACGATCACGCGCTTCGGCGGCTTCGACCGCTTCGTCCATTGGACAACGGCGGGCTGCTTTATCGTGCTGGCCCTGTCGGGCCTCAACATCACCTTCGGCAAGGCGATCCTGATCCCGATTCTGGGCGAACCGGCCTTTGCCGCGGCGGCCCAGTTGGGCAAGTATGCCCACAACTATCTGGCTTTCCCGTTCATGATCGGGCTGGCGCTGATGTTCCTGATCTGGGTGAAGGACAACATTCCCGGCATGATCGACGTGCAGTGGTTCGCACAGGGTGGTGGGCTGATCGGCAAGGGACATCCCAAGGCCAAGCGTTTCAACGGCGGCCAGAAGATGGTGTTCTGGTCTGTCATTCTGGGTGGCGCTGCCTTGTCGGTTTCGGGCTGGTATCTGCTGTTCCCCTACACCGCCGGCGGCGTCCTGAACCTGCAGTTCTGGAACGTGGTGCACGGTGTGGTCAGCATGCTGCTGATCGGCGCGATGCTGGCTCATGCCTATATCGGCTCCATCGGCATGGAAGGTGCGTTTGATGCGATGGGCTCGGGCGAGGTCGACCTCAACTGGGCCAAGGAGCATCACAGCCTCTGGGTCGAGGACGAGATGAAGAAGGGTGTCGTGCCGGCTGCCATGCAACCGGCCGAATGATCCCGAGGCCGGCGCGTCCGGGCCAGTCTCCCAAAAGCCGGGCTCACTGCCCGGCTTTTTCGTTGTCAGGGCAGGCGGACCGATGGCAAAGCAGAGCAGCAGGTCACGCGCCTGGCGCTTGCTGGCGTGGTTTCCTTTCATCTGGATCAAGTTATCTGTGCTTTGACGGAACCGTCAAAACACAGATAACTTGATCGATAACAATAGTTTAGAGCATGCTTGGAACGAAAAACCGTTGCCCTTTTTCACAGCATGCTCTCGGCCTGCCACCCCGATCAAGACCTGCCCCGCAAACCGATCAAGCCAGACATCATGACCTCTCCTGCCAGCCTTCCCAGCCCCCGCGTCATCGGCCTTGCCGGCTGGAGCGGTGCGGGCAAGACCACGCTGCTGACACGTCTGATCCCGCATCTGGTGGCGCACGGGTCGCGCGTCTCCACACTCAAGCACGCCCACCATGCTTTCGATGTCGATGTGCCGGGCAAGGACTCCCACAGCCACCGGCTGGCCGGGGCCACGGAGGTGCTGGTGTCGAGCGGCCGGCGCTGGGCCTTGATGCATGAATTGCGCGCCGAGCCGGAGGCGCGGCTTGCCGATCTGCTTGGCAAGCTGGCGCCGGTGGATCTGGTGGTGGTCGAAGGCTTCAAGCGCGAGCCGCACCGCAAGATCGAGGTTCACCGCGCTGCAAATGGCAAGCCGCCAATGCATCCGGGCAATGCCAGCATCGTGGCTGTTGCCTCCGATGCGGCATTTCCCGCGGCGGGCCGGCCTGTTGTTCACCTTGATGATATCGAGGCGATTGCCGCCATGGTGCTTGCCTTTGCCGAGCCGCTCGCCGATGTCTTGTCCCGATTGACCGCACAGGCCCAGGCACAGGCTGACATTCATGGCGCAACTGACCGATGATTGCTTCGCCTTTGGCGGGCCGCTGCTCACGATCGAGGATGCCGCACGGCTGATGGCCGATCGCATCACGCCGGTGGCAGAAACCGAACTGCTGTCCCTCGCTCAGGCTGATGGGCGCGTGCTGGCCGCCGATCTGACGGCCGGTCTGCCGCTCCCGCCCTTCGCCAACTCAGCGGTCGATGGCTATGCGGTCCGCCATGCCGATCTGGCAGCGGGGGAGCCGTCACGCCTGCCGGTTCTAGGGCGCATTGCAGCAGGTGCGGCTGCCGGGGCCGTTGCCGCCATGGGCGGCGCCGTGCGCGTGTTCACGGGCGCACCCATGCCGCCGGGTGCCGACACAGTCTTCATGCAGGAGGACGTGAGCACCGAGCCCGGAGCGGTTGTCCTGCCCACGGGCCTGAAGCGCGGGGCCAACATGCGGCTGGCTGGCGAGGACATTGCCGAAGGTTCCCGCGCGTTGGCCGCCGGGGTGCGGCTTCGCCCCCAGGATCTCGCCTTGGCGGCAGCGCTGGGCAAGAGCCGGATCGAGGTGCGCCGCAAGCTCAAGGTCGGCGTGTTCTCGACGGGGGATGAACTGACCGAGGCTGGCCATCCACTTCCCGAAGCCGGCATCCATGATTCCAACCGGATCATGCTGCTGTCGCTGGTGGGGCGCGCCGGCGCGGAGGCGGTCGACCTCGGCATTCTCAAGGACCGCAAGGACGAACTGGCCCGCCGCCTGCGCCAAGCCGCCGCCGATTGCGATCTGGTGCTGACCTCGGGCGGGGTTTCGACGGGAGAGGAAGACCACGTCAAGCCTGCGGTCGAAAGCATCGGCTCGCTGGTGTTCTGGAGGATCGCCATCAAGCCAGGTCGCCCGGTTGCGCTTGGCGTCATCGATGGCAAGGCTTTCGTGGGCTTGCCGGGCAATCCTGTTGCGGTGTTCGTCACCTTTGCCTTCGTGGTGCAGCCCCTGCTGGCGCGCCTGTCCGGTGCAATCTGGCGCGCTCCACGGCGGATGATGGTCAGGGCAGGCTTCGCCTATCGCAAGAAGGCGGGCCGTCGCGAATACGTCCGCGTTTCCTTGTCGGCACTGGCCGATGGCCAGTTCGAGGCGCACAAGCATCCGCGCGATGGCGCAGGGGTGCTGACCTCACTGACCGAAACGGACGGTCTGATCGAGCTTGCCGACGACATGACCAGCCTTGCAGAGGGCCAGCACGTGCCTTTCATCAGCTATTCCGACCTGACCTGACGGCTGGCGACAGCCAGGCGCAATGCCCGGCGGCACTACAGCCCCCGCCGCATGCCGGTTTCGAGGTCGAACAGGTGGACCTTGGCCGGATCGATGCTCAGATTGAGTGTTTTCGAGTCAGCCGGCACCAGTCCGGATGCGGCCTGGATGACGAGAGCCGCACCGCCAAGCATGCCGTGAAACAACTGCGTTGCGCCCAGTTCCTCGATGAAATCGACGGCCATGGTCAGCGAGCCGTTGGGCGTCACGATCAGATCTTCCGGCCTGAGTCCGACCTCGATAGCAGCGCCTGGCACCAGATCGGCGGCCATGTCGGCCACCGGCAGCACGACGTCGCCAATGCTGACGGCACCCTTGCCCCTGACCACGCCCCTGGCAATGTTCATCGGCGGCGAGCCGATGAAGGTGGCGACGAAGCGAGAGGCCGGCTTGCGGTAGACCTCGTTGGGCAGGCCCATCTGCTCCACCCGCCCGGCGCTCATCACCACCAGCTTGTCGGACAAGGTCATGGCCTCGACCTGATCATGGGTGACATAGATCGAGGTCACGCCCAGCGCACGCTGGAGCTTCTTGATCTCGACGCGCATCTGCACACGCAGCTTGGCATCGAGGTTGGACAGGGGCTCGTCGAACAGGAAAACCTGCGGCTTGCGCACGATGGCACGGCCCATGGCGACGCGCTGGCGCTGACCACCGGAAAGCTGGCGCGGGCGGCGCTCCAGGAAACTTTCGATGCCGAGGATTTTCGAAGCCTCCTGCACGCGGCGCTCGATCTCATCCTTGGGTGTGCCGCGGTTGCGCAGACCATAGGCCATGTTGTCGTAGACACTCATGTGCGGATAGAGCGCATAGTTCTGGAAGACCATGGCGATGTCGCGGTCGGACGGCTCGATCTCGTTGACCACGCGCCCACCGATGCGGCATTCGCCGGAGGTGATGGTTTCAAGCCCCGCCACCATGCGCAGCAGGGTCGACTTGCCACAGCCTGACGGGCCGACCAGCACGCAAAAGCCACCATCGGGAATGTCGATGGAGACGCCCTTCACCGCCTCGACATTGCCGGGATAGACCTTGCGGACATTGGTGATGCTGACTTCAGCCATTTCAGTTCACTTTTCCTGATCCACGAGGCCCTTCACGAACAGCCTCTGCATGAGAATGACCACAGCCACCGGCGGCAGCATGGCCAGCACAGCGGTGGTCATTGCAAGCTGCCATTCGGTAAGGGCGTCGGCGGTGACGATCATCTTCTTGATGCCGATGACGATGGTCTGCATCGAATCCTTGGTGGTGATCAGCAGCGGCCAGAGATACTGGTTCCAGCCATAGATGAACTGGATCACGAACAGCGCCGCGACTGTGGTCATCGACAGCGGCAGCACGGTGTCCTTGAAGAAGCGGAACGGGCCGGCGCCGTCGATCTTCGATGCTTCCAGCAACTCGTCCGGGATCGTCATGAAGAACTGGCGGAACAGCAAGGTGCCAGTGGCCGAGGCGATCAGCGGCACGGCCAGACCCTGATAGGTATCGAGGAAGCCGATATCGGCGACGACCTTGAACGTGGGGAAGATGCGCACCTCGACGGGCAGCATCAGAGTCAGGAAGATCAACCAGAATGCCGCCATGCGGAAGGGAAAGCGATAGTAGACCACAGCGTAGGCCGAGAGCACGGAGATGAAGATCTTGCCGAGCGCAATCGCCATCGCCATCACGAACGAGTTGATCATCATGTTGATGACCGGCTCACGCGTGGTGCCCGCTGTTCCGATGAAGAGTGTGCGGTAGTAGTTCTCGGCGAAGAACGGGCCTGGATAGAGTGGCATCTGGCCGTTGATGATCGTTGCCGCATCCCAGGTCGAAGCGACGAAGGTGAGATAGACCGGAAAGGCGAGAATGAGCACGCCGATGGTCAGGATGAGGTAGGCGAGCCGGTCGCCGAAGGTGCGGTTCTCAACCATGGGCCAGGCCTTGAAAGACGACAGAACCGCGCATCAGTACGTGACCTTGCGCTCGATGTAGCGGAACTGGATCGCGGTGAGGCAGATCACGATGAACAGCAGGATGACGGACTGGGCCGCCGAGCCTCCCAGATCAGCGCCGCCCTTGCCGTCTGAATAGACCTTGTAAACGAGCGTTTCGGTCGCCTTCGAGGGGCCGCCGCCGGTGATGGTATCGATGATGCCGAACGTGTCGAAGAAAACATAGACGACATTGACAACCAGCAGGAAGAACGTGGTCGGCGAGAGCAGCGGGAAAATGATGGTCCAGAAGCGCCGCATCGGCCTTGCGCCATCAATGGTGGCCGCCTCGATCACGCTTTTCGGGATCGCCTGAAGGCCCGCAAGGAAGAACAGGAAATTGTAGCTGATCTGTTTCCAGACTGCCGCCATGACCACCAAGGCCATGGCCTGGTTGCCGTTGAGCAGCGGGTTCCAGTCATAGCCCACACTGCGCAGCCCCTTGGCCATGATGCCGAGCGATGGGTTGAACATGAACATCCACAGCACGCCTGCAATCGCGGGGGCCACCGCATAGGGCCAGATCAGCAGCGTGGTGTAGACCTGATAACCCCTGATCTGGCGGTCGGCCATGACGGCGAGCAGCAGCGCGATCGACAGCGAGAAGCTGGTGACCAGCGTCGAGAAGACCAGCGTGTTCCACAAGGCCTTGTAGTAGTCGGGCTTGCTGAACAGCTCCTTGTAGTTCTCGAACCAGACGAACTCGGTCGAGGTTCCGAACGCATCCTGCACGAGGAAGGACTGCCAGACGGCCTGACTGGCCGGCCAGTAGAAAAACACCAGCGTGATGGCCAGTTGCGGAGCCAGAAGCAGGGCGGGGATCAGATAGCCCTTGAAGGTGGCGGTCTTGTTCATGTCACCTGATGCCCCACAGGAAAACAGAACCGGCAGCCATGGTTCTCACGGCTGCCGGTTGGCGTGGTTCGGGCTGATTTCAGCGCGTCACGGTGCGTTCGAACTGGCGCAGCACGGCATTGCCGCGTTCGGCGGCAGCATCGAGGGCGGCTTTCGGTGTCTTCTGGCCGTTGAGGGCCGCTTCGATCTCTTCGGACCAGATGTCACGAATCTGGACGAGATTGCCGAAGCGCACGCCACGGGAGTTCTCCGTCGGCTCCTTGTTGTTGAGCTGGAGCAACGGGGTCTCGAGGAAAGGCCTTTCCTTGTAGAAACCCGAGTCCTTGACCTTGGCGTAGGCCGCCTTGGTGATCGGCAGATAGCCCGACTCGGTGTGCAGCTTCACCTGGCGGTCGACATCCGACAGGAAGGTGAAGAACCTGGCCACGCCCTTGTATTCGGCGGCCGACTTGCCACCCATCACCCAGAGCGACGCGCCACCGATGATCGAGTTCTGAGGAGCGCCAGGCTGGTCCGGATAATAGGGCATCACGGTGTTGGCCCAATCGAACTTGGCATTGGCGCGCACGTTGCCGAAGAAGGCCGACGAGGTCAGGAAGATCGGGCATTCACCCGACGTGAAGCGCCCCTCGCCAGTGTTGGTGCGACCGGAATAGGAGAACACGCCTTCCTTCTGCAGGTCCACCAGATTGGTCAGGTGCTTGACGAACAGCGGGCTGTTGACCTGGAAAACAGAGTCGAAGCCATCGAAACCGTTCGACTTCGTGCCGACCGGCACGTTGTGCCAGGCGCCAAGCTGCTCAATGTTCAGCCAGGTGACCCAGGCCGTCGAAAAGCCGCACTTGTCCCAGCCGGCAGCCTTGAGCTTGCGGGCGGCATCGAACACTTCCGGCCAGGTCTTGGGCGGCACGTCGGCATTCAGGCCGGCCTTCCTGAAGGCGTCCTTGTTATACCACATCACGGCGGAGGACGAATTGAACGGGAAGGACAGCATTTCGCCCTTCACGGTCGAATAGTAGCCGGTGATGGCGGGCAGGTAGGATTTCGGATCGAAGTTCTCGCCAGCTTCCCGCATCAGATCCTGAACCGGCTTCACGGCCCCCTTGGCACCCATCATCGTGGCGGTGCCGACCTCGAACACCTGCATGATGTGCGGAGCCTGATTGGCGCGGAAAGCGGCGATGCCGGCATTCAGCGTATCGGCATAAGAACCCTTGTAGGCCGGAACGACCTTGTAGTCCTTCTGGCTGGCGTTGAACTCTTCGGACAGCCTGACGATCACGTCATTGTTGGCGCCGGTCATGGCATGCCACCACTGGATCTCGGTCTGGGCGAGCGCACCTGTCGTGGACAGAACCAGAGCAGCCGTCGCTACCGAATAGCGGAACTTCGTCATCACTACCTCCCGTATGCATCCACTCTGGACGCTTCCTTGTTCTTGGTGAAATGCTAGCACGAAACCGGGGTGACAATTCAATGACAGATTGATGACGTCGCGCCAAAATCAGGATTGACCACGCCGCGACACGCGCGCGCACGAAAACATGCGCCGGTGCGTGTTCCTTGGCGCTTCCGGACGGGCGGAAAAGCTGGCAGACTTGTTTCCGGCAAGGAGAACCGAGCATGGCACTTCATCGGCGTGACATTCTGGCAGGCGCGACGGCAATGACCGCCGTGGCGCTCACCGGGAAGGCCCATGGCCAGACCACACCCCGCAGCGGCGGTATCCTGACCGTGGCCGCCGACACCGAGCCGCGCAACCTCAACCCGGCCATGGTGGCCTCCAACGGCGTGTTCTATGTCGCATCCAAGGTGATCGAGCCCCTGGCGGAAATGGTCGAGGGTGGCGACGGGCTGGCGCCGCGCCTCGCCACACGCTGGGAAGGCTCGCCCGATGGCCGCACCGTGACCTTCACGCTGCGGGAGGGCGTGAGCTGGCACGATGGCAGGCCGTTCACCTCTGCCGATGTGGCCTTCAGTGCCATGCGCCTGTGGAAGCCCTTGCAGAATCTCGGGCGCATCGTCTTCAAGAACCTCGAGGCCGTCGACACGCCCGATGCGCGCACGGCCGTGTTCCGGTTTTCCGTGCCGACGCCTTTCCAGCTCGTGCGCAATGCCTTGCCGGGTCTCGCCAGCGTTGTGCCAAAGCATCTTTACGAAGTGGGTGAGATCGCGACCAACCCTGCCAACACCAGGCTGGTCGGCACCGGGCCTTTCCGCTTTGCCGAGCACAGGCCCGGCGAGTTCTACCGGCTGGAGAAGAACCCGTCCTATTGGGAGGCCGGCCGACCCTATCTCGACCAGATCATCTACCGCGTGCTGCCTGATCGCGGAGCGATTGCAGCAGCGCTCGAAGCCAACCAGATCCAGCTTGCCGCCTTTTCGGCGGTGCCGCTCGCGGACATGGAGCGCCTGGCCAAGGTGCCGGGCATCGCGGTCATTCCGCAAGGCTATGACGGCATCACCTATCAGCTGACCGTCGAGATCAACCATCGGCGCAAGGAGCTGGCCGATGCCCGGGTAAGGCGGGCGATCGCGCATGCCATCGACCGAAAGTTCGTGGTGGACACCATCTTCCTTGGCTATGCCAAGCCTTCGAACGGCCCGGTGCCGGCCTTCGACAAGCAGTTCCACATCACCGATGTGCCCGACACCGGCTTTGACAGACGCCGCGCCGAGGCCCTGCTGGACGAGGCCGGTCTGCCACGCGCCGCCAACGGCATGCGTTTCTCGGTCAGGCTCCTGCCGGCTCCCTGGTTCGAGCAGACCCGCCAGTTCGGCGATTATCTCAGGCAGGCGCTCAGGGCGGTGGGCATCGACGCGCAGATCGTCAACAACGACCCTGCGGCCCATCTCAAGGCCGTCTACACCGATCACGCCTTCGATCTGGCCATCGGTTCGCCTGTTTATCGCAATGACCCGGCGATCTCGACCACGATCCTGTACGAGAGCGGGTTGCCCGCAGGCGTGCCATTCTCCAACCAGTATGGCTATGCCAGCCCTGCCATGGATGGCCTGATCCGGCGCGCGGCCAGCGCGGTCGACCCGGCTGAACGCACGACCCTGTATCGCGACATGCAGAAACTCGCAGGCACGGACCTGCCCTTGATCCACGTCGCCGAGTTCACCTTCCTCACCGTTGCAAGACGTTCTGTGATGAATGTCGCCAACAACCCGCGCTGGGCCACGTCGCATTGGGCCGATACGTGGCTTTCAGCCTGAGCGCGCCGTCCGTTCGCCGCGTGCGTGCGTGCTGGCGCCCGGAGCGCCTCCGGGGCCTTGCTGACCGCATGGATCAGGGCGCGTGACGCGCGTCCTGCGCCTGCTGGCGGTGCGCGGCCTGAGCGCCATTCCGACGCTGCTGATCGTGGCCTGCGGTGCCTTCCTGCTGCTCGAATTCGCGCCCGGCGATGCGGTCGACGCCTATCTCGCCCAGACAGGCGGCGATGCCGGCTTTGCGGCGGAACTGCGCCGATCGCTTGGCCTTGGCGGCACCTTTGCCGAGCGCCTTGCCGGCTTTCTGGTGTCGCTGGCAACACTTGATCTCGGCCAATCGGTGGTGTTCGCGCGGCCCGTGGCCAGCGTCATCGCCGAACGGTTGCCCAACACGCTGCTGCTGATGGCCAGCACGACCCTGTTTGCAGGCGGGCTCGGGCTCGGGCTCGGGATGCTGGCCGGCCGTCGGCCCGGTTCTCTCGCCGATCACGGTATCTCGACAGCGGCCCTGCTGCTGCTGGCCATTCCGAACTTCTGGCTTGGCTTGCTGCTCGTGGTCGCTCTGGCGGTGAGCTGGCCGCTGTTTCCGGTGGCCGGCATCCGCAGCATGACAGGAACAGGCGGGCCGGGCGGAGCCCTGCTCGACTTGGCGCATCATCTGGTGCTGCCGACTATCGCGCTGGGTGCCGGTTACATCGCGCTGTATCTGCGCACACTCAGGGCCGGCATGGTCGAGGCCTGGCAGGCCGATCATGTCAGGGCGGCGCAGGCACGGGGCCTTCGCGACGCCTCGGTGCTACGGCGCGGCGTGGTGCGCCCTGCCCTGCTGCCTGGCCTCGTCGTCGCGGGCCAGAACATCGGCACGCTGGTGGGTGGCAGCGTCGTGGTCGAAACCGTGTTCGCCATTCCGGGCATGGGACGTCTGGCCTTCGAGGCGGTCACGGGCCGTGACACCGCACTTCTGGTAGGCGTGGTGATGAGCGCCACGCTTCTTGTTCTGGTCATCAACCTCATCGTCGATCTTGCCATGGCATGGCTCGACCCGCGCCTGGGATCAACCCATGCGTGACAGCCTGGCCGCGCGGATGCTGGGCACCTCGGCGGGGCTTGCCGGCGTGCTGTTGCTGCTGGCCGCAGCCATCGTGGCGCTGGCAGCGCCGTGGCTGTTCCCGGCCGATCCGTTCGACATCGTGGCAAGGCCGCTGCTCAGGCCGTTCAGCCAGATGCAGCACCCGCTCGGCACCGACCGGCTTGGCCGGGACCTGCTGGCGATGATCGCCCATGGCACACGCCCAAGCCTCGTCACAGCCCTCAGCGTGGCGGCGGTGGCGCTCGGCATCGGGCTGGCCGCAGGGGCGCTCGCCGGCATGTTCGGCGGCCTTGCCGATGAACTGATCATGCGGCTGGCCGATGCCTTGCAGACGGTGCCATCGTTCGTGGTGGCGCTGGCCGTGGTCTCGGTGCTCGGCCCGTCGCTGCCCGGTCTGGTGACTGCGCTCTCGCTCAGCGCCTGGACCGCTCCGGCTCGCGTGGTCCGGGCGGAGGTGATGCGGCTGCGCGGCGCAGCCTTCGTTGAGTCATCGCTCCTGCTTGGCCGGAACCGCGCCATTGTGGCGCTTCAGGTCGTGTTGCCCAACGCCGTCACGGTGGCGCTGGCGCTGGCCGCCGTGATCGTGGCTGGCGCGCTTTTGTCGGAGGCGGCCCTGTCCTTCCTCGGGCTGGGCGATCCGAACCGGCCAAGCTGGGGGGCGCTGATTGCCGAAGGCCGGCAGGTGATGCGGACTGCCCCGCATGTCATCATCGCGCCGGGAGTGGCGCTGTTTCTCACTGTCCTTGCCGTCAGTCTGGTCGGTGAGGGCGTGGCCAAGGCCCTGTCCAGACGCACCCGTTGAGGTTTCCATGCCTGCATCACCCGAGACCCTTCGCCGCGAACTGAGCGACGCCTTCAAGAACCGGGCGCATCTTTACCGGCTGATCTTCGACGTGCTGAACGAACGCCACGGCCCGGACGAGGCCGAAACCGTCCTCGCCGAAGCCTGCGACCGGCGCGGGCGCGAGGTCGCACCGCTGCTGTTCGGCGATGTGCCGGCCGAACCGGAGGCCATCGCCCGGCGTTTCCTGTCGGTCAGTCCCGATGGCGGCGACCTCTACCCCCACGAGACATCCCAGACACAGACGAGCTTCACGATTTCGGTGCATGCCTGCCCGCTGAAGCAGGCCTGGCAGGAAGCCGGTCTGCCACCGGAACAGGTGGCGCGCCTGTGCCGCATTGCCGGGGCTTTCGACAAAGGGCTTTTCGAGGCCGCAGGCGTCGGCTTCGACAACTCGACCTGGAGCGAGGCGCGCGGCGGAGGCTGCTGCCGGATCACCCTGCACGCGCCCTGAGACGGCTCGGCCGTCTCAACCTTCAAGCACCTGGACGGCTCGGCCGTCTCAATCGCGCCGGAAGATCACGGTGGCAAGCCAGCCGAAGATCAGCGCCATGACCGCGGTCATCAGCCCGTAGGTCAATGACCAGTTCCGGGCGACCCAGGCCACCCGCTGCTCGAAACCGATCTGCACGACCTCGAAACTGGTCTGCTGCCGCGCAAGCGAGACCGACCCCGACACCAGTTCGACCACCACCTCGTAGTTGCCGGTGGGAGCGGTTGCCGGCAGCACGATGTTGGAGCGGAACAGGCTCGGCGTCAGGAAGGTCACGCCGCGCTCGATCTCCTGATAGAGCTTGTCCTCGGTCTTGAGCCGGATCAGCGCATCGACGAAGCGCAGCAGCCCGGGATCGGCCGCCGCCGCCGACGTGGTGGGCAGGAGCCGGTTGCGGAGGCCGACCTGGAGTCGCCGCGCATCCTCGGCACTGCCCATTTCCGCCATCGTGCGGTTGGTCATGCTGGCGAGAAAGCTGGGGGCATCGGCGAACTTGCGCTGGGCATCGTTGAGCCAGAGAAGGCCGTGCTGGGATTTCTCGCGCACCACCACCTGCCGACGCGGACCGATGACCGTGACGATGATGTCATAAGGATCGGCGCGCCCGACCGAGCGGCCCTCGCGCTCCACCGAACCGAACACCGCGATCTGGGCACCGGTGTAGTTGGAGCCGATCAGCACCCGATGGGTCGAGAGCGAGGCCACCAGTTCTTCGGCGCGCGCCGGCAGCGCAGGCCAGAGCAGCAGGCCGGAGGCAAGGGCGAAGGCAAGGGCGGAGGCAAGGGTGGAGGCAAGCCATGCCTGTGTCCGGGATCGGCCAGCCATCAGCGTGACCCCTGCACGGTGATCGAGAAAACCTCATCAGGCTTCACCACCGCTTCGGAGGCAAAGCGCATGCCCACGGCCAGAAGCAGCAGGGCCAGGAACAGGCGGAAGCTCTCGCCCTTCAGGTTGCGGGCCGCCCTTGTGCCGAATTGGGCCCCGACCACCCCGCCGATGATCAGAAGGATGGCGAGCACGATGTCGACGGACTGGTTCGAGGCTGCGTGAAACAGTGTGGCCGCCGTCATCGTCGTCAGGATCTGGAACAGCGAGGTGCCGACCACGACGGCGGTCGGAACACGGAACAGATAGAGCAAGGCCGGCACCATGATGAAGCCACCGCCGATGCCCAGAACAGCCCCGATGAAGCCGACCAGCGCTGCGAAGCCGAGGATCGGCCAGACGCTGGCATAAAGTCGTGACCGGTAGAACCTGACCCGCCAGGGCAGTTTCAGCCAGGCAGGGTGCTGGCCGGCGCGCTCGAGCCTGACCGGCTTGCCGGCTCGCGCAACCAGCATCGCCTTCAGGCTTTCGAACAGCATCATGCCGCCGATCACCACGAACAGACCGAGGTAGGACAGCATGATCACGGCATCGAGCTGGCCAGCGCGGCGGATGGCATTGAAGGCAAGGACGCCCAGCGCGGTGCCGATCAGGCCTCCCGCAACGAGCACAGAACCCAGCCTGAGGTCGAGCTGGCGCCTGCGCCAGTAGGTCAAAGCGCCTGTCATCGAGGAGGCCGCGATCTGGGCCGTGACCGTGGCCACGGCAACGGCAGGCGGGATGCCGAGGAAGATCAGCAGCGGCGTCATCAGGAATCCGCCGCCAATGCCGAACATGCCGGAGATGAAACCCACGGCGACACTCATCGCCAGGATCAGCAGCACGCTGATCGGCATCTCGGCGATGGGCAGGTAGATCTGCATCCGTTAGATCTGCATCTGTGGTGACCCAACCCCGGCTCATCCGGCGGCAATGACATCAGCGCCGATCATGGCACTGTCTGGATGAACGCTTTCCTGCTGGATGACACAGGGTGACGCAAGGGCCTTGTTGGCCTTAGATCAAGCTGTGTTTTGACGGAACCGTCAAAACACAGATAACTTGATCGATAACAAGAGTTTAGAGCATGCTCGGAGCGAAAAGCCATTGCCACTTTTTCGCAGCGTGCTCTTAGGTGCGCACGCTCCCGACCCGGCTGGCTTGCCGATGCCGACAGCCAAGCTGCGTTCTCCTCAGGTTGCCTTCGGGCGTGCGGGCGGACGCTGCGGGCGGGGCGCGGGATCCCAGCCATCGGCGGGAGCGCTGATCTCGTTGGCCACGGGATCGGGCGTCTTGGCCTTCCAGGCGAGCGAAGCGGTGCGTCCGGCGGCGAGATCGACGGCTGGCAGCTTGGCGCCCACCTCGTCGCGCTTCTTGGCAGCATCGGTGTCACCATCGCGGGCTGCCACGGCGAACCAGGTGTAGGACTGCATCAGGTCCTGTTCGACGCCGAGGCCGCGACCGAGCAGGATCGCGAGATTGTACTGGCTGTCGCGCACGCCAAACTCGGCGGCCTTGCGGAAGTATTCGGCAGCAGCGGCATAGTCCGGGCGGCCATCGGCTCCTTCGGCGATCAGCACGGCCAGATTGTGCATGGCCTTGGCATTGCCCTTCTCCGCAGCGCGCCGATACCAGGTCATGGCCAGCTTCGGATCGCGGGTCGTGCCGATGCCCTTCTCGTGCATGTTGCCAAGGCGGAACTGAGCCGGACCGGAGCCTGCCGCAGCCGCCCGCTCGAACAGGCGCAGGGCCAGCTTCTGGTCGCGGGCCATGCCGATGCCTTCGCTGGCGCGGTTGGCCAGCTCATAGACCGCGTTGGCGTCGCCCTCCAGCGCGGCCTTGCGCAGGCCCGGCGTGCCGAGCGTGGGCACAAGGTCGCCCAGATCGGTTACACGGCCCGGAGCTGCCGAGAATCGTGCCGCATCCGGTGCTGCTCCGCCGGGAGGCAGAGAGGCGACATCGACCGGCGCAGTCCGGACAGAGGATGTGGTCTCGGGCGCGCGCACGCCAGGGCCTGTGGGCGTGCGGCCATCCTGGCCGGCCAGCGTCGCCGCGCCCGGGACGGGCTGCGCGCTGCCGGACATGGAGGTCTGGTCCTTCGCTGGCAGGGCCGGTGCCGACGACGCGGGCGCACCGCTCTCCGGGCGTTCGCTGCCGGATGGAGCGGATGTCTGTGCCGGATCGGATGCGGCCGGGGCGGCGACGGGACGAACCTGCGCCGACTGGGGCGGGTCGCCCAGAAGGGTGGTGGCGACCTGACCGGCACCGATGGCCAGCACGATCGCAGCAAGGCCGAGCAGGATCGGCTTGCGACGCTTCTCCAGCGTTTCGCGCAGACTGATCGGCAGTGAGGTCCGGGGGCTGCCATCCTTCTGGGCCTTGCCCTTCTGGCCCTTGCCCTGATCGGCAGCGAGGGCACCGGCTTCGGCGCTGGCAGCCATCGCGGCACGGCGGGCTGCGGCAATCAGGTTGGGATTGATCGAACCGGCGGCCGGCGGCGATGCTGGTGTTGCCGCACTCTGGACGGCGGCCACATCGCCCCGTGCGCGCGGACGCCCTGAACCGGGCTCAAGCGGCAGGTCGGGACCGGCATCGACCGCCGGCTCGAAGGCAAGCGACGGGTCAGCGGCCTTGCGCTGCGGGGCTTCCGGCTTCTGGCGCAACTGGTCTCGGAGGGCGGCGACCATGCCGGGGCTTGCTGCCTGGGCCGGCTCGGGAGCCGGTTCTGGCAGGATCTTCGCAGCAGACGACGTGTCGGGGAAGGCCTGGGCGCGAGCATCCCGGCGGCCATCATCGGCAAACCGCTCGTCGCTGACGCCGGACAGAACTGCGTCGCGGTTGCTGCGCATGGGTTCGGCAGCCGCCGAAGCCCTGCCCCTGGCCGGCTCGTCGATGGTCCGTTCACGCCCGATATCGTCCTCGAGTTGAGCCAGACGCTGCACGATCTTCTCGAGCGTGTCGTTGACAGCCCCGATGGCGCTGTGGGTGCGCTGGTCGATCGAGACATGCACGTCCTTGAGCCCGGCCAGATCGTGCCTGAGCAGGCTGAGATCAGCGGCGCTGTCGGCTCCCGGCGCTCGGTTGAGCGCGTCGGCGACAGCGGCCCGCGCCGCGCGATCGACCGCCGATGTGGTTTCCTCGCGCAGACCTCCGAGGTAGCGCATCAGATCCTGAAGCGTGCTTTCAAGGCCATCGGTGCGGGCCGAGCTGGCGGGACGGGCGTCAAGACGCTCGGTGAGGGCGGCGATCTGCCGTTCCAGAGCCTGAAGCCCCTGCGCGCTGGAATCAGGACGGGCTGCATCGTCGATGCGCCGGGCAAGATCGCCGATCATCTCCTCGATCGGGCTGAAATCAAGCCGTGTCGCGCCGTCGGGCAACATCACCGGCGCCTGGCTCTTTGCCAGCGTCTCGATGCGGGCAGCCAGCATGTCGATCTGCTTTTCGATGGCGGCCGGGCCACGCGTGCTCAGGGCGTCAATCTGTGCCGAAAGCCGCTCGACCCTGTCAATCATCTCGCTGGAGCCGCTATCGGACATGCCGTCGAGCTTGAAGGCGATTTCCTCGATGCGGCGGGCGAGTTCACCCGATTCAGGCTGGGTCCGTTGCGCCAACTGGTCGAGCTTGGTCGACAGCAACGCCAACTGCCTGCGATCATCGTCGTCCATGCCGGTGGCAGGCAGCGAGCCGAGCGCGTTCGAGACATGATCGAGCTGGAGCAGGATGCGTTGCAGGAGGCCCTGGCCAATGCCTTGCTGATCGCGGGTCTCGCGCATCAGGTCGGCACGCATCTGCTGGATCGCGGCCTCGACATCGTTGCCCGGGCCGCTGCGCGCCATTTCCTCGCGCACTCTGCCGATGTCGACGGCAAGGGTGGCGATCTGGCTGGACAGTTCATCGAGCCGGGGCACATTCGGGCCGCGCGACAGCGCATCCTTGAGCCCTGACAGTTCCTGCACGGCAGCCGCCAGCAGCCGCGGCTCCTGCGACATGGCGGCCAGCGCCTCGATGCGGTCGCCAAGGCGGTGGATCTCGGCCTCGATCCGCCCGGCATGGCTGCCGGAATCCTGGCTCTGGAGACGGCTCAGTTCGGCTTCGATGCGGGCGAGGGGCCGTGCCAGTTCATCCAGTGGCGAAAGGCTGCCGCGCTGTTCCAGGCGCTGCGCCAGATCACGGATGCTGTCTTCGAGGCGCGAGGAGGCAGGCGCGCCGGACAGGGAGGCAATCTCGGAACGCAACTGGGCGAGATCAGCCCTGAGCCCGTTCATCAGTGGCGTCACGTCGGCGCGGCGCTCGCCAAGGCGGCGCTCCGGATGCTGGAGGGCGGCAATGCGTCCGACATCGGCGCGCAGATTCTGCATCGCCGCCGCTGCCTGGCCGGCATGGCCGGTCTCGGAAAGCTGGCGCTGCCGGACCTGGATGTCCGAGATGGCGTGGGACAGGCCTTCGCGCGACAGCACGGGGCGGCGCGCTGCGCCGGTCGACGGTTGGGCTGTGGCGGATGGGGTGAATGAGGCCGGACCAGCCGAAGGCCCACGCTGGGCCAGCCGCTCGACATCCGAGACGCGGGAGCTGACCGTCTTGATCGCGTCCGCGATGACGCTTGTGGCGCGCTCCTGTCGCTCGGCGGAGGCACGCTCGGCGGCGGCCATCCTGCCTTCCGCCTTCTCGATCCAGCCCACGATCGATTCAAGGGCATTGGTGGTGCGGGCTTCGGAATCGCGGGTGCGGTGTTCGAGATCCGCAGCATGCCGGAGCAGGGCATCTATGCCCTGGGCGTCCTGGCCAGAGCGGGCCTTGCCCCGTTCCATCGCCGCGCCGGAGCCAGACTGCGAGAGCCGGCGCAAACGGGCCTGAACATCGCCGCGCGGTGCTGGCTCGCCAGCAGCCTCGTCATCGCTGCGCTTGCGCGCTTCCTCGCGGATCACATGCTCCAGCCAGTCGCTGACGCTCATGCCGGCGCGGCGGGCCGCCTCGCGGGCCGCTTCGCGTGTGTCTGCGTCAATTCCCTTGACGCTCCAGGGCAGGCTCTGGGCCATCGAACACTCGCTACGGGTCGGCGCATTGCGTGTCGGCCCCCGTGATGGCGCGCCCCGCTGCGACGCCTTCGCGCTGGGTGGCTGTCCCTTGCGATTCGCACGCAAGGAGCGGCCGGAACCCGACGCGGTAACTTTTTCCGCTTTATGGTAAACAGAGCGTTAAGGGTCGTTGCAATTCCGTTAAGCCGGGCGTGCGCAGGTCAGGGCGGCACGTGCCTTGCCGGCTACGGTTTGGGCTGGACGTTGAATCTCCGCTGTTTTAATGTGATATGAACTTGTATGGACAAATCGGTGTCGTTCACCTGATCAAGACGGGCTATCCGGGTCGCGGTCAGTTCACGGGCCGCCACAAATCCGACCTCTTGACAGGGTAGCATCCCCCATGCGCCGAACCAACCAGATGTCAGCCACCGCTCGGACTGCTGGTAAACCTGAAGCCACCTTGGCCACCAGCGACTGGGCGTCGATCAGCGATGTTGCCAAGGACTTCGATGTCACCTTGCGGACTCTGCGCTTTTACGAGGCACGCGGCCTGCTGTCGCCGCGACGTGACGGCATGAACCGCTACTATTCCGAACAGGACCGGGCCCGTCTGACCCTGATCCTGAAGGGCAAGAAGCTCGGCTTCACGCTGGCCGAGATCAGGACCATGGTTGCCCAGAACCCGAGCGGCAAGGGCGGGTTGACCTTGTCGTTGCCGCAGATCGACGAGCAGTTGACGCTTCTGCGCAACCAGTTTGACGAGTGCAAGGCCGCGATTGCCGAACTGGAAGAGCGCCGCGCCGTGCTGACAGGCACAAGGCAGAACTGATCAGGCCCCGTTCATCCCCATGCCTGGTCGTGCCCCGCTGCTGGCACGGCACCTGGCAGGATTCGCTGTGCGGGCATGCCAATGGGCGTGGCCTGATCCAGGATGATCGCTTCGATCCCGTGTGTTGAGGTCAGGTCATCCCCGGCAAAGGAACCGGCACCAGAAATCCGTCGGAAAGAATCCCGCAGGCTGCCGATTGTCAGGCGCGACCTGATAGTTTATATATGAACAATCTTGTTGGCGCAGACCCGGCGCAGATGTCATGATCGCACCATGAACGTCGGATCAAAACGGGCGTCAGCATTCTGGGAGAGAAGCCATGCCGGTCTACAAGGCCCCTGTCGACGATGTGATGTTCCTGCTCACGGACGTGTTCCAGATCGAGCGCTACAACAACCTGCCGGGCTTTGCCGATGTGACCCCTGACGTGATCGAGGCCGTGCTGAGCGAGGGCGCGAAGCTGTGCGAAGAGGTCTTCCAGCCGGTGAACCTGTCCGGTGACAAGCAGGGCTGCACGCGTCATCCGGATGGCTCGGTGACCACGCCGAAGGGCTACCGGGAAGCCTATGAGGCCTACAAGGCCGGCGGCTGGCTGGGTCTGCCTGCCCCCGAGGAGTTCGGCGGCCAGGGCCTGCCATCGACGCTCAACGCCATCATGCAGGAGTTCCTGTCCTCGGCGAACCTGGCGCTCGGCATGTATCCGGGCCTGACCCAGGGTGCCGTGGCGGCCATGCTCGAACACGCATCCGAGGAACAGAAGCGGACCTACCTGCCGAAGATGATTTCCGGCGAATGGACCGGCACCATGAACCTGACGGAGCCCCATTGCGGCACCGATCTGGGCCTGCTCAAGACCAGGGCCGTGCCAAACGGCGATGGTTCCTATGCGATTTCCGGCACCAAGATCTTCATTTCAGCCGGCGAGCATGATCTTGCCGGAAACATCGTCCATCTCGTGCTGGCACGCATCGAGGGTGCCCCGATGGGCACGAAGGGGATCACGCTGTTTGTGGTGCCGAAATTCCTTGTCAATGCCGATGGCTCGCTGGGCGCGCGCAACGGCGTGTCGTGCGGCTCGATCGAGCACAAGATGGGCATCCACGGCAACTCGACCTGCGTCATGAACTATGATGGCGCGACCGGCTGGATCATCGGACACGAGAACAAGGGCCTCAACGCCATGTTCGTGATGATGAACGAGGCGCGGCTGGCGGTCGGCATCCAGGGCCTTGGCTGCTCGGAAGTCGCCTACCAGAACGCCCTCGCCTACGCCAAGGATCGCCGCCAGGGCCGTGCCCTCACCGGTGCCGCCGAGCCGGACAAACCCGCCGACACGCTGCTGGTCCACCCCGATGTGCGCCGCAACCTGATGTCGATCCGCGCCTTCAACGAGGCGGCCCGCGCCCTTGTTCTGTGGACCGCGCTGAAGGCCGATGTGGCGCACCGCTCCGACGACGCCGCCGCGCGGCAGGCCGCCGATGACCACATGGGCCTGATGACCCCGGTGATCAAAGGCGTGCTCACCGATGTCGGTTTCGACAACGCCGTGAAGGCGCAGCAGATGTTCGGCGGCCACGGCTACATCGAGGAATGGGGCATGAGCCAGTTCGTGCGCGATGCCCGCATCGCCATGATCTATGAAGGTGCCAACGGCGTGCAGGCCATGGACCTGGTCGGGCGCAAGCTCGGCCGGGATGGGGGCCGGGCCATCATGACGTTTTTCGGCGAGGTCGGCCAGTTCTGCCAGGAGAATGCCGGGCACGAAGGCATGGCACCGTTCACCGGACCGCTCAGCGCAGGGCTGCAGCAGCTCCAGGCCGCCACGATGTGGTTCATGCAGAATGCCATGGCCAAACCCGACCATGCGGGCGCGGGTGCCCATGACTACATGCACCTGTTCGGCCTCGTGGCACTGGGCTACATGCACGCCAGAATGGCGCGCGTCGCGCTCGACAAGCTCAAGGCCGGTGCCAACGGACAGACCGAGCGCATGAATGGCAAGCTGGTCACGGCCCGGTTCTTCATGGAGCGCGCCATGCCCGAGATCGCCGCCCATGTCGCCCGCATCCAGACCGGATCGGACATGACCATGGCGTTCACGGCAGAGCAGTTCTAGGCTCGCTACCGGTCGGCGGGGCACCCGGAAGGGCACTGCTCCTGCAAGCATGAATGTCGCCGGGTGTCAGCCCCGGCGACGCCGAAGGCAGCGGGAAGGGGATCCACCGCCGCGCATCCACCTGGATCCCCTTCCCCTCCGCTTCGCTCCGGCCGGGGATGACAACGGGAGCATCCGGAGGACCATCATGGCCGAAGCCTTCATTTACGACCACGTGCGCACGCCGCGCGGCAAGGGCAAGGCCGACGGGTCCTTGCATGAGGTGACCGCGATCGAACTGGGCGCACAGACCTTGCGTGCCATCCAGGCGCGCAGCGATCTCGATGTGTCGCTGGTCGAGGATGTCGTGTTCGGCTGCGTCGATCCGGTGGGAGAAGCGGGCGCGGACATCGCCCGCACGGTCGCGCTGAAGGCTGGCTACGGCAAGACCGTGCCGGGCGTGCAGATCAACCGCTTCTGCGCTTCGGGGCTGGACGCCGTGAACCTTGCCGCCGCCCAGGTGATGAGCGGCAACAAGGAACTGGCCATCGGCGGGGGCGTCGAGAGCATGAGCCGGGTCGGCATGGGTGCGTCGGGCTTCGGCATTGCCGTTGATCCGTCCGTGGCCATCGACACCTATTTCATGCCGCAGGGCGTCGCAGCAGACCTGATCGCCACCAAGTTCGGCTTCAGCCGCGATGATGTCGATGCCTATTCCGTGCGCTCGCACAAGCGTGCCCATGCGGCGTGGGAGAAGGGCTACTTCAACAACTCCGTGATCCCTGTGAAGGACATCAACGGCCTGACGATCCTTGGACGGGACGAGACCATCCGGCCCGGTGCCGACATGCAGGGCCTGGCCTCGCTGAAGCCGGCCTTTGCCATGATGGGCGAGCAGGGCGGCTTCAACGCGGTTGCGACCTTTGCCCATCCGGATGTCGAGTTCGTCAACCACGTCCACCATGCCGGCAACTCTTCGGGGATCGTCGATGGTGCGGCAGCCGTGCTGGTCGGCTCGAAGAAAGCCGGCAAGGCCATGGGCAAGGCCCCGCGCGCGCGCATCAGGGCCTACGCCACCATCGGCTCCGATCTGGCGCTGATGCTCACCGGGCCTGTCGATGTCACCGAACTGGTGCTGAAAAAGGCCAAGATGAGCCTGAAGGACATCGACCTGTTCGAGCTCAACGAGGCCTTCGCCTCGGTGGTGCTGCGTTACCAGCAGGCTTTCGATCTTGATCCGGAGCGGCTCAACGTCAATGGCGGCGCGATCGCCATGGGCCACCCGCTCGGCGCGACCGGGGCGATGATCCTTGGCACGGTGCTGGACGAACTCGAGCGCACCGGCAAACAGACCGCCCTGATCACGCTGTGCGTCGCCGCCGGCATGGGCGTCGCCACCATCATCGAACGCGTCTGAGAGCGGAGCACAGCATCATGAAACTCGCCAATTTCCGCTTCGAGACCGACGCCGACGGCATTGCCCTCGCCACCTGGGACATGGCCGGCCGCTCGATGAACGTGATCACACCTGAGGTGATGGCCGATCTTCAGGCCATCATCACGGCGGTGGCCGAAGATGCCGCCATCAAGGGCTGCGTGATCACCTCCGGCAAGCCCGACAGTTTTTCGGGCGGTGCTGATCTGACCATGCTCCAGGGCCTCGGGCTCGAATATGCCAGACTCGTCAAGAGCAAGGGCGAAGAGCCCGCGATGCGCTACTTCTTCGAGGAAAGCCGCAAGCTCTCCTTGCTGTTCCGGGCGCTGGAAACCTGCGGCAAGCCGTTCGTGGCCGCCATCAACGGGGTCTGCCTCGGCGGTGCCTTCGAGCTGGCGCTGGCCTGCCATCACCGCATCGTTTCGGATGACCCGAAGACGCGTGTCGGGCTGCCAGAGGTCAAGGTCGGGCTCTTCCCCGGCGCTGGCGGCACACAGCGCGTGGCGCGGCTGATGCAGACGGGCGATGCGCTCCAGATGCTGTTCAAGGGTGAGCAGATCAAGGCCCTGCCGGCCCGCAACATGGGCCTCGTGCATCAGGTTCTGCCCAGGGACACCATGGTCGAGGCTGCCCGCGACTGGATCAAGGCCGGCGGCTCTGGCGTCGCACCATGGGACGAGAAGGGCTTCAAGCTGCCGTCGAACAAGGTGCATTCGCCGGCGGGCATGCAGATCTGGCCACCCGCCAACGCCATCTATCGCCGCGAGACGCAAGGCAACTATCCCGCCGCGCAGGCGATCCTGTCGGCGGTCTATGAAGGGCTGCAACTGCCGATGGATCTGGG
>JALORF010000133.1 GCA_025459195.1 Beijerinckiaceae bacterium
CAGCAGCCGGCGGCTGCCCAGCAAGGCTTCTCAGCCGACCAGAAGTCGGCAATCGAGGCGATCATCAAGGACGTGCTGCTCAAGAACCCCGAGATCATCCAGGAAGCGCTGGTCGAACTCGAGCGCCGCCAGCAGCAGGCCCAGGTTGATTCGCAAAAGCAGGTGCTTGTGTCCGAGCGCGCTGCCATTTTCGAGTCCCCGAAAAGCGCTGTTGCCGGCAACCCGCAAGGCGACGTCGTGCTGGTCGAGTTCTTCGATTACAATTGCGGCTTCTGCAAACGCTCGCTGCTCGATCTGCAGGAACTGATCAAGCAGGACCCGAAGCTCAAGGTCGTGCTCAAGGATTTCCCGGTTCTTGGGGCCGAATCTGTGGAGGCCAGCCGCGTCGCCGTCGCCGTCAAGAACCAGCTCAAGGGCGATAAATACTGGGCGTTCCACGTGGCGTTGATGTCAACAAGGGGGCGTATCAATGGCGCCAAGGCCCTGGAGGTCGCCAAGGAGCATGGCGTCAACGTCGATCAGGCCCGCCGCGACATGGAAAGTGCCGAGGTCCGCAGCGTCATCGAGGATACGGTCGTGCTCGGGGACAGGCTCGGCCTGACCGGCACGCCGGCTTTCGTACTGGCGGACGAGATCGTTTTCGGTGCGGTCGGCGTCGATCAGATCAAGACCCGCATCGCTGCTGTCCGCAAGTGCGGCAAGACCAGTTGCGCCTGAGCGCTTGACCAACGCTGTCGGGATGAGCCCGACAACCTGCGCTCCCTTCGGCATGATCAACAGCCCATGGGCAGGGTGCCCTTTCGCTTCGGCACAACAGCGGCTAAGAGGGCAGGAGTTTGCCGGGTTTGACCCGTGCGCCACGGAGCTTGCATGGTCGCGGTTCATCTCATCAACGGCCCGAACCTCAATCTGCTCGGTCGGCGAGAACCAGCAACCTATGGTGCCATGACGCTGGCGGAGCTTGAGACGCGCTTGGTCGGCCTCGCCCAGGCCAAGGGCGTCCACTTGACCTGCCACCAGTCCAACATCGAAGGTGATCTGGTGACGCTGGTGCAGCAGGCAGGCCTCGCTGGAGAGGGCGTCATCATCAATGCCGGAGCTTACACCCATACCTCGATTGCGCTGCGCGATGCGATCAAGGGGGCGGACACGCTGGCGATCGAGGTCCATATCTCGAACGTGCATGCCCGCGAAGAGTTCCGCCATCACTCCTTCATGGCCCCTGTCTGCGCCGGCGTGATTGCCGGCTTCGGCACAAGAAGCTACGAACTCGCGCTTGACGCGATCATTCCCCTCCTTCAGGCCAGAGCCTCCCGGGCCGGCTGAAGGCATTGCCAGAAAGACCCATCGCATGGCCACCAAAAGCCCGATCGACCCTGATCTTGTCCGCGATCTCGCGCAACTGATCAACGAAACCGACCTGACCGAGATCGAGGTCCAGAAGGGCGATCTGCGCATCCGCGTGGCCCGCACCATCACGGCGGCCATCCAGGTGCCGATGCAGCAGCCGATGATGCATGCCCCGCAACCGACGGCCGCACCCGCCGTGGCAGCGCCGGCTGCGATCAGCAGCAAGGCCGCCGCGGCAGCGCATCCCGGGGCTGTCAAATCGCCGATGGTCGGCACTGCCTATCGCCGCCCCTCGCCTGACGCCAAGGCCTTTGTCGAGGTTGGATCGGTGGTCAAGGAAGGCGAAAAGATCCTGCTTGTCGAAGCCATGAAGACCTTCAACGAGATTGTTGCGCCCCGCGCCGGCACCGTCACCGCGATCATGGTCGAGGATGGCCAGCCTGTGGAATATGGCGAGCCGCTTGTGGTGATCGAGTGAAGGTGGCACCGGATCATGTTTGACAAGATCCTGATCGCAAACCGTGGCGAGATCGCGCTGCGTGTGCTGCGCGCCGCCAAGGAACTCGGCATCGCGACCGTGGCGGTTCACTCCACCGCGGACGCCGATGCGATGCATGTGCGGCTGGCCGATGAAAGCGTCTGCATCGGCCCACCAGTCGCGCGCGACTCTTATCTCAACATGCCGTCCCTGATCGCTGCTTGTGAGATCACAGGGGCGGATGCTGTGCATCCGGGCTATGGTTTCCTGTCGGAAAACGCCAGGTTCGCGGACATGCTGGCCGCGCACAACATCACCTTCATCGGCCCCAAGGCGGAGCATATCCGCATCATGGGCGACAAGATCGAGGCCAAGCGCACCGCGCGCCGGCTCGGCATTCCATGCGTGCCGGGCTCGGATGGCGGCGTCACCGAAGACGCCGAAGCGCTGCGCATTGCCAGGGAGATTGGCTTTCCCGTCATCATCAAAGCGGCGGCAGGCGGCGGCGGGCGTGGCATGAAGGTGGCACGCGGCGAGGATGACATCGTGGTCGCGCTTCAGACCGCGCGGACCGAGGCCAAGGCTGCCTTCGGTGATGATGCTGTCTACATCGAGAAATATCTCGAGAAGCCCCGCCACATCGAAATCCAGGTTCTGGGCGACGGCAAGGGCCACGCCATTCATCTGGGCGAGCGCGACTGCTCGTTGCAGCGTCGCCACCAGAAGGTCTGGGAAGAAGGCCCCTCGCCGGCCCTCAATGCTTCGATGCGCGCCGAGATCGGCGATGTTTGCGCCAAGGCGATGCAGGAACTGCAATACATCGGCGCCGGCACCATCGAGTTCCTGTATGAGGACGGCAAGTTCTACTTCATCGAAATGAACACCCGCATCCAGGTCGAGCATCCGGTCACCGAGATGATCACCGGCATCGATCTGGTCAATGAGCAGATCAGGATTGCCGCCGGCGCGGAATTGTCGATCAAGCAGAGCGACATCGTGCTTGAAGGCCACGCCATCGAGTGCCGCGTCAATGCCGAGCACCCGTCCACCTTCAGGCCTTCGCCGGGGCGCATCCAGTCATTCCATACGCCGGGCGGCCTTGGGGTCCGTGTCGATTCAGCCGCCTATCAGGGCTACATGATCCCGCCGCACTACGATTCTCTGGTTGGCAAGCTGATCGTGCATGGCCGCACCCGCAACGAGTGTCTGATGCGTCTGCGCCGCTCGCTCGACGAATTCGTCGTGGACGGCATTGACACAACGCTGCCGCTGTTTCGCACGCTCGTCCGCAATCAGGACATCCAGAACGGCCAGTATGACATTCACTGGCTGGAGAAGTTCCTCGCGACAGGCGGCATGGACTGAGCCAAACCGGCGTGGCGATCAGTCCCGAAAGGCGATCTCGCCGCGCTCGATGCTGATCTGCATGCCATCATGGGCCGGGCGCACTTGCGCCGGCAGGCTGGCCGACAGCGCCGCATGATCCAGATCGGTGTGCAGGTTGGTCAGAACCGCTTGCCTTGGCTTGGCGCGTCCGATCCAGGCCAGCGCCTCAGCCAGCGAGAAATGGGCCGGATGCGGCGTGTGCCGCAGCGCATCGATGATCCAGACATCGAGATTGTCGAAACAGGGCGCAACCTCGACGGGAATGGCGCTGACGTCTGGCAGATACATTACCTTGTCGATTTTCAGCGCCAGTGAAGCGATATCGCCATGGACCACGGCGAGCGGCAGGATCTCGATGGCCCCGCCCTCTCCCTCAACCGAAAAGACCCGACCGGCGTTGATCTGGTGCCGGACTGCAATCGGCGGATAGCTGCTGCCCGGCAGCGTGTCGAAAATGTAGCGGAAGCGCTCCAGCATCACCGACCCTGTCACGGCGTCGGCATAGACATCGACCGTCCGCCGCATGTGCAGGACGAGGGGCCTGAGGTCATCGATGCCGTGGGTGTGGTCGGCGTGCTCGTGGGTGAGCACGACACCGTCAAGCTGGCCGATCTTCGCCGCCAGCAACTGCTCCCTTAGGTCCGGCCCCGTGTCGACCAGAACGCGGGTGATGCCGTGATGGCCGATCCGCTCGACCAGCACCGAGCAGCGCCGCCGCCGGTTCTTCGGATTGGCCGGATCACAGGCCCCCCAACCCATGCCAGGGCGCGGCACCCCGCCTGACGAACCACAGCCCAGGATCGTGATCCGCAGCGTCATGCGCCGGGCGCGGACTTGATGAAGGCCGCCATGCGCGAAAACACCCGCTCGGCATTGGCGGTCGTGATCGTGGCCAGTTCATTCAGCGACAGGTTCTTGACCTTCGCCATCACCTCTGCCGTGCGCACCACATAGGCAGGCTCGTTGGGCTTGCCACGATGAGGCTCCGGCGCGAGGTAGGGCGCATCAGTTTCGACCAGCAACCGGTCTGCCGGCACCTCGGCCACGATCGCGCGCAGGGCCTCCGAGCGCTTGAAGGTGATGATGCCGGAGAAGGACAGGTAGAAGCCCAGGTCCAGCCCGGTGCGCGCAAGCGCAAGGCCGGATGAATAGCAATGCAGGACCGCGCCGAACGGACCCAACGCATGCTCAGCACGCAGGATGTCGATCATCACGTCATCCGCATCACGGGCATGGATGACCAGCGGCAGACCGGTGGCCCGCGCCGCCGCGATATGGGTCCGGAACACCCTCTCCTGCACATCGCGCGGGCTCTTGTCATAGAAGAAATCCAGCCCCGCTTCACCGATCGCCACACACTTTGGCGCCTGCGACAGTTCGATCAGCGTCTCGACCGCCGTATCCGGCTCGTCAGCCGCGTTGTGAGGATGCGTGCCGATGGTCCAGAACACCGGCGCGAAGCGTTCGGCCAGCGCCGCATAGCTGGCATGGCGCGCCACATGTGTCGAGATCGTCACCAGACGGCTGACGCCGGCGGCGCGCGCCCGCGCCACCACGGCGTCGATGTCGGCGAGCAAATCGGGGTAATCGAGATGGCAGTGGCTGTCGACCAGCATCAGCCGGCAGCCCCTTCGGTCACCGGCTCGACATAGCGCGGAAAGATCCCGGCTGGTTCGGGCAACGCAGTGCCGGGCACCAGCCGATGCTCTGCGCCAAGATGGGCAAAGTCGCGCGCGCCTTCCGGCACGGCCAGCAGATCGAGCAGCCGTGCCGCAGCAACGGGGATCACCGGCTGGGTCAGGATCGCGGCCTGCCGAAGCAACTCGGCCGTGACATACAGCACGGTCTGCATCCGGGCAGGATCGCTCTTGCGCAGCACCCAGGGAGCCTGCGCCGCGAAATAGCGGTTTGCGTCGGCCACAAGCGCCCAGATGTCTGCAAGCACGGCATGGATCGCGAAATCCTGCATCGCCACGCGGGCCTTGCCCAGCAACGCATCAGCAGCAGCGAGCATGGCCTGATCATCCGGGCTGAACGCGCCCGGTTCCGGCACCCTCGCCTCGCAGTTCTTCTGGATCATCGATAAGGAGCGCTGCGCCAGATTGCCGAAATCATTGGCGAGATCGGCGTTGATCCGGTTGACGATCAATTCGTGTGAATAGGTGCCATCCTGCCCGAATGGCACCTCGCGCAGGAAGAAATAGCGCAGTTGGTCGACGCCGTAGGCCTCCGCAAGATTGAACGGATCGAGCACATTGCCGACTGACTTCGACATCTTCTCGCCCTTGTTGAGCAAGAAACCGTGTCCGAACACACGCTTCGGCACGGGCAGCCCCGCCGACATCAGGAAGGCCGGCCAATAGACCGTGTGAAAGCGGGTGATATCCTTGCCGATGATATGGACATCGGCAGGCCAGAAGCGGGCCCGCGGCGCATCGGGGTCCGGAAAGCCGGTCCCGGTCAGGTAGTTGTTCAGGGCATCGACCCAGACATACATCACATGCCGTGGATGGCCCGGCACCGGCAGGCCCCAGTCGAAGGTGGTCCGGCTGATCGACAGGTCAGTGAGCCCACCCTTGACGAAGCTGACGATCTCGTTTCGGCGCGTGTCAGGCGAAATGAAGTCGGGCTGGCTCTCGTAAAGGGCCAGAAGCCGGTCCTGATAGGCCGAAAGGCGGAAGAAGTAGCTTTCCTCGTCCACCCATTCCACCGGCGTGCCCTGCCCGCCCAGCCGCGTGCCGTCGGGCTGCAGCGTGGTTTCCTTCTCGTCATAGAAGGCTTCATCGCGCACTGAATACCAGCCTGAATAGCCGCCCAGATAGATGTCGCCATTGGCCTCCATCCGCTGCCAGAGCGCATGGGTCGACGGAATATGGTCAGTGTCGGTGGTGCGGATGAAGCGATCGAACGAACAGTTGAGGCGCTCGCCCATCGCCTTGAACCTGGCTGCGAACTCATCGACATAGGCCTTTGGCGAAACGCCCTTCGCCTCGGCGGAGCGCTGGACCTTCTGCCCGTGCTCGTCGGTTCCGGTCATCGCGAACACATCGAAGCCGTCAAGACGCTTGAACCGCGCGATCGCGTCTGCGGCCACCACCTCGTAAGCGTGCCCGATATGCGGCGGCCCGTTGGTGTAGGAGATCGCCGTCGTCAGATAGAAGGTCGGGCGGTCCTTGGGAGCGTGGCGTGTCATGCGTTCGGCAGTTCCGGTGATGGTTCGATCCACCGCTCAGGCCGCACGCATGCGCGACACGGCCTCTGACAGATCCTGAAAGATCGACAGCACCAGCGGCCGACGGTCAAGGTTCAACGTGTCGGTTTCGCGCACGGCGCGGGCCGTCTTGTCCCATACCTCCGCCAGCGGTGCAAGGCGATGCGCGCCCGCCGCCAGGTTTGCATGCAGCGCCTGCCGCACCCAGTCCTCCACAGTTTCCAGGAACACGGCAAAATCGGCTTCGGCGGCCCTCCCGGCCAATTGGTCGGACATGGCCAGCACGCTTGTCACGTCCATGTCTGGCAGCCGCGCCAGCAACGAGCGCGTGCCGCCAATCAGCGCAGCGGTCTCAGGCTCAAGCCGGCTGATCGCGCGCCGAACGGACCCGTCGGCCAGCGCAATGGCCTGGGCGATGGCGGCCTTGTCCGCCTCCAGACTGAGCGCGTCCAGCACCGTTTCCATCTCCGCGTCGGCAAGGGGACGCAAGGCCAACTTGCGGCAACGCGAGCGGATTGTCGCCAGCACGCGCCCGGGCTGATGCGCGAGGATCAGGAACACCGCGCGCGCCGGCGGCTCCTCCAGCACTTTCAGAAGCGCGTTGGCCGCAGCGGCATTCAGGTCATCGGCGCTGTCGACGATGCACACGCGCCAGCCGCCATCGGCGGGTGTCGAGGCAAACACGTCCAGCGCGCGGCGCACTGTCTCGACTGCGATCATTGTGGCCGCGGCCTTCTTGTCACTCGCCGGTTGGCGACGCAGCACCACAAGGTCCGGATGCGCCAGATTGCTGACCAGTCGCGAGGCTTGCCTGGCCGGATCGACCGCCAGCCTGTCACCACCGGGGGTCGGGCTGTCCTTGAGGCCGAGCAACTGCTTGGCCACCATGTAGGCGAAGGTCGCCTTGCCGATGCCTTCCGGTCCGCCGATCAGCCAGGCGTGATGCAGCTTGCCTTGCCGCAGCCCGTCGAGGATCGCGGACTGCGCCTCATGGTGGCCGACAAGCCGCACCGCTTCGCGCGGATGGGCAAAACCCGCCAGACGGTCCGGTTCGTCGCCCGCATCCTCGCTCATGCCGGGGCTCCGGACCCTTGGGCGCGCACCAGCAGTCGCGCTTCGACAGCGGACCATGCCAGATCGAGCACGGCTGGCGGCGGCAGGCTGGCATCGATCACGACACAGCGCGCCGGTTCGCGTTCCGCGATCTCCAGATAGGCCCGGCGCAAACGCGTGTGGAAACCCCGCCCCTCGCGCTCGAAACGGTCGCTGGCATCGTTGCCACGCCGTGCTGCGGCGCGGGCCAAACCCACATCGACCGGCACATCGAGAATGAGGGTCAGATCAGCGGCAAATCCGGCGAGGGCAACGCGCTCCAGAGCTGCCAGCAGAACCGGATCGAGACGACCGAGTGCCCCTTGATAGGCCCGTGTCGAATCCGCAAACCGGTCACAGATCACCCACTCTCCGCGCGCCAGAGCAGGCCTGATGGTGCGCTCGACATGGTCGATTCGGGCGGCGTAGAACATCAATGCCTCCGCGAAGGGCCCGAACGGGGCGATCTCGCCGCCGAGCAGCGTGTCCCGGATGACCTCCGCCTTGGGCGATCCGCCTGGCTCGCGTGTGACGAGGCAGCCAAGGCCGCGCTCGGTCAGGCGCTGCTTCAGGCCTCCGGCCAATGTCGATTTTCCGGCTCCTTCGCCACCTTCCAGCGTGATGAAGCGCGAACGGCATGGCCCGCTTGCCGAGTGGACCGGTCGCCATCGCCTCGGCAGCATAGACGGGCACATCAAGAGCTTTGGTCTCGCCACGCTCGATCCTGAGCCGACCAATCTCGCTCCCGCTCGCCACCGGGGCCATGACCGGCCCGTTGTAGACGATGCGGCCACGCATCCTGTCGCTGGCACCTTTGGGCACAAGCAGACGCACCGCGCCCTTGACGCTCACCGGCAAAACGGCACGCTCGCCACCGAAGACGCTGACTTCGCCTACGACCTCGCCAGCCGCGAACAGGTCGCGCGGCTCGAACGAGCGGAAGCCCCATTCGAGCAGCTTGCGTGCCTCCTGCCCCCGATCGCGGGCCGTCTTGAGCCCGTTGACCACGACAATCAGACGTTGGCCGTTCTGCACGGCGGAGCCGACAAGGCCGAACCCGGCCTCCTCGATGTTGCCGGTCTTGAGACCGTCCGCCCCGATGTCCATGCCCAGCAACGGATTGCGGTTCTGCTGGCGCACCCTGTTCCATGTGAACTCGCGCTGGCCGAAGAGACGATACTGTTCCGGGTAGGTCACGATCACATGGTGTGCCAGCAAGGCCATGTCGCGCATGGTGACGCGCTGCTCGGGGTGGCCGAAACCCATGACATTGCGAAACTGCGAACGTTTCAGCCCGATCTTCGCCGCGCGCTCGTTCATCAGGCGCACGAAGTTCTCCTCGCTTCCGGCGATCCCTTCCGCCAGTGCAATCGCGGCATCGTTGCCGGAATGGACCAGCAGGCCGGAGAGAAGATCAGAAACCTTGATGCGGCTGTTGGGCAGCGCGAACATGGTCGAGCCACCTGACACCGCCCCGCCCCGGCGCCAGGCATTTTCCGAAACGACCATTTCGTCTTCGAGCTTCAGGCGGCCCTGCGCCAACTCTTCAAAGACCACAAGCGCGGTCATGATCTTGACCATGCTGGCCGGGGCCGTGAGATCGTCGGCGCCCTTCTCGAACAGCACGCTCTGGCTGTCAGCATCATAGAGGATGGCGTTGGGGGCCAGCGTCTGGAAGACCTGAGCCTGCGCAGCCGGGACCAGCAGCAAAGCGGCCGCCACAACCAGCCAGTGCGCAGCACAGCAGCGCAGGGGCAACTCTTTCAGCATCAGGGTCCGCATCAGCATGCCGTGTTGTGCGATGCCGTGGCTCCGAAATCAACTCCGGCCCACGACGCGGCAACCGATGCCGCACGCATCAACGCAGGGCGACGAACCGCTGCGGCTTGAGATCTTTCACCAGCGGATGGCTGGCATCGAAGCGCTGGGCCGGCCCGACCGGCTTGGCATAGTAGAGGCTGGCGACGACAGGCCGAGAGGCCGCGCCGCGCGGAGCCGCGCCAGCAAAACTGATCGGCGTTGCGGCGCCCGGGATGGTGGCAAGATCGAACGGCCGCTCGGGCGGAACCGGCGCGCCGCGCACAGTGCGCATGGTTTCGTTGCTGGGCAACGGCTCGGCACTGGCCAGTTGCACGTTGCCGCCCCCGAAGAGGCCCCCAGACGAACGCGATGCCGGCGCAGCGGCTGCGACCTCGACAGGCGCTTCGCGCGTGGGCTGCGCTGCCGGCATCACGCGCGGCGAGGTGAGCGGCGGCGCGTTGGCGATCTGGGTATCAGGCTGGCTCATGCCGGGAATGCCGGCAGGCGAGCCATCCGTCTTGAGCGAGGCGATCAGCATCCGGTCATCGCTGCCACGCAGCGATGCGCGGCCGAGATACTCCACGCGCACCCGTGCCGTGCCCAGATGGCGGAACTCGAGCAGGTCAGCCGTCTTCTGCGACAGATCGATCACACGGCCGCCGTGATAAGGCCCGCGATCGTTGACGCGCACCACAATGGAACGGCGGTTGCCCAGGTTGGTGACGCGCGCATAGCTCGGCAATGGCATGGTCGGATGCGCGGCTGAAACGCCGTGGCGATCATAGACCTCGCCATTGGCCGTCTTGCGGCCATGAAAAGCCGGGCCATACCACGAGGCTTGACCGCTGATCGTGTAACCGACCGGTTTGACATATGGTGTGTAGCGCTTTCCGGCGATCGTATAGGACCGGCCGACATGATCGCGCCCGCCGCCCTTGGGCACTTCCTGCCCTTCGCCGAGCACGCGCGGGCTGGCGGCGCCGAACTTGCGGTGAGAGAAAAAGCCGACCTCGCGGCTCTCCTGAGCGGACAACCCGCGCCCGACCTGCTGCTGCCCGCAATTGGCGAGACCAAGCGACAGCGCCACGACGCAGCCAATCTTGACGATGGTCGCCGTCCGCACGCCATCTGAATGAGAAGGCAGACACGGAAATGAAACGGCAGGATTGAGGATCAGCTTCCGCATGGAGGCCCTTTACGCACTTCTTGCAAACGCATGCCAACCGGCATCATCTGCTCAAATTGACGAGGTTCCGTGAAGGGACCGTTAAGGGAAAATGCCGAGTCCCGCAATCCATGCGATCAACACCGCCCTGACCACCAGCAGGATGCCGCAATCATGGCAAAAGCGCGGCGAATGGACATCCCTGCCGCGCATTCAGGCCCATCTCAGACGAAAGTCGTGGCGAAGTCAGTGTGGCCCACAATCCGGGTGCCGAGCTCAGTTGCCGATCCGGGCAATGCCGGTGTCGCCGTTATCCTGCGTCCAGCGCAGACGGTCGCCGCCGAGGCTGACAAGCTGGAAGCACATCTGCTGACCATTATACCAGGTCTGCCAGCGCTGACACAGCCGGTTGCCGGCAATCCACCAGCGTCCGCTATCGGTCGGGCGCGCCAGCCTGCCAAGCCCGACCGCCTCGCCCGAGCCGTCAACACGTCCATCCTTGCGATAGAACAGCGGGAACTCTCCGCCCAGCGGCACAGCCAGGAAGATGCGCTTGCCGGCGATCTTCTCGCGAATGTCCTCGGCTGCCAATTCGCGAGACTGGGCACCGCCCGAGAGTATCAGGCTGGCGGCAACGGTGGCGGCGCTGCAAAGAATGGCGAAGAATGGTCTGGCGATCATGGTTCGGTTCCTCGAGAAGCGCGCGGCTCGGCTCACGCGTTGTCCGTTGCAGGCAAATCTGCGTCACAGATGTTGTCTGCTGCTTAAGTAGAAATACGAAGTCGAAAATGTGGCGGATGCTGCTTCCAATCGCCGCAGCGCTTGCTCCGGACGGCAGCTTGGGGCATGTGTCGCAAACCGGAAGGGTGGCCGAGTGGTTTAAGGCAGCGGTCTTGAAAACCGCCGTGGGGGCAACTCCACCGTGGGTTCGAATCCCACCCCTTCCGCCAGCAACGCCAAACCGGCACAGCCAAGACGCGCGGCTGTCAGGGAGCCGGAGGCACCCGGACACGGAAATGCGGCGATGCCGCGCAT
>JALORF010000017.1 GCA_025459195.1 Beijerinckiaceae bacterium
CAGAACAAGGCCGGCAACTTCCCGGTGCCGGACGACAAGTCCTTCCAGGCTGCTGCGGCCGAAGCCAACTGGGAGTCCGCTCCCGGTTTCGGCATCAGCCTCAACGATCAGCCCTTCAAGGAAGCCTGGCCCATCGTCTCGGCGACCTTCATCCTGATGTATGCCAAGCCTTCTGACCCTGCCCGCTCGCAGGCTGCCCTGAAGTTCTTCGACTGGGCCTACACCAACGGCGACAAGCTGGCACTCGATCTTGAGTATGTGCCGATGCCTGCCCCGGTGAAGCAGAAGGTGCGTGCCTACTGGAAGGGCATCACTGACCCGGCTGGCAAGCCGATCTTCTGAAGACCGCATCTCTGATCCTGCCCGGGGAGCCTGTCAGGCTCCCCGGCGCTGCCAGAACCGGGAGAGCGATCTCCCCACGGTTCCCCCATCGAGGACAGTGCCTCGATCGGCGAGCCGCACCGATTGGCTGACAGCAACAGGCCTTGCGTGCTGTTGCTGTTGAAAACCGCCCCGCTTGCGCGTCGACACGTCGTCCCCGGAGTTGCATCATGGTCGCCATATCCGAGCAGACTTACAGGAATGCCACTGCCGTGACGCGCCGCGCCAACCCGTTCCGGTTCGATCCGCTGTTTGCGGCCTTGAGCAAGGCCGCTGCCCTCACGGTTCTGGTGCTGCTCGCCGGCATCATGGCTTCCATGATCTACGGTGGCTGGGACGCATTCGCGACATTCGGGACGAGTTTCATCACCGGCACCCAGTGGGACACGATGAACGACAATTACGGCGGGTTGCCGGCGATTGTCGGCACGCTGTCAACCGCCCTGATCGCGATGGTGATCGGCGTTCCCCTGTCGATCGGGACCGCGATCTACCTCACGCAACTGGCTCCGGGCTGGTTCAAGGGCCCGGTCGGCACGGCTGTCGAGCTACTGGCCGCTGTCCCCAGCATCATCTACGGCATGTGGGGCCTGTTCGTGTTCGTGCCGCTGTTTGCCGCCTATTTCCAGGTGCCGGTCAGCCAGGTGGTCGAAGGCATGCCGATCATCGGCACGATCCTGTATGCGCGCTCGCCATCGGGGCTCGGCATTCTCAGCGCCGGGGTGATCCTTGCCTTCATGATCGTGCCGTTCATCGCTTCGCTGACGCGTGACATGCTCGACCAAATTCCGACCGTGCTGCGCGAAAGCGCTTACGGCATCGGCTGCACGACCTGGGAGGTGGTGCGCCATGTGCTGTTGCCGCAGGCGGGGGTGTCGATCATCGGGGCGATCATGCTCGGGCTTGGCCGGGCGCTTGGCGAAACCATGGCCGTGACCTTCGTGATCGGCAATGCCAACCGGCTCTCCGCCTCGATCATGGATCCGGGCTCGACCATCGCCTCGCGCATCGCCAGCGAATTCAACGAGGCGCTCGGCATGCAGATGAATGCGCTGATCGCGCTGGGCTGCATCCTGTTCTTCGTCACGTTCGTGGTGCTGGTCATCGCCCGCATCCTCGTCTCACGCGTCAAGCAGTACTGATCGGGAGCGAAGCAGATGACCAATGCCAGCCTCACGACCTCGACATCACAGCCACAGATCAAATGGGGCCGCGTGCGCCAGTCGCGCCGGGTGCGGGACAAGATCCTGCGCGTGACAGCGACCACTGCCACTGCGCTCTCGGTCTTCGTGCTGTTCTGGATCCTCGGCATGTTGCTGTGGAAGGGCGGGCAGGGCATCAGCCTTGACCTGTTCACCAAGATCACGCCCGGTCCCGGCACTGCGGGCGGCGGCCTGCTCAATGCCATCGTCGGCTCAATCGTGCTGACCTTCCTCGGCATCGCCATCGCCACACCCATCGGTGTGATGGCGGGAACCTATCTGGCTGAATATGGCCGGGGCTCGAAGCTGGCCGAAGTCGTCCGCTTCATCAACGACATCCTCCTGTCAGCCCCTTCGATCCTGATCGGCCTTTTCGTCTATGCTTCCGCGGCTATTCAGGCTGGGCCGGTTCGGTGGCACTCGCCATCATCGCGCTGCCCGTGATCGTGCGCACGACCGAAGACATGCTGCGGCTCGTGCCGAACGGATTGCGCGAGGCGGCTGCGGCGCTTGGTGCCCCTGCCTCGGTCGTGATCCGCCAGGTCTGCTGGCGCGCGGCCAAGGCGGGTATCGTCACCGGCATCCTGCTCGCTCTGGCCCGCATCGCCGGAGAAACCGCTCCACTGCTGTTCACGGCCCTGAACAATTCGTTCTGGTTCAACTGGGACCTGACGGGCGGTGTCTCCAACCTGCCGGTGACAATCTATGCCTTCGCCTCGGCCCCTTACGACAACTGGCAGCAACTGGCCTGGGCCGGGGCGCTGCTGATCACAGGTGCCATCCTGTTCCTGTCGATTGCGGCCCGAGCCTTGATCAACCGGAAGTAAGGTCAGGGAACCTGGTTCGTCCTGTCTGTTTCACTCGTTTTGTCACGCTGCGTTCACCTTGCCCTGAACGTCCGTCAGAAAGGTCTCCGTCATGTCCCAGATGGCTGTTCAGGAAGCACCGTCGGCCGCAGCGCCGAAGGCCGATGTCCCGGTCCGGATCGGTGTCAAGAACCTCGATTTCTACTATGGCGGCTTTCACGCGCTGAAGGACGTCAACATGAACTTCGGTGACCGGGAGGTCACGGCGCTGATCGGCCCGTCCGGATGCGGCAAGTCGACCCTTCTGCGCATCTTCAACCGGATCTACAGCCTGTATCCCGAGCAGCGCGCCACCGGCGAGGTCATGCTTGACGGGCGCAATATCCTGTCGCCCAGCATCGACATCAACGAGTTGCGCGCACGGATCGGCATGGTCTTCCAGAAGCCGACGCCGTTCCCGATGTCGATCTATGACAACTGCGCCTTCGGCATGCGGCTTTACGAGAAGCTGTCCAAGTCCGAGCTGGATGATCGTGTCGAGCAAGCCCTGCGCAAGGCAGCGCTGTGGGATGAGGTCAAGGACAAGCTCAAGCAGTCCGGCATGGGCCTGTCAGGCGGACAGCAGCAGCGCATGTGCATTGCCCGCACCATTGCCCAGCAGCCTGACGTGATCCTGTTCGATGAGCCGACATCGGCGCTTGACCCGATTTCGACCGGCAAGATCGAGGAACTGATCGAGCAGCTTCGCGCCGATTTCACCATCGTCATCGTGACCCACAACATGCAGCAGGCGGCGCGCATCTCGCAGTACACCGCTTTCATGTATCTCGGCGAACTCATCGAATTTGGGCCGACGACCAAGATCTTCATGAACCCCGAGCAGAAGCGCACGCTCGACTACGTCACGGGCCGTTTCGGCTGATGGCGTCGACGCCCGCGCGATCTGTTGGCAAGGAAAGGCCCGACCCATGACCGACCACATCTCCAAGACGTATGACCAGGAACTCGACGGACTTCGCCGTCTTGTGGCCGAGATGGGAGGCCTTGGCGAGCGCATGCTGGCCGACGCGACCACGGCCCTGATGCGCGAGGACGCCAAGCGCGCCCAGTCGGTGATCGCCACCGATCCGCGGCTGGATGACCTGCAGCGCAAGATCGAGGACAACGCGGTGCTGATGCTGATGCGTCGCCAGCCTGTGGCCAACGACCTGCGCGAGGTGATGGCCTCGATCCGCATTGCCAACGACCTCGAGCGCATCGGCGATCTGGCCAAGAACATCGCCAAGCGCTCGCTGAAAATGCAGGGCCACATGTTGTCCGGCAGCGCCATGGGCGGCATCGAGGCGCTCAGCCGCCTTGCACAGGCCCAGCTCAAGGATGTGCTGGATGCCTATGCGCAGTCCAATGAGAAGGGGGCCATCGACGTCTGGACCCGCGATGGCCAGATCGATGCTCTCGAAAATGCCCTGTTTCGCGAACTCCTGACCTACATGATGGAAGACCCGCGCAACATCACCTTCTGCACGCATCTGCTGTTCTGCGCCAAGAACATCGAACGGCTTGGCGATCACACCACCAACATCGCCGAGACGGTGCATTATCTGGTTACGGGCAAGTCCTTGCCAAGTGATCGGCCCAAGGGCGACTCGCCCAGCGACGTCAACAGCTGAGGCCGGAGCGATGTCAGCCCGCATCCTTGTGGTGGAAGACGAAGAACCGCTGGGTCTTCTGCTGCGCTACAATCTCGAGGCGGAAGGTTATCTCGTCCAGGTCGCGACACGCGGCGATGACGCGGAACTGAAGCTGCGCGAGGAAGCGCCCGATCTGGTGCTGCTCGACTGGATGTTGCCCGGCCTTTCCGGCATCGAACTGTGCCGCCGCATCCGGCAACGACGCGAGACCGAAGCGCTGCCGGTGATCATGCTGACAGCACGGGGAGAGGAAGCAGAGCGCGTGCGCGGTCTCTCCACCGGCGCGGATGACTACGTCGTCAAGCCCTTCTCGGTGCCCGAATTGCTGGCACGCGTGCGGGCCCTGCTCAGGCGCGTTAATCCGGAGCGGATCGCCGATGAACTCGATGCCGGCGACATCAAGCTCGACCGCGGCATGCGGCGGGTCTGGCGTTCGGGTGGGGAGCTGCATCTGGGTCCCACCGAATTCCGGTTGCTCGAGTTTTTCATGGAGAAGCCGGGCCGCGTCTATTCGCGCGGCCAGTTGCTCGATGCGGTCTGGGGCCGCGATGCCGAGATCGACGAGCGCACGGTCGATGTGCATGTGGGCCGCCTGCGCAAGGCGCTGTCGGTGGGCGATGGCCGCGACCCGATCAGGACCGTGCGCGGCGCGGGCTACGCCCTCGACGAGAAGTTCGCCCGGGCCTGATCAGGCCCTCTGGGCCCGTCGTTCCTGCTCGCGGCGGCGCTCTCCGGCCGGCTGATAGGCGATGCGGCAGTGATAGGCGCAATAGGGCACGCCTGAATCGGTCTTGAGACCGCAGAAGCGGAACTCGGCCTGGGTCGGATCACCCATTGGCCAACGGCACATGTTTTCCTTGAGCTCCATGATGGTGACGCGCTCGGAGAACGGCACGACAACATCAGGGTCCAGCAACTCGGCGCGCGGCTCAGGCCGGGCCTCGGGCTGCGGCCGCTGCTGGGGGGCCAGCGCCGTGTTGCCGCGCACGACGGGGGCGCTGTTGAAGCCGCCCGGTGCGCGCGGCGCTGCGGGCTTGCGGGCGCGGGCAGCGGTTCCAGCGGTGGACGGTGATTTGGCGCGACCCGAAAGCCCGAGGCGATGCACCTTGCCAATCACCGCGTTGCGCGTCACCCCGCCAAGCTCGCCGGCAATCTGGCTTGCACTGAGACCATCATTCCAGAGCTTCTTCAGAAGATCGACGCGATCTTCAGTCCAGGTTGCCAGTTCAGACATGGTCATGCTTCCTTGTGCCGCCGCTTGACCGGCATGGCCGGCCGTGACCGCAACTGCAGGCGCCTTGCAGAATCCGTCAGGGTTCGCCTGCCTTGCAAAAGGCGGGCGTCGGCACCTGAGCCGAACCTGTTCTGAAGCGTCGCACGAGATGTCGTGGTCTACGGCAAAAGACATACAAGATGCCGTGACTCCCCGACAAGAGTCCGAACCGGGAACGATGATTTTTCAACAGGCGTTTCGACGATTTATGGCGTCGTGCATCGGCTGGTTGTCCTGGGCTCATCCCAGCCGGAGGCTGGCGGCGCGCAGCGTGTTCGACAGCAGGAAGGCGATGGTCATCGGCCCGACGCCTCCGGGCACCGGGGTGATGGCGCTGGCCAGCGGGGCCGCTGCGGCGAAGTCGACATCGCCAACAAGGCGCGCCTTTCCGTCGGCGGACATCACACGGTTGATGCCGACGTCGATGATGATCGCGCCACGCTTGACGAACTCCGCCGTGACGAAGTTCGGCCGGCCAATGGCAGCCACCAGCAGATCCGCGCTGCGGCACAGGCCCGGGAGGTCCATCGTGCGCGAGTGGGCGATGGTGACCGTGCAGTTTTCCTGCAACAGCAACTGCGCCACCGGCTTGCCGACGATGTTCGAGCGCCCGATCACCACAGCATGAAGGCCGGCCAGATCGGCTCGGGCCAGCTTCGCCAGCGCGACGGCCCCAAGCGGCGTGCAGGGCACCAGGCCCGCTTCCCCAATCGCCAGCTTGCCGGCATTCACGGGATGGAAGCCGTCGACATCCTTGGCAGGATCGATGCGGTTGAGAACACTCGCGGCATTGATCTGCGGTGGCAGCGGCAATTGCACCAGAAGCCCATCGATGGCGGGATCAGCATTGAGGGCATCGACGAGAGCCAGCAGCTCAGCCTCTGTGCACGATGCATCAAGCCGGTGCTCGACCGAGCGCATGCCGATCTCGGCAGTCTGTTTCACCTTGGAGGCCACATAGACATGGCTGGCCGGATCATCGCCCACCAGCACCACGGCGAGGGCGGGTGCACGGCCATGCCGTGCTGCAAAGGCCGTGACCTTGCCGGCAAGCTCGGCGCGCATCGTGGCCGCGAGGGCTTTTCCATCAAGCAAGGCAGTCATGATGACACTCCGGGTCGAGCTCCAGGGAGCGGGCTTTGCTGCAAGGCAACGTCAGCGATGGACGGCCAGGAAAGCGGTGATGAAGGATGGGGCAGCCTCTGCGATGGCTGCGAGCGAATAGCCGCCTTCCTGCACGATCAGGGTCGGCAGGCCAAGCCCTGCGATGATCTCGCCGAGGCGCGGAAAGGCATTGCCGGTGACAGCCAGCTTCGAGAGCGGGTCGTCACGGTGGGCATCCCAGCCGGCCGAAACCACCAGCGCCTCCGCGCCAAAGGCAGTGACGGCTGCCGCGAGACCCCTGACGGCCGAGAGGTAATCATCGTCATCCGCGCCGGGGCGCAAGGGCAGGTTGAGGTTCGCGCCTTCACCAGCGCCGTGACCCCGCTCATCGGCGAAACCGGCAAAGAAGGGGTAGTAGTCGGCGGGATCGGTGTGGCACGAGGCCACAAGCACATCGCCGCGTGCATAGAAGATCGCTTGCGTGCCATCGCCGTGATGGGTGTCAAAGTCGAGAATGGCGACCTTGCCGAAGCGCGAGCGCAAATGCTCGGCGGCAATGGCGGCGTTGTTGAGAAAGCAGAAGCCATTGGCCCGGTCGCGGTAGCAATGGTGGCCGGGCGGGCGGCACAGCGCCAGCGCATGGCGTTCCCCCGCCAGCAGGGCGTCCGCTCCGGCAATCGCCGTCTGCGCCGAGGCGTGCGCGGCAGCCCAGGTTCCCGACCCCATGGCGCAGGACATGTCACCGACATGGTAGCCGGTCAGGCCGATCGGGCCGGTATTGCGCGACCGGTCCTGCCGGATCAGGTCGGAGCCGGCACCGCGGTAAGGATGGATGTTGGGCAGCACTTCGGGGCCGGCATCGGGCAGGGTTTGCCACAGGCCCCAGATCTCCTGGAGGAACCGGACATAGGCCGCGTCATGCACGGCCAGGATCGGGTCAAGCCCGTGATCCGCAGGCTCGTGCCGCATCAGCCCGAGACCGGCGAGGGACGCAGCCAGCGTCTCCATCCGGTCCGGGTTCTCGAGTGCCGTGCCGATGCGGCCAAAACGGAAGTATTGCTGTGGGCGGTGCAGCAACTGCGTGGGCGAGAAAAACAGTTTCATGGTGCCAACCTGCCGCGCGGTGGCGGCAAAGGGAAGGGTCTATTGTGCAAGGCTGGCCGGATAGCCAGCCTTGTCCAGCGCCGCGATGATGCTGGCAATGTCGGCTGCCGTGTCGATCGTGACGCGGCCTGTAGCCACATCGACCACAGGCACGGCAGCGGGTTCGACCTTCTGGATGGCCTTGGTGACGCGGGCCGCGCAGGCACCGCAATGGATGTTGCTGACCGAAAGGATCGTGCTCATCGGGGCTGTTCCTTCTTGCGCCGGGCTCAGGCGTGATGTGTCGCGCCAAAGCGCCTCAACCGCAAGGCGTTGAACACAACGAAGATGCTGGAGAAGGCCATGGCTGCAGCGGCAAGCATGGGTGACAGGGTCCAGCCGAAGACGGGCTGGAAGACGCCGGCGGCAACCGGGATCAGGGCGACGTTGTAGCCGAAAGCCCAGATCAGGTTCTGGCTGATGTTGCGCATCGTCGCCCGCGACAGGCCGATGGCCATCGGCAGGGCCGCAAGGTGGCCGGACACCAGCACGACATCGGCGCTCTCGATGGCGACCGTGCTGCCATTGCCGACGGCGATGCCGGTATCGGCGGCGGCCAGGGCAGGAGCATCGTTGATACCGTCACCCACGAAGGCGATGGCCCCGCGCTGCTGGCGGAGGCTGGCCAGGGCCTCGACCTTGCCGGCCGGCAGAACCCCCGCGCGCACATCCGTGATGCCGAGTGCTGCGGCAACCGAGCGGGCCGTGGCCTCGTGATCGCCGCTGATCATGGCGGTGGTCAATCCGAGCCCGTTCAGGGCGGCCACAGCCTCCCGTGCCTCGGGCTTGATGGGATCGGCGACCGTGAACAGCGCCGCGATGGCGCCATCCACCGCGATCAGGAACGGTGTCTCGCCAAGGCAAGCCCGTGCTGCGATGCGTTCGTCCCAGCCCGCGACGGGTACATTCAGCGCCGTCATGAAGCGCACGCCGCCGACCGCGACATCGCGCTCGCCGACGCGCCCGCGCGCACCCATGCCGATGGCAGCCTGGAAATCCGTCACCGGTTGCAGCGCGAGGCCCCGCGCCCGCGCCGCCGCCACGATGGCGTGGGCGATCGGGTGCTCCGATCCGGCTTCCACAGAAGCCGCGAGGGTGAGGATTCCAGCCTCATCGATGCCATGCGCCGGCGCGATGTGCTTGAGTTCCGGCAGGCCCACGGTCAACGTTCCAGTCTTGTCGAAGGCCACGACCCGAACATGGCCTAGGCGCTCCAGCGCATCGCCCTTGCGGAACAGCGCGCCGAAGCGCGCCGCGCGCCCGGTTGCCACCACCACCGAGATCGGCGTGGCAAGGCCCATGGCACAGGGGCAGGCGATGATCAGCACCGAGACGGCTGTCATCAGCGCGAAGGGCAGGCTTGGCGCGGGCCCGAACACAAGCCAGACCGTGAAGGTCAGCAGGGCTATGGCCAGCACGATGGGGACGAAAACGGCGGTGATCCGGTCGATGCGGCCCTGGATCGGCAGCTTGGCACCCTGGGCATCCTCGACCAGACGGATGATGCCGGCCAGCAGGGTTTCGCCGCCGATACGCGTGGCGCGGATGGTGAGGAGCCCTGCCCCGTTGACCGAGCCGCCATGCACGGTGTCACCAGGGCGCTTGGCCACCGGCATCGGCTCGCCGGTCAGCATGGCCTCGTTGGCATGCGACTGGCCCTCGACCACCAGCCCGTCGACGGGGAAGCCGGCACCCGGCTTCACCAGCAGAAGGTCGTCGACCATGATCTCGCCGACCGGTGTCTCGATCTGCCCGCCATCGCGCAGGCGGATTGCCGTGCCGGGTTGCAGCGCCAGCAACTCGGCAATGGCTGCCCCCGTCCGGCCACGGCTGCGCATTTCGATCAGCCGGCCCAGGAGGATCAGCGTGATGATCACGGCAGCGCTCTCGAAGTAGACATGGCCGCCGCCTGTCGGCCACAACCCCGGTGCCAGCGTGGCGACGGCCGAATAGAGATAGGCTGCGCCGGACCCGAGCGCGACAAGCGCGTTCATCTCCGGTCTGCCACGCAGCAGCATCGGCAGGCCGATGTGGAAAAAGCGCCATCCCGGCCCGGCCAGCACAAGCGTGGTGAGCGCGAGCGCGATCCAGCGGGCTGTGGGCTGGCCGGCCCACTCACCCATGCTGGCAAGCTGCCAGTGGTGGAAAGCCGGAACCAGATGCGCGCCCATTTCGAGTGTCATGACAGGCAGTGTCAGCACGGCTGCGGTGAGTGTCGCGCGCTTCAGGGCGGCCTCGTCAGCCTCCTGTTCGGCAGCATGGCGGGCGCGGGCAGAGCCGGTATCGGCTTCGTCGGAAACCAGCCGGGCCTCATAGCCTTCATCGGCAATGACGGTGACGATGCGTCGCGCGAGAGCGTCCATCGTGCCGGCATCTGCACCACCGCCGGTTGCCAACCGGACATCGGCGCGCTCCAGCGGCAGGTTGACCTCGATGCCAGCCACACCGGCAAGCCCTGCGACCGCCCTCTCGACATGGGCAACGCAGGATGCGCAGGTCATGCCACGGATGGCAAAGCGCAGTGGCAGCGCTTCACCCGCCGGCTCGCCCGCGCTGGTGGCCATGGTCATCACATTCATGACTTAGGATGTGACGCCGCTTTGCGCCAGTGTGCCTTGACCGGCATCAACGGCCTTGGCCGGGAGGCAAGCGTGCTTGCCCCCGGTGTGGCTCTGGGCTTCAGCCCATGGTCGGGATCGAGAAGTCCGCCCCGTCCTTGATGCCGGAAGGCCAGCGGGCTGTCACGGTCTTGGTCTTGGTGTAGAAGCGGAACGCATCCGGACCATGCTGGTTGAGGTCTCCGAAGGCGGAGCGCTTCCAGCCGCCAAAGGTGTGATAGGCCAGAGGCACGGGGATCGGCACGTTGATGCCGACCATGCCGACCTGCACCTTGGAGGCAAAATCGCGGGCCGCGTCGCCATCACGGGTGAAGATGGCCGTGCCGTTGCCGTATTCATGGTCATTGGTCATCTTGAGCGCCGCGCTGTAGTCCGGCGCACGCACGACAGACAGGACAGGCCCGAAGATCTCTTCCTTGTAGATGCGCATGTCAGTGGTGACATGATCGAACAGGCAGCCGCCCATGTAAAAGCCGTTCTCATAGCCCTGCATCGTGAAGCCGCGGCCATCGACGACGAGTTTCGCGCCCTCGGTGATGCCCAGATCGACGTAGGACTTGACCTTGTCGAGGTGCGCACGGGTGACGAGGGGACCAAAATCAGCCGAGCCGTCGGTCGAAGGGCCGACCTTCAGGCTCTCGACGCGCGGAATGAGCCGCTTGACCAGTTCATCGGCGGCCTTCTGGCCAACCGGCACCGCCACCGAAATCGCCATGCAGCGCTCGCCGGCCGCGCCATAGCCTGCGCCGATCAGCGCATCGACAGCCTGATCCATGTCGGCATCGGGCATGATGATCATGTGGTTCTTGGCACCGCCGAAGGCCTGCACGCGCTTGCCGTTGGCGCAGCCGCGCCCGTAGATGTATTGCCCGATCGGGGTGGAGCCGACAAAGCCGATGGCCTGGATGTCCGGGTCATCGATGATCGCGTCCACGCTCTCCTTGTCGCCGTTGACGACATTGAGGATGCCAGGCGGCAGGCCGGCCTCGATCATCAACTCGGCCAGGCGCATCGGCACGCCCGGATCGCGTTCGGATGGCTTGAGGATGAAAGCGTTGCCGCAGGCGATGGCCGGCCCGAGCTTCCACATCGGGATCATGGCTGGGAAGTTGAACGGCGTGATGCCGGCGACGACGCCGAGCGGTTGGCGCATGGAATAGATGTCGATGCCGGGGCCGGCGCTGTCGGTGTATTCGCCCTTGAGCATGTGCGGGGCACCCACGCACATCTCGACCACTTCGACACCGCGCTGGATGTCGCCCTTGGCATCGGGGATGGTCTTGCCATGCTCGCGGGCCAGGATGTCGGCCAGTTCGTCGACATTCTGCGCCACGAGATCGAGGAACTTCATCAGAATGCGGGCGCGGCGCTGCGGGTTGGTGGCAGCCCAGGCGGGCTGCGCGGCCTTGGCATTGGCGACGGCGGCGGTGAGCTCGGCCACCGAGGCAAGAGCCACTTTGCCGCGCACGGTGCCGTCCATGGGCTGGAAGACATCGGCAAACCGCCCCGAGGTGCCTGCGACATGCTTGCCGCCGATGAAATGGCCATAGGTGATCATGGGTGCGTCCTCCGGGATGATCTGTTCCTGGTCTGCCCAGGCTGCTTGTCAGGTGGTTAGCATTGTCATTCGCGCACGGCTAGGTGTATTGATGACCGCAACCTGTGCAGAAAAACGGGAGCCAAGGGATGGAACGCTTCGACTGGGACGATCTCAGGTTCTTTCTGGCCGTGGCCCGTTCGGGCCGGCTCACATCGGCTGCCCGCCGGCTGGGAGCAGACCATGCCACGGTCTCGCGCCGGATTTCATCGCTCGAGACATCGCTGAAGGCCAAGCTGTTCGAGCGGCGACCGCAAGGCTATGCCCTGACGCCCCATGGCGAGCGCCTTCTGGCCAAGGCGGAAAGCATGGAGACCGACGCGCTCTCGATCCAGAGCGAGATCGGCGGGGCGGACATGGCGCTGTCCGGCGTCGTCCGGGTCGGTGCGCCGGATGGTTTCGGAACCTCTTTCCTTGCGCCGCGGCTGGCGACATTCATGGCCGCTTCACCGGCGCTGGAGCTGCAACTGGTGGCCATGCCGCGCCTGCTGTCCTTGTCCAAGCGGGAGGCCGATGTGGCGATCACGCTGGCCCCGCCCAAGGAAGGCAAGATCGTCGCGCGCAAACTGGTCGACTACCGGCTGGGACTGTTCGCCTCGCCATCTTATCTGGCCGATGCACCAGCCCTGACCGAGCCGGACGACCTGCACGGGCATGCGGTGATCGGCTATATCGACGACCTGATCTTCACGCCGGAACTGGACTATCTCGACGAGGTCTCGCGCGGACTTCGGGCCCGCACGCAATCATCCAACCTCAATGCCCAGATGGCAATGGTGGCGGCTGGCGGGGGGGTTTGCGTGCTGCCCCATTTCATGGCGCAACGCCACGCCGGGCTGGTTCAGGTTCTGGCCGACAAGGTGTCCATCCAGCGCTCGTTCTGGCTGGTTGTGCATGCCGACCTCAAGGATGTGGCCCGGGTGCGCACGACGGTCGACTTCATTGTGCGCGAGACACGGGCCGCGCGCGCCTTGTTCCAGGGCGAGGGGCAGCCAGCCCTGGCGCAGGCTGCGGAATAGCCAACGGCCCGTGCCCTGTCAGATCCGCCAGGGCAGCACGCCGTCGGGCAACCGGTGCGCCATGCGGTCGAGGCCCAGCATCACGGCGAGGATCACCACGCTGGCGCTGATCGCCACGGCCGCCGCCTCACCGGCAAGACCGGTCTCCTTCAGGCTGAACAGCACGACGCCGAGGGTTTCTGTGCCAGCCGACCAGAGCAGGGCCGAGACCGTCAACTCGTTGAAGGCGACCAGAAAGACCAGCAGGGCCCCTGCGCTGGCAGCGGGCAGCAGGATCGGCGCCACGATGAAGCGCATCAGTTGCCAGTAGGTCGCGCCATCCAGCCGCGCTGCTTCCTCGTGGTGCACCTCGATCTGGCCCATGGCGGCCAGCACCGGCTTCATCGCCGGTGCCAGAAACCGCGCCAGATAGGCGAACAGGATGATGAAGACGGTGCCGTAGATGCTGATGCCGATCAGCGGCAACGGCTTCAGGAACAGAAGGATGCAGGCGATGGCCAGCACCACGCCGGGCAGCGCATAGGGCACCTCGATCAGGGCTTCGAGCGCTGGCCTCAGGCGCTTCACACGGCGTTCGAGCACATAGGCGAAGAGGATCGCAAGTCCGCACAGGATCATGGCGGCCGTGGCTGCCATCAGGAACGAGTTGCGGAAGGCGCGCGTCGTCACATCCTGCCGCACGAGCACCTCGTGGAACTTCTCCAGCGTGATGGTCGCAAACCCGAGCGGCACGCCCAGCGCCGGCCTGAGCGCATCGCCCAGCAAGGACAGGAAAGGCAGGCCAACCTTGAACGCCAACAGCGTCCAGAGCGCGATCTCGACCGGCAGCCGCCAGGGGCCCAGCGGCGCAAACGGCGTCATGCGCTGTTCGATGTCGACCTTGCCGAGGTTCCTGCGCATCAGCACGGCTCCGATGATCGTGCCGATCCCGGCGATCACGGCCACGACCATGGCCAGGGCTGCCATGTCCGACAGGACTGACGGGCCGAAACTGGTCAGCCGCCGATAGATCAGCGTCGGCAAGGTGAGGTAATTGACCGGCATGCCGAGCAGGGCCGGAATGCCGAAATTGCCGACCCCGGCGACGAAGGCCAGCAGGCCGCCGGCGACCAGATTGCCGCGCAGCATCGGCAGCAGGATCCGGCGCACCACTTGTGCGGTGGTGGCTCCCTCAAGCTGGGCGGCCTCGATCACCGAGCGCGGCAGATAGCGCAGACCTGACCAGACCGTGATCGCAACCAGCGGAGCATGGTGCAGGGCCATGACCAGGATCGTGCCATTGCGCCCGAAAAGCGGATTGGCCGTGCCTGGTGCAGGCGCAAGTCCAAGCGGGGCCAACACGGGAGATGCCGGGCCTGCCATGCTGAGGAAGGCGAGCGCGATGACCTGCGGCGCGACCATCAGCGAAAAGACGAACAGGAAGGCAAGGGCGCGCTTGCCCCTGACATCGGTGATGGCGAGTGTCAGGGCAAAGCCCGCCCCCAGCACCAGCGCGCCAATGGCCGACAGCCCGGCAGTTTCCAGCGTGTGCCATGTGGCGCGTCCGGCAGCACGGCTGGCGATCTGGCTGGCCACGGACTCAAACGACAGGAGGCCGTCCGGCGCGAGCGCAGTCAGCAGCAACCGGCCCAGCGGCATCAGGCCGAACAGGCCGGCCGCTGCGATCAGCAGCACGAGCACCGCAAACCCGTCACGGGAAAACGACGGCCCTGCCAGCACCGGCAGGGCCGTCAATCCGGGGGCACGGCCAGAGGCGAGGCTCACCGGGTGGTCAGTTCAGCCGGTGTCACTGGCCGAAGATGTCGGCAAAGCGCTTGCGGCTTGTCGCCTCGTCAGCGAGCGCCTGGGCCGGATCGAAGGGCATCAGCGTCATGGCTGCCCTGGCCGGGAAGCCTTCAGGCGGGGCGACGTCAGGGTGGGCCGGCACATAACCCTGCTTGCGGGCGAGTTCCTGACCTTCGCGCGACAGAAGGAAATCGACAAAAGCCTTGGCAGCTTCGGGGTTCTTCGCCGAGCGCAGAATGGCCACGGGCTCGGTCACGGCGGACAACCCTTCCTTGGGTGCCACGAAAGCGACCGGTGCGCCCTTGGCTTTCTCGCGGATCGGCATGAAGTCGACGATCATGCCATACATCTTCTCGCCGGTGGCGACCTGACGCAGGATGTCACCATTGCCGCCCGCTGCAAGAGCGCCGTTCTTCTGGAGTTGTTCGTAATAGCCCCAGCTTGCCGGCAGGTTGCGGGCCAGCGTCACGGTGTGGATCAGGGCCGCTCCGGAGGCGAGCGGCGAGGGCATGGCCACCTGCCCCTTGGCTTCGGGCTTTGTCAGGTCCAGCCACGAGGTCGGCACCATGGTGGCGCGCGTGTTGTAGACGATGCCGGTGGTGATCAGCTTGGTGGAGAACCAGGTCCGGTCCTTGTCGTGCAGGGCTGCCGGATAGGCGGCGACATTGGCACCGGTGTGGGCGAGGAGGCGGTTGTCGCGCTTCAGCCCTTCCATGGTCACCGAATCGGCAATCAGCAGCACGTCGGGCTGCGGCTGGCCGGCCGCAAACTCCGCCTGCAGCTTGGCCATGATGCGCGGGGTGCCATCACGCACGAAGGAGACATCCACCTTCGGGAATTTCGCCCTGAAGGCATCGATCGTCTGCTGCGCATCGGTGTTGGGCTGGCTGGTGTAGAGCAGCAGCTTGCCTTCCTGTGCCAGCACCGGCGCGGCAGACAGAACAAGGCCTGCGGCCATGGCTGCAGAAAGCAGCGTGGTGATCTTCTGAGTCATCTGATTTCTCCCCTCAGGCATCAATAGCAAGCCACTGCTCCTAGGCAACTCCCATGACAATCGGATGAAATCCATGACAGGGCCTGTTCCAGGTCGCATGTGTCGCAGCCGCCCGGGAAAGACGCGCGGGCAAGCGTGACAAAGGCGGACAAGTTCCGCTAACTCACAGCACTGGATTCCAACCATGCAGGACCGCGCCATGAGCTCGAAGCTGGCCAGACTGGCCACCATGACCACCATCGTCGCTGATACGGGCGACATTGAAGCCGTCAGGCGGTTGAAGCCGGTGGATTGCACCACCAATCCCACGCTCATCCTGAAAGCGGTCGAAATGCCGGCCTATGCCGCGCTGGTCGAGGAGGCCATTGGCTGGGGCAAGCGGCAAGGCGGCAGCAAGGTTGCCCGCATCAACGCCGTCTGCGACCGGCTTGCCGTCACTTTCGGGGCCGAACTGGCCGGTATCGTGCCAGGGCGCGTGTCGACCGAAGTCGATGCCGACCTGTCATTCGACACGCGCGCCAGCATCGCCAAGGGCCGGGCGCTGATCGCCGACTACGCCGCGCGCGGTGTTGACCGCTCACGGGTGCTGATCAAGGTCGCCGCGACGTGGGAAGGGATCCGGGCAGCGCGGGTGCTCCAGCAGGAGGGCATCGACTGCAATCTGACCTTGCTGTTCTCGCTGGCCCAGGCGGTGGCCTGCGCCGATGCGAAGGTGTTCCTGATTTCGCCCTTCGTCGGTCGCATCCTCGATTGGCATCTGAAGGCTGGCGGCGGGCCCTACACCGCCGAAACCGATCCCGGCGTGGTCTCGGTGAGGGCCATCCATCATTACTACAAGGCCCACGGCATCCAGACGGTGGTGATGGGTGCCTCCTTCCGCAACATCGGCGAGATCGAGGCCTTGGCCGGGTGCGACCGCCTGACGATTTCGCCGGCGCTGCTGGATGAACTGGCCGCATCGGACGGTGCGCTGCCGCGCAAGCTGGGCGAGGCTGGCCATGGCAAGGTTCCGCCCCGCCTGCGCATGGATGAGAAGCGCTTCCGGCTGGCCCTGAACGAGGATGCAATGGCCACCGAGAAGCTGTCGGAAGGCATTCGCGGCTTCGTCAAGGACCTGCGCGCGCTGCGGGCGCTGGTGGACGCCAGGCTGTCGGCCTGATCAGGGCCAGACCAGACCGGGCGCTTCCGCTGCTGCAGCCTTGGGCCTGAACTGCCTCTGGACGGGCTCTGCGTATCCGGTCATCATCCTGTTCAAGCAGCGCCCGATCTGAAGAGGCGCGCGATGGAGGATGGCATGAACCGGAACATGAATCGCCGCGCCGTCATGGGCGGTATCGGGGCGGCTGCGATGGCAGGCGCCATGAGCGCCCCCTCGCTCGTCAGGGCCCAAGGCGCATTTCCCGGCTCGCGGACAGTCAAGCTGGTGGTTCCGTTTCCGCCGGCAGGCGCGACCGACATCATCGGGCGGCTCTGGGCTGAGAAGATCGGCCAGATCTGGAACAGCAACCTCGTGGTCGAGAACAAGGGCGGTGCCGGCGGCAATATCGGCACCGAACAGGTGGCGCGCGGCGAGCAGGACGGTTCGCAACTGCTGATCGTGTCAGTGGGCATGGCCACCAATCAGTTCCTCTACCCGAAGCTGAATTATGACCCGATCGGCGACTTCAAGCCGGTGAGCCTGCTGGCACTGGTGCCCAACCTGCTTGTCGTCGGCAACCATGTCGCGGCACGCAATGTGCCGGAACTGATTGCCTTTGCGAAGGCCAACCCCGGCAAGCTGACCTATGGCTCATCAGGGGTGGGAACATCGGTCCACCTGTCGGGCGAACTGTTCAAGAAGCTGACCGGCACCGACATGGTGCATCTGCCCTATCGGGGCACGGCGCAGGCCACGCAGGATCTGATCGGCGGGCGCATCGACCTGATCTTCGACAACATCACGCAGGCCATGGGCCATGTGCGGGCCGGCTCGATCCGGTCTTTGGGCATCACCACAGCGAAGCGCTCTCCGGTGGCACCCGAGTTCGCGCCGGTGGCCGAGGCCGTGCCGGGTTTCGACGTGTCATCGTGGTTCGCGCTGTTTGCGCCCAAGGGCACGCCCGACGAGGTCGTCGCACGGATTCACGCCGACACGGTGAGGGTCATGGCAGATACCCAGGTCAAGGAGCGCATGGCGACCCTGGGAGCCGAGATTGTGGCTTCAACGCCAGCCGCACTGGCCGGTTTCCTCAAATCCGAGATGGACAAGTGGGGCAAGCTGATCAACGAGGCCGGGATCAAGGCCGGTTAGGGCGCAGCAGGGCGCGTCCCTGCCACCGCGTCCATCTGTCAGGAGCGTTCGAGCACAGGGCTACAAAGCAGAAAGCCAGGCACATCAAGCGCCCGGCTTTCCTGTTGTCTATCGCGAACAGCCGCCTGAAGCTCAGTTCAGCTTCGCCTTGATGTCACCAAGACCCTTGGCAAGCATGTCAGCGCCGGCCTTGCCGGTCATCTGGCCGCGCAGCAGCGCTTCGGCAGCCTTGGCGGCAGCGTCGGCAGCGGCGGCGCGAACATCGGCAGAGGCCTGGGCTTCCGCCTGGGCTATCTTGAGTTCAGCGGTTTTGGTGCGCCGAGCGATGAAGTCAGTCATCTTGACCTCGGCATCCTTGGCCAGCCTGTCAGCTTCGTCCTTGGCAGCCGAGACGATCGCATCCGCCTCGGCTTCGGCTGCCTTGCGCTTGGCTTCGAATTCGGCGAGCAGCTTCTGGGCATCTTCCCGGAGGCGGCGTGCCTCTTCGAGTTCCGCCGCGATCTTCTCGCCGCGCGAGTCGAGCGCGGAAAGGATCATCGTGTGCACGCCGAACTTCGCCAGAATGGCGAAGAACAGGACGAGGCCGACGGCGCTCCACAGATAGGTGTTGGACAGCATGGCGCGCTCCTCAGGCTTTCAGGGCAGCTTTGAGGGCCGCATCGAGATCGCCCTTGGCCGGAGCGGAGCCCCCGAGGCGTTGCACGATGGCCGACGCGGCTTCGGCGGCAATGCCCTCGACATTGGCCATGGCCTTTGTCTTGGTGGTGGCAATCTGCGCTTCGGCTGCCGCCAGCTTGGCTGCAAGATCGCCTTCCAGCGCCTTGCGCCGGGCCTCAACGCCGGCGTTGACCTCGTCGCGCTTGGCCTGTGCGATGGATTGCGCCTTGGCCTTGGCCTCTGCCAGCGAGGTCTCGTAGGCGCGCCCCGCTTCCTCGGCCTTTGCCTTGGCAGCCGCCGCATCGTCGAGGTCGCGGGCAATGCGCGAGGCGCGGCCTTCGATCACATCGGTCAGGCGCGGCGCGAAGACCTTCGACACAAGCCAGTAGAGCAGGCCGAAAAAGATCGCCAGCCAGAGCAACTGCGAGGCAAAGGTCTCGGTCTTGAACGGCGGAAAGCCCACGTCGGCTGCGCCGCCTGGAACTTCCGTGCCCGTCTTTTGCGGTGACGCCATGGTCGCGGACCCTCAGAACTTCATCACATGAAAGACATCGCGCGCAGGCGTGACCGGGTCACGCGCCGCGCGCTTGTTCCGAACCCGGATGCGGGATCAGGTGAAGAGCAGGAGGAGCGCGACGACGAGTGCGAAGATGCCCAGACCTTCAGCGAGCGCCGCGCCGACGAAGGCACGACCGAACTGGCTGTCTGCCGCCGACGGATTGCGCAGGGCACCCGAGAGGAAGTTGCCGAAGATGTTGCCAACGCCGATGGCGGCGAGGCCCATGCCGAGACAGGCAATGCCGGCACCGAGGAACTTTGCGGCTTGGGCGTCCATGGTCGTACTCCTTGAGGTTTTGGATCGGTAGATAGGGAAGGGAGGGCCGGAAACTGGATCTCAGTGACCGGGGTGGAGGGCGTCGTTGAGATACACGCAGGTCAGGATCGTGAAGACATAAGCCTGCAGGAACGCAACGAGGAATTCGAGGGCAGTGAGGGCCACGATCATGCCGAGCGGCAAGGTGGCACCGAGAATGCCGCCGATGCCGAGCGCGCCGAGCGACACGACGAAACCGGCGAAGACCTTGAGGGCGATGTGCCCTGCCAGCATGTTGGCAAAAAGACGCATGCCGAGGGAGATCGGACGCGAGAGGAAGGAGATGACCTCGATCACGACGAGGAAGGGCACCAGAAGCGCCGGCGCGCCACCGGGCACAAACAGCCCGAGAAAGTGCGTGCCGTGCTTGGCAAAGCCGACGCCAATCACGGTCAGGAACACGACCATGGCGAGGGCGAAGGTGACTATGATGTGGCTGGTGACCGTGAACGAGCCGGGGATCATGCCCATGAAGTTGGCCGTCAGCACGAACAGGAACAGCGAGAACACGAGCGGGAAGAACTGCATGCCTTCCTTGCCGGCCGCGCTTTTCAGCGTGTTGGCGACGAACTCGTAGAGCATCTCGGCAAAGGATTGCAGGCGACCGGGGACCAGAGAGCGCTGTGCGGTGGCCATCATGAAGAAAACGCCGATGGCCAGCACCACCAGCATCATGAACAGCGACGAGTTGGTGAACGCGATCTCGGAATTGCCGATCTTGCCGAGCGACACGATCGGCTTGATCTGGAATTGGTCAAGCGGGCTTGCCATGGCGTTCTACGTCTCGCGTTCGCTTCAACAGACTAGGGTCGTCAGCAGTGGTCTTCACAGATCAGCCCGGCGGCCCTTGTGGGGGTCCCGGTGGCGGACCTGACTGACTTTGAGTGGCCCGATACAGGTTTCTGAGGCCGGCTGCAAACCCAAACATAAGTCCAATCAACAGTCCAAACGGCTGGATGCCCGCATAACGATCAATCAGCCACCCGAGGATGCCGCCAGCAGCAATGCCGGCAACGAACTCGGACACCAGTTTCATGCCGCGCGCCATGGCCGAACCATCAGCCGCGAGGCGGCCTCCCGGCTCTTTGGTTGGTGCGCGATCCGACCGGATTTCCGACAGACGGGCATCGATGTGGCGAAGTCTCGCCGCCATCCCGGCCTCATCAGAGGGGTCCGATCCTGCCGAAGCGCGATCACCCGGCTTGCTCTGTTCCGACATCTGTCAGACCTTCACACATCGCGCTGGGAGGCGCGCCGGGTGGCCGAAGACAACCCCTCTTCGAAACCGGGCGCACCATATTTTCGTGACCGATAGCTGTCAAGAACCGATCAGGCAAGGCTAAACATCTGAAATCCGGATGATTTCAGCCGGCTTGCCTGGGCTGGAAACGGCCAGTCCTCAGACCGCCTCGCGGATGCGCTCGGCGGTTTCCAAATCGACCGAGACCAGTTGCGAGACGCCGCGCTCGGCCATGGTGACACCAAAGAGGCGGTCCATGCGCGCCATGGTGATCGGGTTGTGCGTGATCACGACAAAGCGTGTCTCGGTCTGGCCCACCATGTCGCGCAGAAGATCGCAGTAGCGTTCGACGTTGGCGTCATCGAGCGGCGCATCGACCTCATCGAGCACACAGATCGGTGAGGGGTTGGTCAGGAACACCGCGAAGATCAGCGCAGTTGCCGTCAGGGCCTGCTCGCCGCCTGACAGCAGCGACATGACCTGCGTCTTTTTGCCCGGCGGCCGCGCCAGGATTTCGAGGCCCGCTTCGAGCGGGTCATCCGAATCAATCAGGGTCAGCTCGGCCTCGCCGCCGCCGAACAGCACTCCGAAGAGCCGCTTGAAGTGGCCGTTGACCACCTCGAAAGCCGCCAGCAGCCGCTCGCGGCCTTCGCGGTTGAGCGAGCCGATGGCCTGCCTCAGCCGGCGGATCGCCTCGTTGAGATCGTCGCGCTCGCTGATCAGGCCATCGCGCTTGGCTTCGATTTCGGTCAACTCGTCGTCGGCGCGCAGGTTGACCGCACCCAGCCGTTCGCGGTCCGCCTTGAGGGCTGACAGCTTGCGCTCGGTCTCTTGCGCTGCGGGCAGGGCCTCGCCGGGTTCGAGCCCCGCCAGTTGGAACAGGCCTGCCGGCGTGGTGTCGAGGGTCTCGGTGATGGAGCGCGTGACATCGTCGAGCCGGGCCCGCGCTGCCTCGACGCGGGCCTCGCAGGCAGCCCGCGCCTCGCGGGTGCCGGACAGGGCATCGAGCGCGAGGCGTGCGGCCCGGTCCGCTTCGGCCTGGAGCGCTTCGGCACGGGCGAGATCATCGGCAGCCGCCTTGCGGGTCGCCTCCGCTGTTTCGATGGTCGCCAGAAGCTCGCGGCGGCGCACCAGGAACGTGTCGGGAGCTTCCGCCAGCAAGCGGCTTTCCTCAGTGGCCGCCTCGCGGCGCTTGAGCGACTCGGCCCGCGCTGCTTCAGAGCGGGCCATGCGTTCGACCCAGCGGGTCTTCTCGCTGGCCACGGTGGCCAGGCGCTCGCGGCGCAAGGCGTCCTCGCGATCCAGTGTCTGCACGGTGGCGCGGGCCTCCGCTGCAAGGGTCCGGCGTTCGGCGACAAGGGCGCGGGCCTGCGCAAGGGCTGCTTCAAGGTCTGGTGAAGGGGTCAGCGATGTCAGGGCCTCTTCGGCCTGGGTGCGGGCCATTGCGGCCTCCGCCTCCGAGGCACCGAGACGCCCGACACCCTCGACGAGGCTGGCGCGCCGTGAGGCTGTTTCGGCAATCCTGCGCTCGGCCGTCGCCAGTTGCTCGCGCGTGGCGTCCAGACGACGGCGCTGGTCGCGGGCGGCTTCCACGCATTGGCTTTCGGTCTGAGCGGCCTGCCGCACGGCATTCTGGGCGGCGTCCAACGCTTCACGGGCCGCCTCCGCCCCTTCGCGGGCCAGTTGTGCCTCTCGCTCGAGATCACCCAGCCGGTTCCTTTCGGCGAGGCGGCGCGCGGCCGGGGTCGGCGCTTCCGCGGCCGCGGTGAAACCATCCCAGCGCCACAGATCGCCTTCCTTCGAAACCAGCCGCTGGCCGACTTTGAGCTGGCTCGCCAGACGCAGTCCATCGCTGCGGGTGACAACGCCGATCTGGTGCAGTCTGCGCAGCATGGCAGACGGCGCGCGCACTTTCGATGCCAGAGGTTCGGCATCGCCCGGCAGGGCCGGATCGTCGCCTGACGTGCCGGTGTCGCGCCAGTGAGCCGGCGCGGAGGGATTGGACGAGGCATCGAGATCATCGCCGAGGGCCGCGCCAAGCGCTGTCTCGTAGCCCTTCTGCACGGCAATCTGGTCAAGGACTGGCGGCCACAGGCCACCTGACGCGGATGAAAGCAGCTTCTGAAGGGTCCGGACTTCGGTCTCAAGGCGCTGGGCCTTGCGGTCCGCCTCGCCCTGGGGCGCGCGGGCCCGGGCCTCGGCCTCGCGCGCGATGGAGAGCGCGGCACGGGCCTGTGTCGCCGCAACATCGGCCTCCTCGGCCAGACGACTGGCGGCTGCGACAGCCTCGCGCAAGGCCTCGATGGCTGCGCCAGCCCCGCTGGAGGCATCGAGCGCAACCAGCGCCCGTTCCAGGCCTTCGCGCTCGACCCGGTGGCGAGCCGCGCGCTCGGAGGCCTCCCGCACGGTGCGCTCGAACGCGCCGCGCCGCGCGGTGAGGTCTGACAGCGCCGTCTGGGCCGTGGCCTGCGCGGCTTCCGCTTCGGACAGCGCCCTGTCGGCACCGGCCTGCTGGCTGGCGGCCATGCTGCGCCGTTCGGCACTGCCTGCGCCACCCGCCTCCAATGACGATTGTTCGGCGCTCAGGCGGGCGAGACTGGCCTCGGCATCGGCAGCCAGAGCCGCCTCGCGCTCCAGATCGGTGTCGAGTTCGACCAGCCGGCGGGCCAGATCGTCGGCGCGCTGGCGGTTGCGGCGCTCCTCGGCTTCCAACTCGTCGAGGGCGCGCCTGACGCGCGTCAAGGCGGCAGCCGCCGCCGCTTCGGCCTCACGCAGGCCGGGCAGGGCATGGGCCGCAACAGCCTGATGACGCGCCGCTTCGGCCTGGATGCGGGTGGCTTCGGCGACATCACGCAAGGCGGCTTCCGCAGCCCGCTCGGCGGCGGCAGCCTGGTCGCGCGCCTCGCGATAGCTGATCGCGGCGAGCAGGGCTTCGGCGGTGCGGATCTCTGCGGCAAGGGACTTGTAGCGGCCGGCCTGCCGCGCCTGGCGTTTCAGGGCCTCGATCTGGCTTTCGATCTCGCGCAGCACATCCTCGAGCCTGACAAGGTTGTCCTCGGCGGCCTTCAGCCTCAGTTCGGCCTCATGGCGGCGCGAGTGCAGCCCTGCAATGCCGGCTGCATCTTCGAGGATGCGGCGGCGCGACTGGGGCTTGGCCGAGATGATCTCGCTGATCTGCCCCTGCCGGACCAGCGCAGGCGAGCGCGAGCCCGTTGCCGCGTCGGCAAAGAGCAGTTGCACGTCACGGGCGCGCACTTCTTTGCCATTGACCCGATAGGTCGAGCCCTCTTCGCGCTCGATCCGCCGGGTGATCTCCAGAAGGTCGACATCGTTGAACTGGCTGGGTGCCTTGCGGTCGCTGTTGTCGAGCGTCAGGCCAACTTCGGCGACATTGCGCGCCGGACGCGTGCCGGAGCCTGCAAAGATCACGTCGTCCATGCCCGAGGCGCGCATGTTCTTGAACGAGCTTTCGCCCATCACCCAGCGCAGCGCCTCGACAAGGTTGGACTTGCCGCAACCATTGGGCCCGACCACACCGGACAGGCCGGGCTCGATCTGGAACTCGGTGGCCTCAACGAAGGACTTGAAGCCTGTGAGCCTGAGACGGGTCAGCTTCATGAAGGCTGGCCCGTGGTTGGCAGGCGCGCGCCTCCCAGCCCCTCAGGCGCCTCAGGCACCCAGCAGAGGCTGCAGGATTTTGTCGAGTTCCGGCATGGTGAGCGCACCGCGATGAACCTGCCCGTTGATGATCAGGGTCGGCGTCGAGTTGACCTTGAAACCATCAGCCGCCTTGTCCTTGATGGCATTCAACGCGACATACAAATCCTGCCGTTGCAAGCAAGCGTTGAAAGTTTCCTGTGTGAAACCGGCCTGCCGCGCGGCTGTCAGCAGGGCATCCAGCGGCGTGTTGGTGAAGGCCCACTTCTCCTGTTGCTTGAACAGGAATTCGAGGAAGGCACCGCGCCGCTCGGCAGGGCCGCAATAGGACAGCATCGAAGCCGCCATATCCAGCGGATTGAGCACGAAGTTGCGGAAGATGAAGCGCACCTTGCCGCTGTCGACATACTTTGCCTTCAGTTCGGGGAAGACATCGTTGTGGAAGCGCGCGCAATGCGAGCAGGTGGTCGAGGCATATTCGATGATCGTGACCCTGGCATCGGCCGGGCCATAGACCAGGTCGGGAAGGGCAGGGTTGGTGGCGGCGAGGACCTCGGCCATGTTCAGCGTGGACTGGGCTTGCACAGGGGCAGCACCGGCCAGCACCATCGCGGCGGCTGAGCCACCCAGCAGAACCTCACGGCGTGTCGTCATCGTTGACCTCTTCGGCAGCTTCAAGGCGGGCTGGCACGCAAACAGCAGGCCAGCATTTTGGACAGGACCATACTGCCATCGGGCCTGAAGGCAAGCATCGGGGCCGAACACGTTTCCGCCAGCATGGCTGGCAGCCGCCGGCCCGCCCCGTGCCGGATCAACCCGCATCCCGCGTGCGCGCTGCCTTGCGGCCGACAGCCATTCCCAGCCGCGTGATGGCCTCCTTGAGGGCAGGCTCTGCGATGGCGGCGGCGGCCTTCTCGATGCCTTCGACCAGGGACGGTGCAAGGGGTCTCACCGGCCCGTTGCCTGCCTGTGTGCCGCTCGCGACCGGCCCTTGCCGCAAGACCAGGCGGCCCACAGCAGGCCAGCCGAGATGGGCGTTGATGCGCGCGATGAGCACCGGCGCAGCATGCTGCAACTCCGGGGCAAAGGCGCTTTCGACCAGCACGACGAGGGTAGCCGGTTCGCTGCGCTCGGCGTCGCTGTCAGGCCGCTTGCGCGGCCAGTCGATCTTCAAGGGGCGCGAGCGCAAGGCCAGCCGTTCGCCGATGATCGTGCCCCAGCCGCTGATGATCTCCCGCCCCGCAAAGCCCTTGGCAGCAAGCGCCGGCGAAATCGCCGTGCCGATCAGGTCTGCCAGCGGCCTGGCCTGGGGGCGCTTGCGCGGGTTTGCGGGTGCGGTCATCGCGGCACTGTCCCATGCGTGAACGCCGGCTTCAACAGACTTGTCCGCCAGGGGGATTGCGGGGCGCAGCCCTCCCGGTCCACCAAGGGGCATGTCCACCGCTTCCGCGTCTGATCTGCTGATCTGGTATGACCGCCACCGGCGCGATCTGCCATGGCGGGCGCGGGCTGGCGAGCAGCCCGATCCTTACCGGGTCTGGCTGTCGGAAATCATGCTGCAGCAGACGACGGTTCAGGCGGTGAAGCCCTATTTCGCCGCATTTCTGGCCCGCTTTCCCGATGTCGGGGCGCTGGCTTCCGCGCCGTCCGAGGCAGTCATGAACGCCTGGGCCGGGCTGGGCTACTACAGCCGCGCGCGCAACCTGCATGCCTGTGCGCAAGCCGTGGTTGCCCTGCATGGCGGGCATTTTCCGGATACCGAGGCGGGCTTGCGCAGCCTGCCCGGCATCGGCGCCTACACGGCGGCAGCCGTGGCGGCCATTGCGTTCGGGCGCGTCGCTGCGGCGGTTGATGGCAATGTCGAGCGGGTGATGAGCCGGCTGCATGCGCTGGAGGCGCCAATGCCGGCAGGGCGCGGCGCGGTTGCCGCGCACACGCTGGCCATCGTGCCGACGGACAGGCCCGGCGATTTCGCGCAGGCGCTGATGGATTTGGGAGCCACAATCTGCACGCCGCGCAAGCCGGCCTGTGCGCTCTGCCCCTGGCAGGCGCCCTGCCGGGCCCGACAGGCCGGCACGCAGGAGAGCTATCCGCGCAAGGCCCCGAAGAAGGAGCGCGCCCAGCGGCATGGCATCGCCTTCGTGGTGCTGCGCGCAGATGGGGCAATCCTGCTGCGCACCCGTCCGCCCAAGGGCCTGCTCGGCGGGATGGCGGAGGTGCCGACCAGCGCATGGACCGCTGAACCGGATGCGGCTGATGCGATGGCCTCACGGCCATTGCTGGCCGACTGGCTGACCGCGAACATACCAGTGCGCCATGTCTTCACGCACTTTCCGCTGGAGCTGACCGTGCTGGCCGCCCGCGTGCCGGCGATGACAGACGCGCCCGAGGGCGGCCGCTTCACGCCGCTCGCCGCACTGGGCGACGAGCCGTTGCCGACACTGATGCGCAAGGTGATCGAGGCCGGCCTCGGCGCGCTGGGCGAGCCTGTCAAGCGACGAGGATGAAGTCGCCCGCCTGAAGGCCAGTCGCAAACTCGCCGATTTTGACCCTCGCCGACACCCCTGTGCCATCCTGATCGTAGTAGAGGCCAAACCGGGTCGTCGTTTCGAACTCATAGAAGAACTGGGCCGATGTCCCGACTACGGATTGATTGAGTTGGCCTGTGTAGCCCAAGTTCGTGTTATCGCCGAAGCCTGCGAAGGCTGCCTTGCTGATGACGATCTTCTCGAAGCCGGCCTCGTAACCGATGACCACATCGAACTGCCCATTGGTCGGCAGCCAGTCGAACACGAAATGCTCGACCTGGGAGTTCACGAAGTCCAGCACGCCAGATGAGCCTTGCAGGGTGTCCGCTCCCTCGCCGCCATTCAGCGTGTCGGCTCCGGTGCCGCCAACGAGAATGTCGTTGCCGCTGCCGCCAATGAGACTGTCGGCGCCAAGATTGCCCACAAGGCTGTCATTGCCGCCCCCGCCGATCAGCGTGTCACTGCCGCCTCCACCGGTGATGGTATTGTTCACCGTGTTGCCCGTTCCCGTGAAGTTGCCCGAGCCGGAGAAGGTCAGGTTTTCGAGATTGGCGAAATTGGCCAGCGAGAAGCTCGCGAGGCTGGTGAGGATGGTATCGGACCCATTGTCGGCGATTTCGGTGATGGTGTTGGTCAGGCTGGTGAGAACATAGGTGTCATCACCGGCCCCGCCGATGAGGCTGTTGGTGCCGCCTTCGCCACGCAGCGTGTCGTTGCCGAGGCCGCCGGTCAGCGTGTCGTTGCCGGTGCCGCCACGCAAATCGTTGTTCAGGTCGTTGCCGGTCCCGTTGAAACCGCCAGTCGTGCCGACAAAGCTCAGGTTCTCGACGTTGGCGCGACCGACCAGCGAGAAATTGGCAAGCGTTGTCTGGATGGTGTCGATCCCGCCACCGGCCAGTTCGGTGACGACATCGCCGCCCACGTCGAGACGATAGGTGTCATCGCCCGCCCCGCCGATCAGCGTGTCATTGCCCGCGCCGCCATCCAGCGTGTCATTGCCGGTGTTGCCGGTGATGGTGTTGGCCAGCGAGTTGCCCGTGCCGTTGTAGTTGAGAACGGCTCCGAAGGAGAAGAAGGTCAGGTTCTCGACGTTGGCATAGCCTGCGATCGACAGGTTTGCCAGCGTGGTCCTCACCGTATCGGTGCCCTGGTTTGCCAGCTCCGTCACCGTGTCCAGGGTCGTGTCGACCTGATAGGTGTCGTCGCCAAGGCCGCCGACCAACGTGTCGAACCCGCCCAGGACCCCGCTTCCGCCTCCGCCGACGAGCGAATCGTTGCCTGTGCCGCCTGTCAGCAGGTTGGCGCCGCTGTCGCCGATCAACGTGTCGTTGAGGTTCGAGCCGAGGATGTTCTCGAAGCCGCTGATGCGGTCCCCTTCGGCATCACCGCCAAAGCCGGTGGTGGTGCTATTGAAACCGAGTTGGACAAGAACGGCCACGGTGGAAGCCGCGTAGCTGAGCGTGTCCACGCCCGCGCCGCCAACCAGCGTGTCCGCGCCGCCAAGGCCCGCGATGGTGTCGTTGAGATCGCCGCCATCGAGATAGTCAGCAAAGCCGCTGGTTCCGTTGAGGGTGGCCGCAGCTCCGACGGGGTTGGTGATGCTCAGGCCCGAGCGCGTGCTGAGCGCGACCGCGGCAGCAGACCCGAACTTGACGTTCTCGATGTCGGTCAGAAGATCGACGCCATCGCTGCCGCCGTTGATGTGCGTGACCGTGACGCCGAGGGTGCCGACCGAGAAGGTGTAATCTGTGGCGGCACCGCTGAACACGGCTGTGTCCGAGCCGCCGCCGCCGCGCAGGGTGTCGTTGCCGCCGCCACCTGTCAGGATGTCCGCGCCGATGCCGCCGGTGATGATGTTGGCCAAGCCGTCGCCCGTGCCGGTGAAGGCCGAAATGCCGATGTAAGTCAGGTTCTCGATGTTGGCGTAGGTTGCCACCGAGAAGCTGGCGAGCGTGGTCTGCACCGTGTCGGTGCCGCCGCCGACTTCGTTCACCACATCGGTGGTGGCATTGACGACATAGGTGTCGTTGCCGGCCCCGCCGGTGAGCGTGTCGTTGCCCAGGCCGCCATCGAGCAGGTTATCGAGCCCGTCGCCGGTGAGGCTGTCATTGAGGTTGGAGCCGATGATGTTCTCGACGAGGCTG
>JALORF010000134.1 GCA_025459195.1 Beijerinckiaceae bacterium
CACTGCCCCCGCCTCGAGGCTTGTCTTTCGTCGGCAATCAGCCATGCTGATGCCCTGCCGGAGGCGGGTCCGGCGATGCGGAGGCGGGCCATGGGCAGGAATGTGCGGATCGCAGCAGCGTGTCTGTCGCTTCTGATCGCTGCCGCGCCACCTGCGGTGGCGCAAGGCCAGAGCCCGTCGCAGCGCCAGACGGTGATGCCGACCGAGGTCGACGTCGCGCTCGTGCTGGCCGTCGACATCTCGTTTTCGATGGATCTGGAGGAACTGGCCCTCCAGCGCGCCGGCTATGTCGAGGCCCTGCGCTCGCCGGAGGTCCACAAGGCCATCGCCAATGGCGCGACCGGGCGCATTGCCATCTCCTTCTTCGAGTGGGCCGGCGTCAACATCCAGCATCATCTGCTGCCCTGGACAGTGATCGATTCGCCGGAATCAGCCCTGGCGGCGGCAGCCGAGATCGAAAAGCAGCCCACACGCCGCGGGCAACGCACGTCGATCTCCGGCGCGATCGATGTCTCGGTTCGCCAACTCGACGAGGCGCCGTTCCGGGCGCTGCGCAAGGTGATGGACATCTCCGGTGACGGACCCAACAATTCGGGCCGGATCGTCACGGTGGCGCGTGATGAAGCGCTGCGCAAGGGCATCTCGATCAACGGCCTGCCCATTGCCATCCGCAAGCCCGGCTATCTCGATATCAACGAACTGGACCTCTACTACGAGGATTGTGTGATCGGCGGGCAAGGGGCTTTCGTCATTCCCATCACCGAGAAATCCCAGTTCATCCAGACCATCAAGACCAAGCTGATCATGGAGATCTCCGACGCGCCATCCGAGCCGGCCCGGCTGATCATGCCGGCCCAGGCGCGCGTGCCGCGCGTGTCCTGCACGGTGGGCGAGGACATGTGGCGCAACCGCATGGGCAACTAGATTCCGGCAAGGTGGCTCAGGTGCCGCGCGGCTTGGCCCGTGCCGTCGGCGCGGTCTGGGCAGGATCGTCCGGCCAGACATGGCGGGGATAGCGCCCCTTCATCTCGGCTTTCACCCCGGCCCATGAGCCGCGCCAGAAGCCCGGCAGATCGCGCGTGACCTGGATCGGGCGATGCGCCGGCGACAGCAATTCCAGCACCAGCGGCACCTTGCCCCCTGCCAGGGCAGGATGGCTTGTCAGCCCGAACAGTTCCTGCACCCTGATCGCGACGGTCGGGCCGGCTGCCGCCTCATAGTCCACAGGCACACGGGTGCCGGTGGGGGCCTCGAAATGGCTGGGAGCCTCGGCCTCGATCCGGCGTTTCAGATCCCAGGGCAGAAGGCTGTCGAGCGCCTGGGCCAGGTCATCGGGTTGGATCGCGGCAAGGCTGTTCCGGCCCATGATGTGGGGGGCCAGCCAGGTCCGTGCGTCGCGGGCCAGGGCCTCGTCCGAAAGGTCGGGCCAGGCGGCATTGCCACCACTTGCCCCATCGCTGCCGCCGGCTCTTGCCAGAAAGCCGACCCTGCCCCGCAGCGCAAGCTGCGACCGTGACCAGCCGAGCCGGTCGATGCCAAGGGCGGCAATGCCGTCAGCCAGCACCATGGCGCTGGCGAGATCGGCCGTCACCGGCATCGCCTGTTCCTGGACAATGATCGCGCCAAGCCGCTGGCCTGCCCTGCGGCGCAGGGCACGGGCCGTGACGTCGAAGCTGGTGTCATCGAAAGCCGTGAGCATGCGGCCCGCCACGAGCGTCACCTCGTCAGCCGCAAGCCCGACCGCTGCGAGAATGCGCGAGGCGGCCGCACTGCCGGTCAGCTCCGCCACCACCAGCCACTCGGATGTCGCCAGCCGGTCATGCGCCGCAAGTTCACCCCCGCGCCCGTTGGCCAGAAGATAGGCACCGGGCCGCCCGCGTGCCTTGGCGATCCGGTCAGGATAGGCGAGGGCCAGCAACGCGCCGAGGCTGACGACCTCACTTTGCCGATTGTGTGTCTGCTGTCCGCTCTCGGCTGTGCGGGCCCAGCCTGCGGCAAGCCGCTTCATGTCCAGCGCTCGCGGTGAGCGATCCCGCTTGAAGCGCTCGACGCGTTCGGCCAGATCGGGGCCATCACCGCCCAGTCCGCGCTCTACCAGAACGGCGGCAAGCTCGGCGGCTGCCTGAGCCGCTCCCCTTTCCGCGCCCTCGATCAGCATGCGGCCAAGACGTGGTGGCAGCGGCAGGCCTTGCAAGCGCCGCCCCGCCCCGGTGATGCGCCCGTCGCTGTCCAGCGCGCCAAGGTCGCGCAGCATCTTGCCAGCTTCCTGAAGCGCCGGCAGCGGGGGCGGATCAAGAAAGCTGAGGCTGCGCGGATCGCTGACGCCCCATGCGGCGCAATCGAGCAGCAGCGGAGCCAGGTCGGCCGCCAGCATTTCAGGTGTGGCGAAGGCCGCCAGCGCTCCTGTTGCGGCCTCGTCCCAGAGCCTGAGGCATGTGCCCGGCCCGGTGCGGCCCGCCCGGCCACGGCGCTGGTCGACCGCGGCCCGCGAGGCCCTGATCGTGGCCAGCCTTGTCACGCCGATGTCGGGTTCATAGACCGGCACCCGCGCCAGCCCCGCATCGATGACCACGCGAACGCCCTCGATCGTCAGCGAGGTCTCGGCGATGGCCGTCGCCAGCACAACCTTGCGGCGGCCGGGTGCGGCCGGCTTCACGGCCCTGTCCTGCGCGGCCATCTCCATCGCCCCATAGAGCGGCACGATGTCGACGGGCAGGTGGGCACAGCGCGGTGCAAGACGCTCCGCCGTGCGCAGGACTTCAGCCTGGCCGGGCAGAAAGACGAGGATCGAGCCGCTCTCGTCGGCCAGCGCAGCCAGGCAGGCGGCGGCAACCTCGTCCTCGATGCGCGCCAGCGGATTGCGGCCGAGATAGCGGGTCTCGACCGGAAAGGCCTTGCCCTCGCTCCGGATCACCGCCGCATCGCCGAGAAGGCTTGCAACCCGCGCGCCGTCCAGGGTCGCGGACATGACCAGGATGCGCAGATCCTCGCGCAGACCGGCCTGCGCATCGAGTGCCAGCGCAAGACCAAGATCAGCATCGAGCGAACGTTCGTGAAATTCATCGAACAGGACGCCTGCTATGCCGTCCAGCATCGGATCGTCAAGGATCATGCGGGCAAAGACGCCCTCGGTGACCACCTCGATCCGCGTTTTCGCGCTGATCTTCGATCCCAGCCGCACCCTGAGGCCAATCTGCTCGCCAACCGCCTCACTGATCGTCCTGGCCATGCGGTCGGCTGCGCCGCGTGCTGCCAGCCGCCTTGGCTCCAGCATGATCAGCTTGCGGCCTGCCACCCATGGCTCGTCGATCAGTGCCAGCGGCACACGCGTTGTCTTGCCGGCCCCCGGCGGCGCGACCAGCACGGCATTCGGACTGGCACGCAAGGCCGCGATCAGACCCGGCAGGGCCTCGTCGATCGGCAGGGAGGTGTCGAAGCTGCGCATCGCGGTTCATCTGCCGCGCTGCGGCAACAGATGCAACCGCCCGCCGCCGGCACAGGTCGGAATGGTCTGTTCCGGCGTCAGGCCGCCAGTGGCAGCCCGATGGCCAGTTGGCGGACCTCGACCTTGCCTCGGCGCACCACCACGCAGCCATTGGCGGGGATGGCCTTCCAGCAATCGCGCCGCTCATCGACCGGTTCGGAAGCGATGACCACATGATTGGCCTGCTCGCAGTAATACAGCGTCGGCGGCTTGGGATCGCTCGACCAGCGGAAGGCATGAATGGTCTCGCCATCGGACAGCCCCGCAGCAAAGCGCAGCGGCTCGCTGACGCCGGTGTCCCGCATCAGGGCAACGGCTGCGGCCAGCGCTTCGGACATGGCTGCCACCGGCTCGGCTCCACCCCTGATCCGGCCCAGCGCGATCAGGAACAGGGCTTCGGAATCGGTCGTGCCGGTCCGGGCCGCATACAGATCATCCGGAATCAGCGCTTCGAGCCGTCGCTTGATCGCGGCATAGCCGCCGATCTGGCCATTGTGCATGAACAGCCAGCGGCCATGCGAGAACGGGTGGCAGTTGGCGCGTGTCGAGGCGGTGCCGGTCGCAGCCCTGACATGGGCAAAGAACAGGGATGAACGCACCTGCCGGGCAATCGACATCAGGTTTTCATCGGACCAGGCCGGCCGGATTTCGCGGTAAAGGCCAGGTTCGGGCCTGTCGCCATACCAGCCGAGGCCGAAGCCGTCGCCGTTCGTGCCGGTCTTGGCCTCTGTCGCGTGGATCGACTGGTGCACCAGCGAGTGGCACGGCGAGGACACGAATTCCTCGAGAAACACGGGAATGCCCTGATAGGCAAGAAAACGACACATGCGTTCGGCCCAGACCCCAACCTTGGCAAGGTTGCACAGGTTGCATCGTGCCGCAAAGGCCATGAACAGCCGGTGAAGATCCTCCGCTGCGAATCACCCGCCCCGGCCATCGCCAGGCTCAGTCATCGCAGGTGAAGGCAACCTTGGTGGACTTGCGCGAGCGCCCGAGCCGGACATCGACCTCGAGCGCGCCGCAGGTGGCGCCTTCCAGCAGGAACGCCTTGTGGCTCCGGCCATCCTCGCCGAACTGGAAGCCGCCATAGGCGCGCTTGAGCAGCACGCGTGGCCCGGTCTTTGCCACCTGCGTGACGGTGACGGAGGCCATGTCGCGCGCGATCTTGTCGGAGGCTTTCGAATTTTTCGGCCCGGTGAAGGCAAGCGTGACCAGCACCGCGTCTGCCGGTTCGCCAGCATCACCACCACCCTTTGGGGTGTTCACGAAAGATTTCCCTGAGCCGGCGATGTTGTCGGATAAAGCGCCAGAGCGCTCCTTGAACAATTGCAGCCGAATATCATCGATGGCGACCTGTGCCGATACGTCAGCGCTGGAGGCGATGATCAGGAAAGAACCCGCAAGGAGGCTGCGATACATGGGAATGGAGCTCCGAATGGCAGTCTTGAGCGTGTTCGACTGAATTTCTATTGTTCCGAATCTCCCCATGCCTCAGACCGGAAGGAATTGCTAGACCCCGAAGCTGGGTTTAAGCCCGGCAAAACACAAAAGTCATGCGAATCAGCCCGCGCTGCTCCGCATGTCAGGGATCCGGGAGAATCCGATGATGGCTAAGGTCTTGGCGGCGGTCCTTGCGGCAGCCCTCGCGATGCTTCCCGAACAGGCCCACGCTGCCGCCGCCATCGACGGCAGCGGCATGTCCTTGCTCTGGGTGATCCCGTTTGCCGGGCTGCTGCTGTGCATCGCCACGGGGCCGCTGCTGTTTCACCATGTCTGGGAACATCACTACGGCAAGATTTCGGCCTTCTGGGCGGCGATGGTGATCATCCCGCTTTACATGAGCTTCGATGCGTCCGCCGCCACCAAGGGCATCGCCTTTGCCATGCTGCTGGAATATGTGCCGTTCATCATCCTGCTGTTCGCGCTTTACACGGTCGCCGGCGGCATTTTCGTGCGTGGCAACATCCACGGCTCGCCGCTGACCAATACCGGCATCCTCGCCATCGGCACGATCCTGGCCAGCTTCGTCGGCACCACCGGCGCCTCGATGGTGCTGATCAGGCCCATCATCCGCGCCAATGACAACCGCGCCCACAACGTGCATGTGGTGGTGTTCTTCATCTTCCTTGTCTCGAACGTGGGCGGAGCCTTGACCCCGCTGGGCGATCCGCCGCTCTTCGTCGGTTTCCTCAAGGGCATCAGCTTCTTCTGGACCACGACCCACCTGTTCACCGAAACCATGCTGGTGGCCGGCATCCTGCTGGCGCTGTTCTATGTCTATGACAGCTACCTCTACAAGAAAGAGGGCGTGATCATGCCTGATCGCACCCCGGATTCGCAGGTGCGCATCATGGGGCTGGAAAGCCTGGTGTTCGTGGCCATCATCATCGGGGCCGTGCTGCTCCGCGCCGAGTGGAAGCCGGGCATCAGCTTCAAGCTGCTTGGCGTCGACCTGGCGCTTCAGGACATCGCCTCGAACCTGATCATGCTGGCGGCCGCCTTCGCCTCGCTCAAGTTCGCCCGCAAGGAATATCGCGAGGCCAACGGCTTCAACTGGGGCCCGATCCTGGAAGTGGCCAAGCTGTTTGCCGGCATCTTCGTCTGCATCGTGCCGGTTCTGGCGATTCTCGCGGCTGGCAAGGCGGGCGCAGCGGCACCGCTGGTCGCGCTGGTGACCAACCCCGATGGCAGCCCCAACAACGTCATGTATTTCTGGCTGACAGGGTTGCTGTCCTCCTTCCTCGACAATGCCCCGACCTATCTGGTGTTCTTCGAGCTGGCCGGCGGCAATCCGCAGGAACTGATGGGCAAGCTCGCCATCACGCTGGCGGCGATCTCGACAGGCGCGGTCTACATGGGCGCCAACACCTATATCGGCAACGCACCGAACTTCATGGTCTACGCCATCGCCAAGGACATGGGCGTGAAGATGCCCAGCTTCTTCGGCTACATGCTCTGGAGCGGCGCAATCCTGATCCCGATCTTCGTACTGGTGACGCTGGTGTTTTTCAGGTGAGCTCAGTCTGATAACCATCCGTCAAGCCCGACCATGACGGCGGGCCGCCTTCGGTGTTCAGCAGGGCTGGTGTCCAGCCCTTTCGTGCGACGTTTGCACCGTCCAACGATTCCCCTAAAGTTGTCGTTCTGTTGCCGGCACATTGCGATCATCGCATCTCGACAACATTCTCCTAGGTGAAGCACCCGCACGCCCCGTGAATTGTGACGACGGGGGGCCTGCATTGTCTGGCCCATTTGCCAGCCCCGCCGACGTCATCGCCGCCTAACCATCAACCGTCTGTTCTTCCGTTTTCTCCATCGCAAAGGATACGCACGCATGCCCAAACTCGATGCACCAAATTAGCGGATCAAGCGGACCTATTTCCGGCATCTGAAGGAAGCAAAGCGCCTCAATGTCACGTCCGTTGACATGGCCGCTGCCGCCATCGCGCGCTTTGAGGCCTACACTCGCCACCGCGACCTTGCACAGTTCCACATCGAACAGGCCATAGGCTTCAAGGACAACCTGGCCACCCAACTGAACCCCAAGACAGGGCAGCCCCTGAGCAAGTCGACACAGCTGCACATTCTTTCGGTGCTTCGCGCCTTCATCGTCTGGCTGGCGGAACAACCCGGCTACCGCAAGCGCATCAAGTTTTCGGATGCCGACTATTTCAATCTTTCGCTGAAGGATACGGCCATTGCCAAGACCGTTCGCGATATCGAGGGGCCCACCATCGAACAGGTGCGCCATGTCCTTGCAGCCATGCCAAGCGGCAGCGATGTGGAACGCCGCAACCGGGCCTTGATCGCCTTCACGCTTCTGACTGGCGCACGTGACGACGCCATTGCCTCGATGCGCCTGAAGCATGTCGACCTTGCCGCTGGCGAGATCACGCAGGATGCGCGGGACGTCCGAACGAAGGCATCGAAAACCATCCCGACCTGTTTCTTTCCTGTCGGTGATGACGTGCGCAAGATCGTGGTCGACTGGATCGCCTTCCTTCAGACCGAAAGGCAGTGGGGGCTTGATGATCCGCTGTTCCCGTCAACCCGGATCGAGCGCGGGGCCAGCGGCGGGTTTGAAGCGAACGGCTTGACACGCAATTGCTGGAAATCAGCGGCACCAATCCGCACGGTCTTTCGTGACGCTTTCAAATTGGCAGGACTTCGATACTTCAACCCTCACTCGTTCAGGAAGACGCTTATTCGGCTGGGCCAAAGCGTCTGCACCACCCCAGAAGCGTTCAAGGCGTGGAGCCAAAACATTGGCCATGAAAAGGTTCTGACGACCTTCATATCATATGGACAGGTCGCCCTTCACCGGCAGCGGGAGATCATCCATGGATTGGGAAAGCCTGCCGAAGCTGGCGGACCTGATGAGCGTGCAATTGCGCTTGCCCGTCGGTTGATGGCGCTGCCTGAATTTGACCCGGCCTTGTCGCATCACAAACCTGAATAGATCGGTGAAATTGAACGCGGTGGCTATCCGGTGGCTATTCCGGATGACGTTAGCGACCATGCGCCACCAGTGTGGCAAAAAATCGATAAATATTTCAATGAGATAATTGGCGCACCCGACAGGATTCGAACCTGTGACCTCTGCCTTCGGAGGGCAGCGCTCTATCCAGCTGAGCTACGGGTGCATGTGCCGTTGGGCGGGCG
>JALORF010000135.1 GCA_025459195.1 Beijerinckiaceae bacterium
ACCACAGCCGGCACGCTCACGGCCAGCGACTTCCTGCTGGGCTGAGGCTCACATCCGGGCTTTGCCCGGCTGACAAGACCTTGGCCCCGGTCCTGCCAGCGCAGGGCCGGGGCCAGCGCATTGGGCTCGAAGCCCAGGGGCTGTCGCGTTTGGCCGGGCCTTGGCGGCGGTCGGCGCGAAGGCCTGCGATGACAGCATCAGGCCGGACGCCGGGGCACGGAAACCACGATCCCGCGGAATAAAAGGCATGCGGGCGCGTTTAAGATGATGTTTGAAGTTGCCTGTCATCGTCAGGTGCCGCAAAGGCCGTGGGGGATCTGCTCCCCAGCGCGGCATGGTGCGGCGCTGTGGATGATATTTGCCGATCGGTTTGCCTGATGAGAACCCAGCGCCCCCTTCAGAACCCCGTCAGCCGCGCGCTGAAGGCGACGCGTGGCGACTGGCTGCATGTTGCCGTGTTCTCGACAGCCGTGAACCTTTTGATGCTCACCGGCTCGATCTACATGCTGCAGGTCTATGACCGCGTGCTGTCCAGCCGTTCCATCGCCACGCTGGTGATGCTGTCGCTGATCGTGCTGGCGGCCTTCGTGCTGCAAGGCGTGATGGATGCCTTCCGGCTCAAGCTGCTCAGCCGGATCGGGGCCAAGGTCGACGAGGAGTTGTCGCCGCTGACCGCGCGCGCCACGGTGCTGCTGCCGATCAAGGGTGCCAAGCCGGCCGAGGCGCTGCAGCCCATGCGCGATCTCGACTCGCTGCGTGGCTTCCTGTCCAGCCTCGGGCCGACTGCGCTGATCGACATGCCGTTCATGCCGCTGTTCGTGCTGGTCACGTTCGTGTTGCATCCCTGGCTTGGCTGGCTGGCGGTGGCCGGTGCGGTGATCATCCTGTGCCTGACCTTGTGGACCGAGCGGCGCAGCGCCGCGCCCACCATGGCCCTGATGCGCAGCGGCGCGGAGAGGGCCCAACTGGCCGAGGGCGGGCGCCGCAATGCCGAGGTCATCCGTGCGCTGGGCATGGGCGGGGCCTTCGCCGCGCGCTTCCAGCGCAGCCACAGCCGGCATGTGGCCGACAACCTGACCCTGGCTGATGCCGCCAGCGGCATCGGGGCGCTGGCGCGCATCGTGCGGTTCGGCCTGCAATCGGCGGTGCTCGGGCTCGGGGCCTATCTGGTGATCAAGGGTGAGATGGGACCGGGCGCAATGATTGCGGCCTCGATCCTGACCAGCCGGGCGCTGGCACCCATCGAACTGGCGGTGGCGCACTGGAAGGGCTTTGTCGCGGCCCGCCAGGGCTATCAGCGGCTGAAGGCCGTGACGCCGCATCTGGTGCCCGGTGACAAGGATCTGGCCCTGCCCAAGCCCTCGCACGGACTGCAGGTGTCCGATGTGGTGGTCGCGCCGCCCGGCTCGCAGCGCGTGATCGTGCAGGGCGTCAGCTTCGAGATGAAGGCCGGGCAGGCGCTGGGGCTGATCGGCCCGTCCGGCTCGGGCAAGTCCAGCCTGGCGCGGGCGCTGGTCGGCGTCTGGCCGGCGCTGCGCGGGGCAGTCAAGCTCGATGGTGCCCGGCTGGAGCAATGGGAGCCGGAACAGCTTGGCGGCTTCCTCGGCTATCTGCCGCAGGATGTGGAACTGTTCGATGGCTCGATTGCCGAGAACATCGCCCGTTTCGATGCGGACATGACCAGCGAGAGCGTGCTGGCCGCAGCCAAGGCTGCCGGCGCGCATGACCTGATCGTCAGCTTTCCGGAGGGTTATGACACCGCCATTGGCGAGGGCGGTGCTGCCCTTTCCGGTGGCCAGCGCCAGCGGCTGGCCCTGGCGCGGGCGCTCTATGGCGATCCGTTCCTGGTGGTGCTGGACGAGCCCAATGCCAGCCTCGATGCCGAGGGCGACGAGGCCTTGACCCGTGCCATTCAGGCCGTAAAGGCGCGGGGCGGCATCTGCGTGGTCATCACCCACCGGCCTTCGGGCCTTGCTGCCGTCGATCTGGTCGGTGCGATGGCGCAAGGCAAGATGCAGGCCTTCGGGCCGCGCGAGGACATTCTGCAACAGATGATGCGGCGCGGTGGCATGGCTGCCGCGCGCCGGCCGCAAGAGCCTGGCGCTGGCCAGGCGAGCGCGGGTGCCGTGGTGGCGAACGTGCCGCAAATCCGTCAGGCGGGAGGCGAATCGTGATGCTGCGCCCAGAGGGTGCCGGGCCTGCCGACAAGGCCGCGAGCCCGGAGCAACAGAGCCATGCGGCTGTCAGCCGCCGGACCTGGCTGGCCGGCTATGCGGCGCTGGCCTTGTTTGCCGGCACGATCGGCGTCTGGGGCGGAACGGCGGCGCTGTCTGGCGCGGTGATCGCATCGGGACAATTCGTCGTCGATGGCAACGTCAAGAAGGTGCAACATCAGACCGGCGGTGTGGTCGGCGAACTGAAGGTGCGCGAGGGTGACCGGGTCGAGGCCGGTGATCTGCTGATCCGGCTCGATGCCACGGTGGCGCGGGCCAACCTGCAGATCATCGTCAGGCAACTCGATGAGTTCGCGGCCCGCAGCGCAAGGCTTGAGGCCGAGCGCGATCAGGCGCAACGCCTCGTCACGCCCGAACGGCTGGCCGCGCGCCTTGACGAGCCGGACGTGGCACAACTGATGATGGCGGAGGAGCGCCTGTTCACGGCCCGCACCACGGCGCGTGACGGGCTGCGAGCCCAGCTTGCCCGGCGCATCGGCCAGTTGCGCTCCGAAATCGAGGGCCTGAGCGAGCAGCGCTCCGCCAAGCTGCGCGAGGCCGAACTGATCAAGCGTGAGCTGACCGGCGTGCGCGAACTGTTCCGCCAGAACCTCGTGCAGATCACGCGGCTGTCGCAGCTTGAACGCGAGGCGGCTTCGCTGGATGGGCAGAAAGGCCAGCTCACGGCACAGATCGCCCAGAGCGAGGGCCGTATCGCCGAGACCGAATTGCAGATTCTCCAGCTCAACGAGGATCTGCGCGCCGAGGCGATGAAGGAACTGCGCGAGATCCAGGGGCGCACCGGCGAGTTGCAGGAGCGGCGCATTGCTGCCGAGGATCAGCTCAAACGCATCGATATCCGCGCGCCGGTGTCAGGCTATGTCCACCAGATGCAGGTCCACACCGTTGGCGGTGTGATCAGCCCGGCAGAACCGGCCATGCTGATTGTGCCATCAGGCGAGGAACTGAACCTTGAGGCGCGGGTCGCGACCAGCGACTATGACCAGGTCAGGCTTGGCCAGGAGGTGTCCGTCAAGCTGCATGCCTTCAACCAGCGCACGACACCCGAGCTCAAGGGACAGGTCACCCGGATGTCGCCGGATGTGACGCGCGAGGCGCAGACCGGCATGGTCTTCTACACGGTCCGGATCGGCATCAACCCCGACCAGTTGGCGCGGATTGCGCCGCTGAAGGTCAGCGCCGGCATGCAGGCCGATGCCTACCTGCAAACCGGCGAGCGGACGCCGTTCAGCTATCTGTTCCGGCCGGTGGCTGACCAGTTCTCGAAGGCGTTCCGCGAACGCTGAGCGCCATTCAGGCGCGCAGCGCCTCGCGTGCGGCCGCGATGATGTAGTCCTGCGTGGCCGGATCGAGAAACGCGTGCATCGGCAGGGCCACGACCTCGTGCGCCACCTTGTCGGAGACGGGCAGCCCGTTGCCCGCCACGGGGAAGCGCTTGTAGGCGGTCTGCTGGTGCAGCGGCTTGGGGTAATAGACCGCCGTCGGCACCCCATGCTCCGTCATCCGCTCGATGAAGCGGGCTCGCTGGCTGGCGGGCACACGGATCGTGTATTGCGCCCAGGTCGAGACGCAGTCCTTCATCACGCCGGGCACGATGGCCACATCGCCAAGGCCTTCGGCATAACGCGCGGCGACCATCTGGCGCTGGCCGATTTCCCAGTCGAAGATGGCCAGCTTCTGCAACAGCACAGCAGCCTGGATCGTGTCGAGCCGCGAGTTCACGCCGATGCGGATGTTGTCATACTTGTCCGTGCCGCGGCCGTGCACATGCAAGGAGCGCAGCACCTCGACATGCTCCTCGTTGTCTGTGAGCACCGCGCCGCCATCGCCATAGCAACCCAGCGGCTTGGCGGGAAAGAAACTCGTGGTGGCAAAATCGCCGATGGAGCCGGCAACCCGGCCCTTGTATCGCGCCCCGAAACCCTGGGCTGAATCGGCGATCAGCACGATGCCATGCGTCTTGCAGAAGGCGCTGATCGGGTCGTAATCCGCCGGCTGGCCGAACAGGTCGACAGCAATCAGGGCCTTGACCTTGAGGCCAAGCTGATCAGCCGTGACCAGGGCAGCGTCCAGGCCCTTGGGGTCCATGTTGTAGGTGGCTTCGTCAATGTCCACGAAGATCGGGGTCGCGCCAAGCCAGGCCACGACCTCGGCGGTGGCGGCGAAGGTGAAGCTCGGGCAGATCACCGCATCGCCAGGGCGCAGCTTCAGCACCATCAGGCACAGGGCAATCGCATCGGTGCCATTGGCGCAGCCGATGGCATGCTTTGCACCGCAGAATTCCGCCAGCCTGTTCTCGAATTCGCGAACCTCGGGGCCAAGCACGTAGGCGCCGCCGTGAACAACCTTGAGGATCGCCTCGTCCATGGCCGTTCCGATGTGGCGGCGCTGGGCCTTGAGATCGATGAAGTCGATCCGGGCAGGCGGCGTCATCGCAGCGGCTGGCGCTGTCGTGGCGGATGGCGGCATGGGGTCTTCTCCTCGGCTTACCGTAGCAGCGGCGTCCGGCCGGCACAGATGCGGCGGGTGGACGGACTGCTCTGCGCAGTGCAGGCGACTGCGCCGATTCAGATCACTGCGCTTATTGCCGAGCCTTCGGGCAAGAACCAATCACAGTTTTTTGCCCAATGTTGCATGTGCGGTGTGATTGCCGGAGCGTGGGCCTTGCCTGCTTCCGGGCTTCATGGTTCTGGCTGTCAGAGGAAGCCTTCCATCCGGAAGGTCTGGCAGCAAGCGCAGGCAAGGACCATGGCCGGCACGGCACAGACACAGCGGCATGGGCCGGACGTTGACCGGGCCGATCTTGCCATGGCGCTGGTCGCGGGGTTGCTGGCACTGGCCGCGGTGTTCGCCATCATCGCACCGCAGGGGCTGACCTGGCTGCCGCTGGTCCTGGCGCTCGCCCTGGCCGGGGCCATGCGCGTTGGCGCATCGCGTTCCGCCGGCCTCGATCATGTGGGCGGCGTGGACGGGCGCGGTGTCTGGCTGGCGGGCTGGACAGCAGCCTTGCCCTGGCTGGCGTTCGGGCTGTGGGCCGGTTTCCGCGCGCTGACCTCGCCGATGGTGCAAGCACCGGCAGTGCTCGGGAGCTTTGCCCTTGCTTTTGCCGGCTCGGCCATCGCCCTTGGGTTGAGCGCCCGCATTCCGCCGCATGGACGCTGGCATTGGGGGTTCTTTCCGGCGCTCAGCCTGATTTTTGCCCTGCTCCTCGAGCTGATCCTCTCCGGCGCGGTGTCGCTGGCCGCGCTCGGTGGGCCGCGCCTCGCCAGCAAGTGGCACTATAACCGCGCTGCCGTCATGCTGGCGCTGTTGCTGCCACTGGCGATCTTCGCCATCGGGCGCATGCCGTTCGCGCGGGCTGCCCGGGTCGGGCTGGGTGTCATCGTCGTGCTGGCGAGCAGCGCGGTGATCTTCCGCAGTGAGAGCGAGTCGGCGCAACTGGCCCTTGCGTTGATCATCATCGTGCAGCTTGTCTGCCGCATCCGGGTGGCATGGGCCCGTTGGCTGATCATCCTTGGCGCTGCAGCGGCGATCCTTCTGATGCCGCTGGTGATGCGTCCGCTGGTTGCATGGCTGGTCGAGACACCGTTCTGGACCGGGCGCTATCAATCGGTCGTGGAGCGTTTCAGGCTCTGGGTCGGCATCATGCCGTATATCGAGGCATCGCCCTGGATCGGCAACGGCATCGAGTTCGTGCGCGACATCGGTTTCAGGGATTTCCAGAGCGGGCGGCAGATGTCGCACAACCATCCGCATTCATTCCTGATGCAGACCTGGGTCGATCTGGGCCTTGTCGGGGTTGTGCTGGTGCTGTGGTGCATCCATGCCGGCACGTCGGCAGCGGCAAGGGCAGCGTCGCAACCGGCAGCGGCGATGCAGCTATCCGTTGTCGCTGCCGTGCTCGGCGTCTGGGCCGTATCGCATGGCATGTGGCAGGCCTGGTTCGTCGGCATGAGCGGCTTTGCCATTGTCTTTGCGCGGCTTCTGGCCAGGCGGGCCGAGCAGGAACATCATCCCCGCTGATCACACAAGGCAGGCGCGCATGCCAGGCATGCACAAAAAACCCGCCCGTCGCGGAGACAGGCGGGATTTTTCAAGAATGGTGGGCGCGACAGGGATCGAACCTGTGACCCCTACGATGTCAACGTAGTGCTCTCCCGCTGAGCTACGCGCCCGAAATTCGGGAGCGGCGCTGGACTGCACCGCTGCGGTGGAGGGGCTATAGCCAATCGCCAGAGGCAGCGCAACCCTTTGTCACGCGGCGCGCTTGCCGCCCCTGGGAAGCGTCGATCAGGCCGCCTTGATCAGCTTTTCGACCTCGTTGACGAGATCGCGCAGGTGGAAGGGCTTGGAGAGCACCTTGGCGTCCTTGGGGGCGTTCGAATCCGGGTTGAGCGCCACGGCGGCGAATCCCGTGATGAACATCACCTTCATGTCCGGATCGAGTTCGGTGGCGCGGCGGGCCAGTTCGATGCCGTCCATTTCGGGCATGACGATGTCGGTCAGCAGAAGCTCGAACGGCTCCTCGCGCAGCCGGTTGTAGGCCGACAGGCCGTTGTCGAACGAGGCCACGTCGTAGCCGGCATTCTGCAAGGCCTTCACGAGGAAGCGGCGCATGTCGTTGTCGTCTTCAGCAAGCAGGATCTTGGTCATGGCGTCAGGGTTCTCGGCATGGGCGGGCGAGCAGGAGCGAGGCTGCGACCTGGCCACCGCATCGCGTTCCTCTCCCATAAGCACCCGTCGACGTAAACATGGGGTGAAGATCGCGAGGCCCTTGCTTTGGCCGGACACATCCGCTTCGATTGGTGCATGCAGGATCCGACGCACTCCGGTGCCATCATGGACATCGTCGACGAGATCAGCACGGCCTTCGTGATCCGCGAGCCGCTGCTGCAGGTGATTCCCGCCGTGGTCGGCGTTCCGCATGCGGGACGGCAGTATCCGCGCCGGTTCGTCGAACAGGCCCGGCTTTCGGCGCAGGCGCTCCGGCGCTCGGAGGATGCGTTCGTCGACCTGCTCTCGCAGGATGTGCCGGACCTCGGCGTGCCACAATTGCTGGCCCGGTTCCCGCGCGCCTTTCTCGATGTCAACCGCGAGCCTTACGAGCTTGATCCGCGCATGTTCGAGGGCAAGCTGCCGCCTTTCGTCAATACGCGCTCGATGCGGGTAGCGGGCGGGCTTGGCACGATTCCGCGCATCGTCGGCGACGGGCAGGACATCTATGCCCGGCGCATGCCGGCGCAGGAGGCCACGCACCGCATCGAGACGTTCTACAAGCCCTACCATGCGGCCTTGCGCGGGCTGGTGGCGCGCACCCGCAGCCGCTTCGGCCTGTGCGTGCTGGTCGACCTGCATTCGATGCCGTCTGCCGGGCTGGAGCGTGATGCCAGCCAGCGCCCGGACATCATCCTTGGCGACCGCTTCGGCACCAGTGCAGCGGTTGGCGTCGTGGATGCGGCGGAGGCCGCCTTGCGCGCCGAGGGTTTCAGCGTCAGCCGCAACCGGCCCTATGCCGGCGGCTACATCACCGAGCATTACGGACAGCCGCGCACGCAGGTGCATGCGCTCCAGATCGAGATCAATCGGGGTCTTTACATGAATGAGGCCACCATCGAGCCGCTGGACAGCCTTGGCGCGGTGCGTTCCGCCTTGTGCCGCAGCATGGCAGGCATGTTCAGCGCCTGGACCAGCGGATTGCTCAGCTTTCCCGCTGCTGCCGAGTGAGGCGAGGGCCTGTCGCGGCACGCGGATAAAAAAAGGCCGCACGTTTGACGGTGCGGCCCAAGTCTAGGGAGGAAACGCCCAAGGAGGGCAAGCAGGACAACACCGGAGTGCCATCTTGCAATGCACAATTTATAGTGCGGCGCAGCAAAAGCAAGGGCCAAATTTTGAAATCTCCCGAATCCTTTTTGCCCAATTTCGTCACATGCTTGCTTGTGCCGCCGCCGGGCGTCGGTGCCGCGTTGTCCTTGGCCTTCGCATCCTGGCCTCAGGCCACCCGGTTGACGTCAGCGCCGCGCACGCGCTCGCGGTAGAGCAGATAGAGCCCCGATGCGACGACGATGGACCCGCCTGCCAGCGTCCAGGTGTCGGGCCATTGGCCGAACACGAGCCAG
>JALORF010000018.1 GCA_025459195.1 Beijerinckiaceae bacterium
CGACGAGGCACAGGTTCTTGCCGCGCAGGTCTTCCAGCTTCGTGGCCGGGTTGCTGGCCTTGGTGTAGGCGACCGAGAAATAGCCGGTCGAGCCATCAGCGGCCCGCAGCGAGGCAAAGGCTTCGACGCCGCCATTGCTGATCGTGAAGGCGCGAATGTATGAGGACGGGCCATAGTCACCGATGTGGATCGAGCCGGCGCGCTGGCCTTCGATCACGGCGGCATAGTCGGAGGCGATGCGCAGCGTGACCTTCACGCCAAGCTCCTTGGACAGATACTCCATCCACGGACCCATGCGCTCAGTCACGCCGGAGGCGTTCTCGGCGGGCACCACGGCATAGACGAGCTCAGGAAAGCGCGCGCGCCAATCCTGGGCGAAAGCGGCTGTGGAGGTGGCGGCGAGCGCGAGGCCGGCGGCGGCTCCGAGGGCAAGGCGGCGGGTCAAGGTCATGTCAGGCTCCTGTCGGAAGGCTGGGGGAGGGTCAGGCGACAGCCGGAAGCGGCTGATAGGCTCCGCCGGCAGCAACCGGCGGCAGGACGGTCATGGCCTCGTGCGCTTCGAGGCCATAGAGTTCGCGCGCTGCACTTTCGGTCAGTTCGTCGGGCGCGCCATCGAACACGATCCGGCCCTGCGCCATGCCGATCAGGCGGCCGCAGTAATCCTTGGCGATGTCGAGATCGTGCAGGTTGCAGACGACGGTGATGCCGAAATGCCTGTTGAGGCGCTGCAGCGCATCCATCACAACCTTGGTGTTGCGCGGATCGAGCGAGGCAATGGGCTCGTCGGCCAGCACGATTTCGGGTTCCTGCACCAGCGCGCGGGCGATGGCGACACGCTGCTGCTGGCCGCCAGAGAGCGATTCGGCCCGCTGGCCTGCCAGCGCCGTGATGTCGAATTGCTCCAGCGCCGAGACAGCGATGGCGCGGTCATCCGCCGACCAGAGCTTGAGCAGGGAGCGCATGTGCGAGGCGTGGTTCAGACGACCCATCAGCACGTTGGTCATGACATCGAGACGGCCGACGATATTGAACTGCTGAAAGACCATGGCGCAGGAGGCGCGCCAGTCGCGCAGGGCCTGGCCCTTGAGCATGGTCACATCCTGGCCGTTCCAGCGAATGGACCCGGACGAGACATCCTGAAGCCGGTTGATCATGCGCAGCAGCGTGGACTTGCCCGCGCCGGACCGGCCAATGACGCCCACGAAGCTGCCCTTCTCGATGTCGAGGCTGACATCGTCGACGGCGCGCTTGGAGCCGAAATCCCGATTGACGTTGCGAAGTTCCAGCATGCGGGTCTCCCACTTCCTGGGAGCGAGCCCTATCGGCGCTGCACGACGGTCCGATGACGTTTCGATGCAGCTTTCATGTCAACCGGTTCTCGGCAGGCCGCTATCCACTGTCATCCGGGCACGCAGGCCGACATCAGGCGCCGGCGGCAGCACGGGTCCATGCGCAAGCTCTTTCACGCGCATCCGCCATGCCGCGATTGCTATGCATCAATGCGCCGGGGCGGGTTAGAAACAGATGTGTCCATGTTCCCGGGGAATGCGCACCATGCCAAAAACCTTCGACCTGATCCTGCGCAGCGGCATTGTCGTCAACCATGACGGGCAGGATCTGAGGGATATCGGCGTCACCGATGGGCGTATCGCTGCCATCGGCGACCTGACACGCGCCTCGGCCGGGCAGGTGGTCGATTGCCGGGGCCTGCATGTGCTGCCCGGCGTGATCGACACCCAGGTGCATTTCCGCGAGCCGGGCCTGACCCACAAGGAAGATCTCGAGAGCGGATCGCGCGCGGCTGTGATGGGCGGTGTGACGGGCGTGTTCGAGATGCCGAACACCAACCCGCTCACCACCACGCCCGAGGCGCTGGCCGCCAAGGTGGCCGCCGCACACCACCGCATGCACTGCGATTTCGCCTTCTATGTCGGCGGCACGCACGAGAATGCCAGGGATGTGGCCGAACTGGAACGTCTGCCCGGCGCTGCCGGCATCAAGGTCTTCATGGGCTCCAGCACCGGGGCGCTGCTGGTCGAGGATGATGCCGGTGTCACCGAAATCCTCAAGCGCACCCGCCGCCGCGCCGCTTTCCATTCCGAGGACGAGATGATGCTGCGCGAGCGGATGCACCTGCGCGTGCCGGGCGATGTGTCCTCCCATCCGGTCTGGCGCTCGCCCGAGGTGGCGCTGCGCTGCACCGAACGGCTGGTGCGCATCGCCCGCGCCTGCGCCGCCCGCATCCATGTGCTGCACATCTCCACCGCCGACGAGATGGCCTTCCTCAAGGACCACAAGGATGTGGCCTCGGTCGAGGTCACGCCGCACCATCTGACGCTGCATGCGCCCGATTGCTACGAGCGGCTCGGGGCCTATGCCCAGATGAACCCGCCAGTGCGGGACGAAAGCCACCGACGCGGCATCTGGAAAGGTGTTGTCAACGGCGTGGCGGACATCCTCGGCTCGGACCATGCGCCGCACACCCATGAGGAAAAGAGCCACGCCTACCCGGCCACCCATTCGGGCATGACCGGTGTCCAGACGCTGGTCCCGACCATGCTCAACCATGTCAACGAAGGCCGCATGAGCCTCGAACGCTTCGTCGACATGACCAGCCATGGCCCGAACCGGCTGTTCGGCATGGCGCGCAAGGGCCGCATCGCCGTCGGCTACGACGCCGATTTCACGGTCATCGACCTCAAGCGCCAGCGCACCATCACCAATGACTGGATCGCCTCGACATGCGGCTGGACGCCCTATGATGGCGTCACTGTCATGGGCTGGCCGATCGGCACCTTCGTGCGCGGCGCGCAGGTGATGTGGGAGGGTGATCTTGTCACACCCGGCACCGGCGAGGTGATCCGCTTCCAGGAGACTCTGGCAAGGGCCGAAGGCTGAGCGCCCTCGCCTGCAAGGCCAAATCCGTCCTGTTGGCGCGGATGCTTCAGCCTTGCCGGCACGGCCGATGCACCAATGCTGTGATCACACCGACGTCGTCAGATTGATCAGCCACTCGGGCATGATGTTGGTGGCGGCCTTCTCCAGCACCTTGTCGTAGCCGGTCAGCGTCATCACGCCGAGCGCAATGAAGACGGCCCCGGCAATCGGCTTGGCCGCGCTGGCCACAGCCATCAGCCGGGCGCGGTTGGCGGTCACGGCTGCGCGCGAGCCATAGGCGATGAGGGCAAGGATGGTGCCGGCGCCAAGCCCGAAGAAGGCCATGCGCCAGGCCGCGTCATCGAGCCCGCCGGCCTGTGCGGCAAGGCCGATGGCAGCCCCCAGCGCCGGGCCCGAACAGGGCGACCAGACCACGCCGAGCATGAGGCCGATGCCGAACTGGCCGGCCAGCGAGCCTGTGTTGGCCCCCATCGACAGGGTATTGGCCCGGTCGGCCAGCGGCTGCATCAGCCCGGCCATGCCATCCTGCAGGCGCTTGAACAGGAACAGGCAGCCGGCCAGGATGAACATCACGGCGGCAATCGTGCGCAGCACGGATGGATCAAGGCCGAAAAAGGCCCCGGTGGCCGCAACGGCGAGCGCAATCGTGGTGAAGCCGAGCGACAGGCCCGCCGCCAGCGCCAGGGGCCCGAAGCGCCCGCCATTGAAGGCCGTGGCCATGACAATCGGCAGGACAGGCAGCACACACGGATTGAGCGTGGTGAGCATGCCGGCAGCATAGGACGACAGAAGGGCGAGCATGGGAAGTTTCCAAATAAACGAGCCGTCATCCCGGACCTGATCCGGGATCACTTCGGGAGCCGCGCTGCCACCTTGGCATCAGCCTGCATGGGCATGCCGATCCCGGCCGAGGCCGGGATGGCACCGCGTTTCAAACGCCCTCAACGCACCTGGGCAATGAGGCCGCCAATGGCGCCGGCATCGGTGGCACCGACCGAGCGGGCCACTTCCTTGCCGCCCTTGAAGACGATCAGCGTGGACTGGCCGCCAACGCGGTTGGCCTGCTTGAAGGCGGTTTCCTTGTCGAAATCGACCGTGACGGCGGTGACCTTGGCATTGGCCGGATCATTCAGCATCGGGCCGAGAACGGTGAGCTGGCGCTTGCAGGTCGGGCACCAGTCGGCGTGGACATGAACGAGGACAGGCTGGCCAGAGGCAACGAGCTTGTCGAAATCGGCCTTCTTGTAGGGCTGGAACGAACCAGCCTGGGCCGGGGCGAGCATGATCAGTGCGGCAACCGGGGCGGCAAACAGAGCCTTGGCAAACAGGGTCTTCATCGGGGGTTCTCCATGGTCGTGAAACGGTCGGCCAGCGATCCGTTAGCCCGAATTCGCCAGCCGCCTGCGTGACGTTACACGGCACACGGGTTCGTGATCACGACCGCCAGATCGACGGCAACACCGGCTCATTGTTTCCTTTCCGGAAAAGGTGCTCTGCCACTTTGGTTGGTATTTGCCAAACTGCCGGTGGCCGATAAGGCTGCAACCTCAAGGTCATCCTTGCACCAGAGCTGCCCAGCGCGGGGTTGCGGGGGCCTTGCAGGTCACATCAGGAGAGATCGATGAGCGCCACAACTTCTTCCGCCGCCGCCGTTCCCGGCGTGGTCATCACCGGCACGATGGGGCCGCGTTTCGAGGAAATCCTGAGCGCTGATGCGCTGGCTTTCGTGGCCGACCTGCATCGCCGCTTCGATGCGACGCGCAAGCGGCTGCTGGCTCTCAGGGCCGAGCGCCAGAAGCGCTTCGATGCCGGCGAGACACCGGACTTTCTCGCCGAGACCCGCCATGTGCGCGAAGGCTCGTGGAAGGTCGCGCCGATCCCTGCCGACCTGCTCGACCGCCGCGTCGAGATCACCGGGCCGACCGACCGCAAGATGGTGGTCAATGCGCTGAACTGCGGTGCCAAGGTGTTCATGACCGACTTCGAGGATGCGAATTCCCCGACCTGGAGCAACTGCCTCGAAGGCCAGCTCAACCTCAAGGATCGCTGGGACGGCAAGCTCGACTTCACCGATCCGGTCTCCGGCAAGGCCTACAAGCTCGGCCCCAACCCCGCGGTGCTGATGGTGCGGCCGCGCGGCTGGCATCTGATGGAAGCCCACATCACCGTCGATGGCGATGAACTCAGCGGCGCACTGTTCGATTTCGGCATGTATCTTTTCCACAACGCGAAGAAGGCGCTGGCCGCCGGCTCCGGGCCCTATTTCTACCTGCCGAAGATGGAGAGCCATCTCGAAGCCCGCCTGTGGAATGACGTGATGGTCCATGCGCAGGGCGCGCTCGGGCTCAAGGTCGGCACGATCAAGGCCACGGTGCTGATCGAGACCCTGCCCGCCGCCTTCGAGATGGACGAGATCCTGTTCGAACTGAAGGACCACATCGCCGGGCTGAACTGCGGGCGCTGGGATTACATCTTCAGCTACATCAAGAAGCTGGCCAAGAACGCCGCCTATGTGCTGCCGGACCGCAGCCAGGTGGTGATGAGCAAGGCCTTCCTGCAGGCCTATTCGCTGCTGCTGATCAAGACCTGCCACAAGCGCGGGGCTTTCGCGATGGGCGGCATGGCGGCGCAGATCCCGATCAAGAACAACCCGGAGGCCAACGCCGCAGCTTTCGCCAAGGTCAAGGCCGACAAGGAGCGCGAGGCCGGCAATGGCCATGATGGCACCTGGGTCGCGCACCCCGATCTCGTGCCCGTCGCCATGGAGGTGTTCAACCGCCTGATGCCGGAGCCGAACCAGCTTTCGAAGCTGCGCGAGGACGTGACGGTTGGCCGGGCCGACCTGCTGGAGCCGCATCAGGGCACACGCACCGAAGCCGGTTTCCGCGAGAACATCCGCGTTGGCGTGCAGTATATGGAAGCCTGGCTGCGTGGCCGCGGTGCCGTGCCGATCTACAACATGATGGAAGATGCCGCGACGGCGGAAATCTCCCGAGCCCAGATCTGGCAGTTCATCAAGTATGGCGTCGAGCTTGAAGATGGCCGCAAGGTGACACCGGCCTGGTTCGAGACGGTCTATGCCGAGGAAATGGACAAGGTGAAGGGCGAGATCGGCGAGGCAGCTTTCGCCGGCGGTCGTTTCCCGGAAGCAGCCAAGCTGTTCAAGGACATGTCGCTGGCTCCGGACTTTGCCGACTTCCTGACCCTGCCCGCTTACCAGATGATCAAGGGCTGAGGCCGGCACCTGCCGGTCTGCGCGTCAGCGCCAACCTCTCCTTACCCGCAAGTCATCCCGGCCTTGAGCCGGGATCGCAACGGGTCGCACCTGCTCTTTCGGCACGTCAGGGGGCGAAGAATGATCCCGGCTCAAGGCCGGGATGACGGCGGCGCGCCGGAAGGGCCGGGATGACGGCGCGGGAGGCGCGGGACCATCAGGGCCTTGCTTCCGCGATCCTGTTTACGGACGCGCAACCACGTCGGGGGGTTGCAGCCTGATTGCGGGGCGATTCACGCCTTTTGCGCATCGGCTTAAGCGTTGTTTCAACCCGCTCATGGCAGTTTTCCGGCTTGTTCCCGCAACCGGTGGTGCCGCATCCCGTGTCCAGCACAGTTCTCCTTGTCGGCCTGTGTGTCGTGCTAGCGGTAGCCGCTGGCATCGCAACACTGGCTGCCTGGTTGCTGACGCGCGATCATCGCCGGCTGGAGGCGCGGGCGAGCGATCTTGCCGAAGCGACCGAGCGGCTGAATGACCAGCTTTTCGCCGTGACCGAGAGCGAGGAGCGCCATCGCAGCCTGATCGAGGCGCAGGGCGACCTGATCGTGCGGCGCACGCCCGATGGCCGGATCACCTATGCCAACCGCGCCTATGCCGCGCTGCTGGGCACCAGCCCCGATGCCCTGATCGGCAGCACGGATGCTCCCGCCGTCAAGGCCACCAGCCTGATCGAGATGCGCGGCGATGGCACGCGCCTGTTTGACGAGCGCATGGCCGATGCCGGCGGCGAGGATCGCTGGATTTCCTGGGCCGAGAGCCATGTGCCGATGCCGGACGGCCCGCATCTGACCCAGCGCGTCGGCCGCGATGTGACCTCGCGCGTGGCCTCCGAGCAGCAACTCGACGAGGCGCTGGCCCATGCCAATTCGGCCAACGAGGCCAAGTCCCGCTTCCTCGCCACCGTCAGCCACGAGTTCCGCACGCCGCTCAACGGCATCATCGGCATGGCGGACCTGCTGAGCGACACACGGCTCGATGCCGAGCAGACCACCTATGTGCGGGCCCTGCGCACCTCCGGCCATGCGCTGCTCTCGCTGATCGAGGAGATCCTGGATTTCGCCAAGGTCGAGGCCGGACGCACCACGCTGAGCGAGGAGCCCTTCGATCTGGTCTCGCTGACCGAGGGTGTGGTCGAACTGCTGGCCCCAAAAGCCCATGACAAGGGCCTGTCGCTGGCGACGCTGGCCGATCCGGCCCTGCCGCCACTGCTGACGGGCGATCCTGACAGGGTGCGCCAGATCCTGATCAACCTTGTCGGCAATGCGGTGAAATTCACCGAGGCCGGCGGCGTCGGCGTGCGCCTCGGCTGGCAGGACGGGACCGCGCACATCATTGTCGAGGATACCGGGCCAGGCATCCCCGCCGACCGGCTCAGCGCCATCTTCGACGAATTCGAACAGGCTGACGAGACCACCGCCCGCACCCATGGCGGCTCGGGGCTCGGGCTGGCCATCGTCAAGCGCCTGCTGCCGCTGATGGGCGGGACGATCTCGGTCGACAGCCAGCCGGGCAAGGGCTCGCGCTTCACGGTCACGCTTGCCCTGAAGATTGCCGGCGGGGTCAGCGAAGCCGTGCTTCCCGATCATCGCGGGCTGAGCGTGCTGATGGTCTCGCAAGCTCCGTTCGAGGCCGCCTATCTGGCCGAGATCGCCAGCCTGACGGGGGCGCTGATCCGCCAGACCGGCGAGCCTGCCGATGCGCAGGCGCTGCTGCTCGCCCATCCCGTCGATGTGCTGATGGTCGACCTGTCGGTGGGAGCCGAGCGGGCCCGCGAACTGGCCATCCTGGCGCGCGCTGCCGGTGTTGGGCGGCGCATCATCATCCTGTCTCCGTTCGAACGGCGCAGTTTCGGCGCGCCGGCGGCGGCGGGCTTCGATGCCTTTCTGGTCAAGCCGGTGCGGGGTCGCTCGCTGCTGGCGCAACTGCGCGACCGGGCCCAGCCGGCGGGCACGGAGACAGCGAGCGCCCAGCCGGACATGCTGGCGGACGTGGCCGAGCGGCCGCGCGTGCTGCTGGCGGAAGACAACGAGATCAACGCCCTTCTGGCCCGGCGCACGCTGGAAAAGCTGGGTGCCGACCCGGTCTGGGCCCGCAATGGCCAGGAGGCGGTGGACCTGATGATGGCCTCGCTCACGGGCGAGACACCGCCCTTCGCGCTCGGCGTGTTCGATGTGCGCATGCCGATCATGGACGGGCTGAAGGCCGCCCGGATGATCCGCGACGAGGAAAGCGCCATGGCGGTGATGCATCGCCTGCCGCTGATCGCGGTGACAGCCAATGTCTCGGCGGAGGACCGGCAGGCGGCGATGGCGGCTGGTTTCGACGATTGCCTGCCCAAGCCGCTGGTGCGCGACCAGCTCGCGCTCTGGCTCAAGCTGGCCCTGGACCCGGCGCAGGCCAGCGCGGCCATGGGCAACGCCGCGGCGACCGAACACGCGGCCTGAGACGCGCCGATGCGCCGCAGCGGTGGCAACGGCCATGACCGTCATGGAAGCGTCATCGACCTGTCACAGCGCTGTCCAAGCCCCTATATAGCCATCTGACTGCACCGCAGGCTTCACGGGGAATCACCAGTGAGCCCAGATGATGCGGCCAGATGGATCGACCGACCCATGTTGAACGGCTCCTCGTCCGACGTTTCCCGTTTCGATGTCTCCAGTTTCCGCGTGCCAGAACCGGCGCTGGCCTTCCTGTCCAGCCTGCCGCCGCAGATCGTGCCGTTTCCGGCGCGGCAACTGGGCAATCTCGGCCTGCCCAAGGTGCTGGGCCGCAGCGGCCACCTCCAGATCAGGCTGGCGCGCAGCAGCCGCGATGTGCGCCGGGCGCAGCGCCTGCGATATCAGGTTTTCCACGAGGAGATGGCGGCCATTCCGAATGCGCGCTGCCGCTTCCTGCGCCGTGACATCGATGCCTATGATGCGATCTGCGATCACCTTCTGGTGGTCGACACCGCGCGCATGGACATCCGCCCCGGCCGCAAGCCGCGCCCCATGGTGGTCGGCACCTACAGGCTGCTGCGCCAGGAACAGGCCGGGCCGCTGGGCTTCTACAGCCAGGGCGAGTTCGACATCGCGCCCCTGCTGGCGCGCCATCCGGGCAAGCGCTTCCTTGAACTGGGCCGTTCCTGCGTTCTGCCCGATTACCGCACCAAGAAGACCGTCGAACTGCTCTGGCACGGCATCTGGGCCTATGTCCGTCATCACCGCATCGACGTGATGATCGGCTGCGCCTCGCTGGAGGGCACCGATCCGGCGGCACTCGCGACGCGGCTAGGCTTCCTGCACCATCATGCCCGCGCCACCGGCGAATGGAGCGCCCAGGCTCATGCCACGCACCGGGTGCCGATGGACCGGCTTGCCGCCGACCAGATCGATGCAAAAGCCGCGCTCAAGGCGCTGCCGCCGCTGCTCAAGGGATACCTGAGAATCGGCGCCCGCTTCGGCGATGGCGCGGTGATCGACCACCAGTTCGGCACCACCGATGTGCTTGTCGTGCTGCCGGTGGCAGCCATCGATCCGCGCTATGTTGACTACTATGGGGCGGAAGGCGAGCGCTACGCCGCCTGACAGGTGACGGTCAGGGCGGGTTTTCGCGCGCCGCGCTCTCGCCGCTCACGCCCTCGCCGCTGGCGAACAGCGCACCCAGACCTTCGCGATAGGTTGGATGGCGGAAGACGTAGCCCAGTTCGGTGACAAGCCGGCCATTCGAGACCCGGCGCTGGTCCATGTAGAACGAGCGCGCCATCGGCGAGAGCACCGCCGTCTCGAAGGGCTGGTCGGGCGGCACGGCAAGCCCTAGCAGGTTGGCCGCAAAGGCGATCACATCCTGCGGCGGGGCCGGCTCGTGGTCGGCGACATTGTAGATCGCACCGGGCGCGGGCCGGTCCAGCGAGGCGAGGCAGGCCCCGGCAATGTCATCGACATGGATCCGGCTGAACACCTGGCCGGCCTTGATGATGCGGCGCGCCGTGCCGTCGGCCACGGACAGGAGCTGGTTGCGGCCCGGCCCGTAAATGCCGGCGAGCCGGAAGACCTGCACCGCCTTGCCGGAGGCGGCGCCCAGATCAAGCCAGGCGCGTTCGGCGGCGATGCGGGCCAGGCCGCGCGGACTGGTGGCGTTGAGGGCAGAGCGCTCATCGACCCAGGCACCGCCATGGTCGCCATACACGCCGACGGTGGAGAGGTAGCCGATCCAGCCCAGCCGGGGGGCCGCCGCGATCGCCGCCCCCAACGAGGGCAGCAGCGGATCACCGCCCGCCTCCGCCGGAACCGAGACCAGCATGGCGTCGGCCCCGGCGATGGCTGCCAGCAGGCGTGGGCCTGTGGCGGGATCATCGAGCGCCAGAACCTCGATGCCGGAGGTGGCGGCGCGCGCGGCGCTGGCCGCGGTCCGCACGGTCGCGACCACGGACGAAAAGCGCCCGGCACCCGCCGCGACGAAGGCGCTGGCGGAATAGCCGAGGCCGAGGACAACGAGTTTCAGGGGTGTTGCCATCATGCTCCTCATGCTTGCACTTCATCGAGGCTGGCCTGCCACTCGGCACGCACCGCCGCGTCCGACTCTAAAGGCAGATGATGACCGGCCAGCGCCGCCAGCCGCGCCGGTTCCAGCCGGCCCAGCGCCCAGATGGCCATGGCCCGGACCAGCGGCGACGTATCGGCAAGACGCGCCTCGGCCACGGGTGCCAGCCCCGCATCGGCGCTGTTGCCGAGCGCGATCAGCACATTGCGCACGAAACGGTCCCGGCCCGTGCGCTTGACCGGCGTGCCGGCGAACAGCGCACGAAAGGCCGCGTCGTCGAGCGTGGCAAGGTCGGCGAGCGGCAACTCCAGCAGGTCCTCGCGCAGCGCCAGCCGCGTCTCGCGCGCGGTGCCGGCGAATTTGTTCCAGGGGCAGACAGCGAGGCAATCATCGCAGCCGAAAACACGGTTGCCGATGCCCCCGCGCAAGGAGCGGTCGACATGGCCGGGGTGTTCGATGGTGAGATAGGCGATGCAGCGGCGCGCATCGAGCACGTAAGGCTCGGGGAAGGCCTTCGTCGGGCAGACATCGAGGCAGCGGCGGCACGAGCCGCAATGGTCTGTTTCGGGCTCGTCGGGTGGCAGTTCCGCCGTGGTGAAGATCGCCCCGAGGAAGAGCCAGGAGCCATGCTGCCGCGAGACCAGCACGGTGTGCTTGCCCTGCCAGCCCAGCCCGGCCGCCTCAGCCAGCGCCTTTTCCATCACCGGCGCGGTGTCGACAAAAACCTTCACGCTGGCATGGGCCGCGCCGAGTGCAGCGGCCACGGTCTTGAGCTTGCCCTTGATCACGTCGTGATAATCGCGCCGCGCGCCATAGACCGAAATCACCGCGCGCCGGGCATCCTCCAGCGCCAGCAGCGGATCATGAGGCGGGGCATAGGACAGCCCGAGCATGATCACCGAGCGTGCCTCCGGCCAGAGCGCGCGCGGGTCGCCGCGCCAGTCGGCCCGGTCCTGCATCCAGGCCATGGTGCCATGGTGTCCGGCCTCAAGCCACTGCGTCAGCCGCGACGCCGCCTGAGGGATGGCGGACGGGGTGGTGATGCGCACGACATCGAAGCCCTCGGTGGCGGCCCTTGCCAGCAGGCCGGCCTTCAGCGCCACCGGCGACGGAACGGCTGGTCCGGGCGGCCGGGCGCTCAAAAATCCAGGTTCTCGTAGCTTGCTGCCGGTGACATGCCGGGCACGCGCTCTGCCAGCAGGGCGCGGAAGCTCGGACGGGACTTCATCTTCGCATACCAAGCCCGCGCCCCCTCGCTCTCGTCCCAGGCCACGTCGCCGAGATAGTCGGCGCAGGACAGGTGCGCCGCCGCGGCCAGATCGGCATAGGACAGCCGGTCGCCGGCCAGCCAGTTGCGCCGGCCCATCAGCCAGCCGATGTATTGCAGATGATAGCGCACATTGGCACGCGCCGCACGGATGACCACGGTGTCCGGCGGCCCCCCGCCCTCTTCCTGCCGCATGAAGCGCCTGGAGATCTTCTCGCGCACCAGTGGGCCGGAGACCTCCTCGAAGAAGGTGTGGTTGAACCAGTGCGCCAGACGCCGCACCTCGACGCGCTCCGCCGGCGGGTCGGGCAGCAGGCGACGTTCGGCCATGGCCAGTCCGCGCGTCTCGTCGAGATATTCGGCGATGACATCGGCGATGGGCACCACCAGCGTGCCTTCCTCGATCAGAACGGGCGTGGTTCCGGCAGGGTTGAGCGCCAGGAAGTCCGGGCGACGCTCCCAGGTGCGCTCCTCGGCCAGGTCCATCTCCATGCCCATCTCGGCCATGACCAGCCGGATGAAGCGCGAATGCGGGCAGAAGGCGGAGTGGATCAGACGAGGCATCGGCGGGGGAACTTCCGGAAGGTTTCGGGCTGGACTGCGGACAGCGCAGGCCGGGACGACACGAGTGAGCCTGCACGGCACGCCGCAACGCCCGGCAGAAGCACCAGCGCAGCGATGCTCTGCCTGTTGGCGTGGACAGGCACCGGCGTATAGAACCCCGGCAGACCGCCGACAACCCGATTCGCAGGGCTGCGGCGCTGCCGGCCCACGCCGGCAGGCCATGTCATGGCATCCGCGTGCGGCGAAGGCATGGCCGGGCCGATCATCGTGGATGCCGGACAGACGCGTCGATCATGGCTGGGCGGGAGGCACGATGGATTATCTGAAAGCGCTGCTGCTGGGCATCGTCGAGGGCCTGACCGAGTTCATCCCGGTCTCATCCACGGGCCACCTGCTGCTGATCGACCATTTCCTCGGCATCGGCGACGATGACTTCGGCAAGACCTTCGCGGTGCTGATCCAGCTTGGGGCCATCCTCGCCATCCTGTCGGTGTATTTCGGCAAGCTCTGGAAGGTTGCATCGACGCTGCATACCAGCGCCGAATCGCGCCGCTTCGTCTTCGGCGTGCTGATCGCCTTCCTGCCGGCGGCCCTGTTCGGCGCGCTGCTGCATGGCTTCATCAAGGGCGTGCTGTTCAACCCTGTCGTGGTCTGCTGCACGCTGATCGCCGGCGGGCTGATCCTGCTGGTGGTCGACGATCTGGCACTGGAAGCCAAGCATGACGACGCCATGGCCTTTCCGGTGCCGATGTATCTCAAGATCGGGCTGATCCAGTGCCTGGCCATGGTGCCGGGCGTGTCGCGCTCCGGCTCGTCGATCGTCGGTGCGATGCTGCTGGGAGCCTCGAAGCGGGCGGCAGCGGAGTTCTCGTTCTTCCTCGCCATGCCGACCATGGCCGGGGCCTTCGCCTTCGACCTGATGAAGAACTACAAACAACTCAGCGTCGACAACATCGTGCTGATCGCCATCGGCTTCGTCGCGGCCTTCCTCGCCGGGCTCGTGGTGGTCAGGAAGCTGCTCGACATAGTTTCCAACTACGGCTTCAAGCCCTTCGCCTACTGGCGCATCATCGTCGGCTCGGTCGGGCTGGCGCTGGTCATCGCGGTGGGCTGACCAGCCGGTCAGCCGGTCCGCTTGTCGGCGCTGTCACACAGGTCGGCCACAATACAGGACCCGCATAGCGGCTTGACGGCCTTGCAGGTGTAGCGCCCGTGCAGGATCAGCCAATGGTGGGCATGGTGGCCGAATTCGTCGGGCACCGCTTTCTCAAGACCCATCTCCACGGCCAGAGGCGTCTTGCCCGGCGCGATGCGCAGGCGGTTGGCAATGCGGAAGACATGCGTATCGACCGCGTGGGTGATTTGCCCGAAAGCCATGTTGAGCACCACGTTGGCGGTCTTGCGGCCCACGCCGGGCAGTTTTTCCAGCGCCTCGCGCTCGGCCGGCACCTCGCCGCCATGCTCGGCGATGAGCTGTTCGGAGAGCGCGATGACGTTCTTCGCCTTGGTGCGGAACAGGCCGATGGACTTGACGTGGTCGCGCACCACATCCTCGCCGAGTGCCACCATCTTCTGCGGTGTGTCGGCGATGGCAAAGAGCGGGCGCGTGGCCTTGTTGACGCCCACGTCGGTGGCCTGCGCGGACAGCACCACGGCAACCAGCAGCGTGTAGGCATTGACCGATTCAAGTTCGCCCTTGGGCTCGGGATTGTGCTGCCGGAAGCGCTCGAACAGGGCGCGGATCTCGGCGGCACTGCGGGCCTTGACGGCGCGCCGTTTTCCCGGTTTCGCAGCACTTGCCTTTGCTCTGGCGGGGCTTGCCTTGGTGATCTTGCCGGCTGCGGCATCGGGGCGGGGCTTGGGTGGCTGGCGCGTCGACATGGCTCGGTTATAGTATCCCCGCATGGAACCGCGCCACCCGAAATCCGCTGATGCCAGCGCCCTCCCCGGGGACGGGCCGGATGCGCCGATTTTCGCCGCCGTGATCACGCCGCACCGCTCGCTCGGGCAGGACGGTTTCCGGCTGGTGATGACGCTGGTGTGCCTTGCCAGCGTGGTCTCGTCGATCCCGTTCATGGTGGCGGGCGCCTGGCCGGTGACCTTCTTTTTCGGGCTCGATGTGCTGGCGCTCTACATCGCCTTCCGCCTCAATTTCCGCGATGCCGCCGGCTTCGAGGAAGTGGCTGTGTCGCCGCTGAAGGTGCAACTGGCCAAGGTGACGCCAAAGGGCGAGCGGGCCGAGTGGCGCTTCGATACGCTGTTCACACGGCTGGAACGGCAGGACGACAAGGATTACGGCCTGATGCGGCTCGATGTCGTCTCGCGCGGGCAATCCGTGCCAATCGCAGCGGCCCTGTCGCCGGGCGAACGCGAGGCTTTCCATGAAGCGTTGGCCGGCGCGCTGCGCACGGCCAAGGGCCGTTGAGCCGGGCATGTCTGGCGTTGTCTGACGCCGCGCTGTTCCGGAAATCGGGTGTCGCGCAGCGCTCCGTTGTCCTAGACCATGATCCTCGCCGCAAGGGATCACGCCCATGACTGCCCAGACAGCCTTCTCCGCCAGTTTCTCCGCGCCGCAGCCGGTCTCGAACCTCTCCACCTCGCAAGGTGACTACGAGATCGTGCGGCGCATTCTCGCCAGGATCACGCAAGACTGGCGCGACCAGCCCTCGGTCGAGGCGATTGCCGACCATGTCGGGCTGAGCAGCGACGAGACGCATCTGGTGTTCCGGCGCTGGTGCGGGCTGACGCCCAAGGCGTTCCTGCAGGCAGTGACGCTCGATCAGGCCAAGCGCCTGCTGAGGCAGGACGCCAACCTGCTCGATGCGGCGCTCGATCTGGGCCTGTCAGGCCCGGGCCGGCTGCATGACCTGTTCGTCACCCACGAGGCGATGAGCCCGGGCGAGTGGAAGACCGGCGGCAAAGGGCTGGTGCTGCGCTATGGCTACCACCCCTCCCCGTTCGGCGAGGCGCTGATCGTGGCGACCCCGCGCGGACTGGCTGGGCTGGGCTGGGTCGATGACAAGGCCGCTCCCGGACGGGCCGATGGCGAGGGCAAGCCGGCGGGCGGACGGGCTGGCGCGCTGGCCGACATGGTGCGGCGCTGGCCGAACGCCACCTATGTCGAGGACGCGGACATGACCGCCGCGCTGGCGGCACGGGTGTTCGATCCGGCGCGCTGGCAGCAGGACCAGCCCCTGCGCGTGGTGATGATCGGCTCGGACTTCGAGATCAGGGTCTGGGAGCAATTGCTGCACATTCCGGTGGGCCGGGCCACCACCTACGGGGCGATTGCCGGGCAGATCGGCCAGCCAAAGGCGGCGCGGCCGGTGGGCGCAGCCGTGGGCCGCAACCCCCTGTCTTTCGTCGTGCCCTGTCACCGGGTGCTGGGCTCGACCGGCGCGCTGACCGGCTATCACTGGGGCCTGACGCGCAAGCGCGCCATCCTGGGCTGGGAGACGGGGCTGGCCGGCGCCTGAGGCGCGACAGCCGGCTCAGCGGCGGGGTTTGGCTGCCGCGTCGGCGGCGACTGTTCTGGCGCGCAGCGATGCGGCACGGGCCTCGGTGAACTTGGCCGCGCAGAAACCGTGATTGCCCTCGCGGTTGAAGTCGCGGCAGGTCTGCTCGCGTTCCGACGAGAAACTCGCCTGCTCGCGCGCCACCATGCGCTTGTCATCCGGCGGACTGCGCTCGCCGAGCACGCGGAAGCCCTCGCGCACCTGCGCCTCGGCCCGGGCGCGGTCCTTCTCGATGTCACGGGCCAGCGCCACCAGGCCGCGCCCATCCGGTGCCCACAGCCCGCGCGGATCGATGCGGCACTGGGCAGCCTCGATCACGCAGGGTGTCTGCGGCTCGACGACCAGCAGCGCGTTGTTGAGCACATCGAACACCACGGGGCAGGCGCTGGCCTGAAGGCGGAAGCGCGGCAAGCCGGCGGGACGGCCAAGGCTTTCGAGCGGCACCGCCTCATCGCCAAAGGCCACGCCGCAGGGCTCCAGCAGGTTGGTGGTCTGGAAGCCCTCGAACGAGACCTTTAGCCCGTAGCCGCCGCGCAGCCGCTCCATCACGAAGCGGCCCGAGCGGCCCTGATGGAGCAGGGCCTGGCCGACGATGGCATCATCCGCCACCGGCTTGACCGGGGCTGCGGCAGGCCGGCTGCCGGGAAACCCCGCCGGTGGTGCGGCCCCCGTCGGAGCCGCCGGTGGGGCAACGGGCACACCGACCGGCGCCGAGCCAACGGCACCGGGAAGCTGCATGGGCTGGGCCAGAAGGTTGCCGGGGCCGGCAAGAACGCCCAGCGCAAGGCCAGCCGCCAGCATGCCGACCGCATGGCGCGCGCGGCCTTGGCCTGACGATCTGTTCTGGCGATGGTTGCGGATCACGAAAGGCCACATCCTGTTGCTTGCATTGCTGTCCGGAACATTGAAAGCCGGGTTTTCGTCTCCGCGTCAATTCGCAATCCACAAGCCATTCCTGTCAGCGCCCCTGCGCGCTCCTGCACCTGGCAGGCGAAGCAAGGGTCGGGAAGAGGGCCGAAACAAGGACCAGTGCGAGGGTTGCCACGCATCAAGCCGGCCCCGGCAACAGGGCGATTGTGCAGGCACATTTTCGTCGCCGCTTTGTTTGCCGATTGTCTTGCGTTGCAAATGGCTTGCCCCCATATCCCGGTCACCGCGCGCAGGGGCGCTTTGACGAACCGGTTTGCAATCCTTCCGGGTTGGCTGATCCCTCAGGTTGTCTCCCGCCGCAAGATCGCAACACCAATGGCCGGATGCTTCGGGTCCGGCCGGGATCATGCTTCGAAAGGGATCATCCCATGGCAAAAGTTATCGGTATCGACCTTGGCACCACCAATTCCTGCGTCGCCGTCATGGAAGGCACGACGCCAAAAGTGATCGAGAACGCGGAAGGTGCGCGCACCACGCCCTCGATCGTGGCCTTCACCGACGATGGCGAGCGCCTTGTCGGCCAGCCCGCCAAGCGGCAGGGCGTGACCAACCCCGAGCGCACCTTCTTCGCGATCAAGCGCCTCATCGGCCGCACCTTCGATGATCCGATGACCCAGAAGGATCTCAAGCTCGTCCCCTACAAGATCAAGAAGGCCCCCAATGGCGATGCCTGGGTGCAGGCCGACAACACCGACTATTCGCCTTCCCAGATCTCGGCCTTCACGCTGATCAAGATGAAGGAAACGGCGGAGGCCTATCTCGGCCAGTCGGTGACGCAGGCCGTGATCACCGTTCCGGCCTATTTCAATGACGCCCAGCGCCAGGCCACCAAGGATGCCGGCAAGATCGCCGGTCTCGAAGTGTTGCGCATCATCAACGAGCCGACGGCAGCCGCCCTCGCCTACGGCCTCGACAAGAAGTCGAGCGGCACGATTGCCGTCTACGACCTTGGCGGCGGCACGTTCGACGTTTCGATCCTGGAGATCGGGGACGGCGTGTTCGAGGTGAAGTCGACCAATGGCGACACCTTCCTCGGCGGCGAGGACTTCGACATGCGCCTCGTCGAGTATCTGGTCGACGAGTTCAAGAAGGAGCAGGGCATTGACCTGAAGAAGGACAAGCTCGCCCTGCAGCGCCTCAAGGAAGCTGCCGAAAAGGCCAAGATCGAATTGTCCTCGACCGCGCAGACCGAAATCAACCTGCCCTACATCACCGCGGATGCGTCCGGGCCCAAGCACATGGCGCTCAAGCTCAGCCGCGCCAAGTTCGAGAGCCTGGTCGATGACCTGATCCAGCGCACTGTCGAGCCCTGCAAGAAGGCGCTCAAGGATGCCGGTCTTTCGGCAGGCGACATCGACGAGGTCGTGCTCGTCGGCGGCATGACCCGCATGCCGAAGGTGCAGGAGATCGTGAAGACCTTCTTCGGCAAGGAGCCGCACAAGGGCGTCAACCCCGATGAGGTGGTGGCCATTGGCGCAGCCGTGCAGGCCGGCGTGCTGCAGGGCGACGTCAAGGACGTGCTGCTGCTCGACGTCACCCCGCTGTCGCTGGGCATCGAGACACTTGGTGGCGTGTTCACCCGCCTGATCGACCGCAACACCACGATCCCGACCAAGAAGAGCCAGGTGTTCTCGACCGCCGAGGACAACCAGAATGCGGTCACCATCCGCGTCTTCCAGGGCGAGCGCGAAATGGCGGCCGACAACAAGCTGCTCGGCCAGTTCGATCTGGTCGGCATTCCGCCGGCCCCGCGCGGCGTGCCGCAGGTCGAGGTCACCTTCGACATCGACGCCAACGGCATCGTCAGCGTCACGGCCAAGGACAAGGCCACGTCGAAGGAGCACCAGATCCGCATCCAGGCCTCGGGCGGGCTGTCGGACGCCGACATCCAGCGCATGGTCAAGGAAGCGGAGGAGAACGCTGCCGCCGACAAGACCCGCCGCGAGCTGGTGGAGGCGAAGAACCAGGGCGAGGCGCTGGTCCACTCCACCGAAAAGTCGCTGAAGGACTATGGCGACAAGGTCTCGGCCGCCGACAAGACCGGCATCGAGACGGCGCTGGATGCCGTCAAGGCGGCGCTGGCCGGCGAAGATCTTGAGGTCATCAAGAGCCGCACCACGGACCTGATGCAGGCGTCGATGAAGCTGGGCGAGGCGATGTATGCCGCGCAGGCCGCAGCGGAGGCCGAGACCGGCACAGGCGAGGGCGACGCCAAGGCCAAGGAAGACGTGATCGACGCCGACTTCAAGGACGTCACCGACGACAAGGGCGACAAGAAGAAGAGCGCCTGAGCTTGGAGTTGTTCCACGCACACCCGTCATGGCCGGGCTTGACCCGGCCATCCACGTTTCAGGTCGTGTGAGCAACACCGTTGGGCGGCTGGGTCTACATCATGACCAACAAGCCGGACGGGATCTTGTATACAGGCGTCACCTCAAACCTCTCACGCCGCGTCCACGAACACCGCGAAGGTCTGATCCCGGGCTTCACCAAACGCTACGGACTGAAAACGCTGGTCTGGTACACTCATTTCGACGATATCCGCCAAGCCATCCAGCACGAGACGAACATGAAGCACTGGTCACGCGCCTGGAAAGTGCAGGCCATTCACAAGATGAATGTCTACTGGAATGACCTCTATGAAACGATTGGCTGAAACGTGGATGGCCGGGTCAAGCCCGGCCATGACGGTGGGGGGCGTTGCACGCCCTACCCTCATCGGACATTTCTACCCGCGCGTCATGGCCGGGCTTGACCCGGCCATCCACGTTTCCGTGGCACATCGTCGTTTGACGTCTTCGTTGATCGAGAAAATCAATGTCCAAGCGTGACTATTACGACGTCCTCGGCGTCTCGAAGAATGCCGACGATGCGGCCTTGAAATCGGCCTTCCGCAAGCTGGCGATGCAGCATCATCCGGACAAGAATCCCGGAAACAAGGAAGCCGAGGTCAAGTTCAAGGAACTGAACGAGGCCTACCAGGTGCTGTCCGACCCCAACAAGCGGGCGGCCTACAACCAGTATGGCCACCGCGCCTTCGAAAATGGTGGCGGGGGCGGCGGCCAGGGTCCGGAGTTCGGCGACTTCATGTCGGACATCTTCGACCAGTTCTTCGGCCAGGGCGGCGGTGGCCGGCAGCGGGCGCAAGGCGGACGCGAGCGCGGCGCCGACATGCGCTTCAACCTGGAAATCACGCTTGAGGAGGCCTATCAAGGCAAGGCAGCATCGATCCGCGTGCCCACGGCGGTGACCTGCGAGGCCTGCAACGGCTCGGGTGCCAAACCCGGCACCAAGCCGAAGCAGTGCACGACCTGCGGCGGCTATGGCCGCGTGCGGGCCAGCCAGGGCTTCTTCTCGATCGAACGCACCTGCCCGACCTGCAACGGGCGCGGCGAGATCATCGAGGACCCGTGCAAGGCCTGCAACGGCGCCGGCCGGGTGATGCGAGACCGCACCTTGTCGGTGAATGTGCCGGCGGGTGTCGAGGACGGCACGCGCATCCGGCTGGCCGGAGAGGGCGAAGGCGGGGCCAAGGGCGGGCCGGCAGGTGATCTTTACATCTTCCTGTCGGTGAAGCCGCACCAGATCTTCCAGCGCGATGGTTCGGACCTGTTCTGCCGCGTGCCGATCTCGATGACCAAGGCGGCGCTTGGCGGCGAGGTCGAGGTGGTGACGCTCGACGGGGCCAAGGCCATCGTCAAGATCCCCGAGGGCACCCAGTCGGCCAAGCAGTTCCGCCTGCGCCGCAAGGGCATGCCGGTGCTGCGCTCCAGCGATGTCGGCGACCTCTACATCCAGGTGCAGGTGGAGACCCCGCAGAATCTGACTCGGCGGCAGCGCGAATTGCTGGCCGAATTCGAAAAGGAATCGTCCGGGGAAACACACCCGGAAACCGCAGGTTTCTTCGACCGGATGAAGGGTTTCTTCGACGGGTTCGGCGGAACCGGGGCCAAAAGCGGTTGATGGCGCTGCGCCGCCTGGGCCTTTTCGCGTCGTCAGTCCAGCTTGACGCTCGCGTCAGAGGGAGTAAGGCTAGCCGTCGAAGTTTCACAGAATTGCGGCGTCAACTCCGTGTTTGAACCTACCCGTCACGACCCTGGCCGTCGCCATCCGCGCAAGAAGCGCGTCGCGGATGACGAGACGCGCTTTCTCAAGTCCTGGATCGAGCGACCGCTGCTGACCGGGGCGGTGATGCCGTCCGGCAAGTTCCTCGCCAAGGCGATGGCGGCGCAGGTCGATCCGCGCGAGCCGGGCCCGATCGTCGAGATCGGCCCTGGCACGGGGCCAGTGACCGAGGCGCTGATCGCGCGTGGCGTGCCGCAGGAGCGGCTGGTGCTCGTCGAGTTCAATCCCGATTTCATCGAGTTGTTGCGCAAGCGCTTTCCGCGCGCCAGGGTGATTCAGGGCGACGCCTACAAGATCGCCGAGTTGCTCAAGGACAAGCTGGCCGAGCCCGCCGCTGCGGTGGTATCGAGCCTGCCGCTGTTCACCAAGCCGCCGCAGCAACGCCGCGACTTTCTCGATCAGGCCTTCACCCTGATGAGCCGCAAGGCACCGTTCATCCAGTTCACCTACGCGGTGGTGCCACCGATCCCGGAGCGCGGCACGGGCTATGTCTCGAAGGCCTCGAACTGGATCCTGCTCAATATCCCGCCGGCGCGGGTCTGGGTCTACCGCAAGGTCTGAGCCCGTCAGCGCGCTGCCGGGTCTGCCTGACCGCCTGCGCTCCTGATCGTCCGTGATCTTGCAATCGCGCAAGCGTGCCTTGCCGCCGCGGGGCGATGCCAAGGCCGGTGCTTCGGCCTATATGCCAATCGTCGAGATCACGACGCCTGGGCATGTCGCCCTTGCGCCCGCGATCCGCCCCTTTCAACCCTGCCGCACGCCATGCGGCCAGATCGGACAGACACCTCCATGACCACGATTCTCGTTTTCTCGGGCTCGTCCCGCGCCGGCTCCGTCAACCAGATGCTGGCGGAATTGGCCGCCCGCAAGATCAATGCGGCCGGCGGTTCGGCCACGCTGATCTCGCTGGCCGATTTTCCGCTGCCGCTGGTCGATGCCACCGGCTTCGGCAATGCGCCCGAGGCGGCCCACAAGCTGCGCGAACTGATCGATGCCCACAAGGGTCTGTTCCTGACCTCGCCGGAATACAATGCCGGTTATGCCCCTGCCCTCAAGAACGCACTGGACTGGAGCACGGTTGCCAAGCCCGGCGCACCGGCCACTGGCCTTGCCGGCAAGGTCGTGGCACTGGGCGCCGCCTCGCCCGGCCCGATGGGCGGCTACCGGGCGCTGACGCAGTTGCGCACCGTTCTGGAACTGGGCCTTGGCGCGCTGGTCATCCCCGAGATGGTCGCGGTCGGCAATGCCGGCACGGCCTTCTCCGACAAGGGTGATCTGACCGATGCGCGCACCGCCGAATTCCTCGATGTCACCATCGCGCGCCTGATCAAGGAAGCGGGCAAGGCCTGAGGGCATGGCGGTCGTTCGTTACCTGACCCACCCCCAGGTCAGGATCGAGCCCCTGGTTCCCGTCCCCGAATGGGGACTGAACGACATCGGACGGGCGCGCACCGAGGTGCTCGCCCGCTCCGGCAAACTGGCCGGCACGGTGCTGATCGTCAGCTCTGCCGAGCGGAAGGCGCTCGAGACGGCCCAGATCCTCGCGCCGGGTCCGGGTGCGCCGGTTCTGGTGCGTGAAGGCATGCACGAGAATGACCGCTCGGCCACGGGCTTCCTGCCGCCGGATGCCTTTGAGGAGGCGGCCAACTGGTTCTTCGCCAACCCGCAGCAAAGTTTCCGCGGCTGGGAGCGGGCCCTTGACGCGCAGGCGCGCATCGTCGCCGAAACGGAGGCGGTGCTTGCCGATGCCCCGGCTGGCGACGTGCTGCTGGTCGGGCATGGCGGGGTCGGCACGCTGCTGCGTTGCGCGCTGGCCGGCCTGCCGATCGCACGCAGCCATGACCAGTTGCCCGGCGGGGGCTGCATCTTCGCATTCGACCGCGCCAGCCGAATCGTGCTGCACGGATGGCAAAGCATCGAGGCGTTCATGGACGCCTGAGCGGGCAGGAGTGCGATGACCATGCCGAAGATCAACGATCTGCGCGACCGGATGATCGTGGCGCTCGATGTGCCTACCGTGCGCGAGGCCTATCACCTGATCACCACGCTGGGCGATGCGGCCAGCTTCTACAAGATCGGCTACAGGCTGGCCTTTGCCGGCGGGCTGACCCTTGCGGAGGAATTGCTGCGCGAGGGCAAGAAGGTGTTCCTCGATCTCAAGCTGCATGACATCGGCAACACCGTCGAGGAAGGCGTGCAATCGCTGACCCGGATGAGCCCGACCTTCCTCACCGTCCATGCCTACCCGCAAACCATGCGCGGCGCGGTCGAAGGGCGCGGCCAGCACCCGATGGGCCTGCTCGCCGTGACGGCGCTGACCTCCTATGACGATGCCGATCTGCACGATGCAGGCTACCGGCTGGCCGTGGCCGACCTCGTGGCCCTGCGCGCGCAACAGGCCCGTCTGGCCGGCATCGACGGAATCGTCTGCTCGGCGGCGGAGGCCGGCATCGTGCGGGCCGCGATCGGCGGCAACATGGTGATCGTCACGCCCGGCATCCGCCCGGCCGGGAGCGCCAGCGGCGACCAGAAACGCACACTCACGCCCAGCGAGGCGATCAGCGCCGGGGTCGACCACATGGTGATCGGCCGCCCCATCATCCGCGCGGCAGACCCGCGTGGAGCGGCGAGCGCGATCATGGACGAAATCGCCGCAGTTGCGTAAGACCGTTGCCGGAACGCCGGACATTGCCTCTTGTCCAGACATCCGGCACCAGCAATCAGGGAGAACACCATGCCCAAGGGCTATGTCATCGCGCGCGCCGTCGTCACCAATGCCAGCCAGTGGGCGGTGTATGCCGCCGAGGCCACCAAGGCGATCCAGCAATATGGCGGCAAGGTGCTGGTGCGCGGCGGCCAGATGAGCGTGGCCGAAGGCGAGGGCCGGGCCCGCAATGTGGTGGTCGAGTTCGAGAGCCTGGATGCGGCCAAGGCCTATGCCTATTCGCCGGAATATGCCGCGGCCCGCAAGCTGCGCGAGGGTGCGGGCCATATCGACATCGTCTGTGTCGAAGGCGCCTGAGCCGAAAAAGGAAAGCGCGATGGCCAAGGGCTACTGGATTGCACGGCTCGATATCACCGATCAGGACGCCTATGCCCGCTACCGGGCACTCAACGGTGTGGCCTTCGCCAAGTTCGGCGGGCGCTTCATCGTGCGTGGCGGGCCCCATGAGGTGGTCAAGGGGCACGGGCGGCAGCACAACGTGGTGATCGAGTTCGCCTCGGGCGAGATCGCCCGCGCCTGCTTTGCCTCGCCCGAGTATCAGGCCGCGCTGGCCGTGCTGGGAACGGCAGGCACCACCGACATGGTCATCATCGATGGCTATGACGGCCCGCAGCCGGGTGATGGTTAACGCTGCCGCACACGGCACGTCGCGGCATTAACCAAGCCTTGACGAGCGGTGTGCATGATGTCCTCACCGGTGCCTGACGGCACGCAAAGCCCGGTCATGCCACGATACGGCCATGATCACGCCGCGCGGACGTCCGGATCGCCGGTCACAAGCGAGCCTGCATCACCCCCGGTGCAGGTTTCAGAGGATCAGGTTTTCCCATGCCAAGCGACGTCCAGCGCCGCGAACCGCGCATCAGCGCAAACTTCCACGACAAGTCGGCCAGCGACCTGTATGCCCGCCATTATCGCGCGATTGGCATTGCAGCCGTGGCGGCCAGTGCCAGCCAGCGCAAGGGCCTGAGGGCCACGCCGTCGGCCCGCGACATTCCCGCCATTCTCCGGTTTGGCCCTGAAGCCGAATGATGTTTTGACAGCACACTGGATTCGAGACCCATGACTGTCACCCGGCGCTCGATCCTCAAGGTCGGCGCCGGTTTTTTATTGGCCGGTGCCAGTGGGGGAGCCTATGCCCGCTATCTGGAGCCAGGCGGCACGGTCGCTGTCAGCCACTATGCGCTGACGCCGCCGGGCTGGACGGGCGGTCTTTCGCTGCGCATTGCCGCCCTTGCCGACCTGCATTGCGGCAGCGCCCATATGGGGCTGGCCCGCATCGACGAGATCGTCGAGCGCACGCACGCGCTCCAGCCCGACCTGATCGTGCTGCTGGGCGACTACATCACCCGCGAAAGCCGCAACCTGCATGGCCTCAAGCCGCAGCAATGGTCGCGGGCGCTGGGCCGGCTGAAAGCGCCGCTCGGCGTCCATGCCATTCTCGGCAACCACGAATTCTGGGATGATCCCGTGGTGCAAAGGGCCAGGAGTGGCGACCCGTTCGCCAAGCTGGCCTTGCTGGATGTCGGCATTCCGGTTCTTGAGAACAGGGCGATCCGCCTCGCCAAGGATGGCAAGGTGTTCTGGCTGGCGGGGCTCGCCGACCAGATCGCCTACAAGATGGGCTATCGCGAAGGCCGTGGCATGACGTTCCGGGGCCTTGACGACCTGCCCGGCACGCTGGCGCAGGCTGCCGATGGCGCGCCCGTGATCCTGCTCGCCCATGAGCCCGACATCTTCGCAAACCTGCCGGACATGCCGGCCAAGGCGCAGGTGGCGCTGACCCTTGCCGGCCACACCCATGGCGGGCAGGTCCGGCTGCTCGGCTGGTCGCCATTCATTCCGTCGGAATTCGGCAGCCGCTATGCCTATGGCCGCGTCATCGAGGATGGGCGCTCGATCATCGTCTCCGCCGGGCTCGGCACCAGTGGCCCGCCCGTGCGCTTCGGCATTCCACCGGAAATCGTGCTGGTCGACCTCGGCTGAGGCAGGCCCGGCCAGGCCTTACCTGACCACGACCTTGGCACCGACCTTGACGCGGTTGAACAGGTCGATGGCATCGACATTGCGCATGCGGATGCAGCCGGACGATGAGGCGCGGCCGATTGATTCCGGCTCATTGGTGCCGTGGATGCGATAGAGCGTGTCGCGGCCGTTCTGATAAAGATAGAGGGCGCGGGCCCCGAGCGGGTTGGCCGGGCCGCCAGCCATGCCGCCGGCGCGGTTGCGCAGGTGCGGCCAGCGCTCCAGCATCTCGGCGGGCGGGGTCCAGCTTGGCCATTCGGCCTTGCGGGCGATGTCGGCGGTGCCGGTCCAGCCGAAGGCCTCGTTGCCGACGCCGACGCCGTAGCGGATGGCCTTGCCGCCGGGCAGCACGAAATACAGCAGCTTGTCGGCGGTGTAGACCACGATGGTGCCGGGCTTCTCGTCGGTGCGATAATCGACCTCGAAGCGCTGGAACTGCATTTCCAGTTCATGATTGGGCACCAGCGCCATGAATTGCGCATCGCGCGCATTCAGCCTGGGCTCGGGCACGCCGCGATAGCTGCACGCACCGAGGGCGGCGGCAAGGGCAACAAGCGCGATGGCGCTGCGAATCGGGGACCGATGTGACATGATGGAAATCTGCATCGGCCATGGTTAATCAAACCTTTGCGCCTGTCAGAAGCCCAATCGCGACTGCCCCCCGCTTCTGCTCGGGCCCGTTGCATTTTGGCAACGTTGGAGAGCCTGATCGTGAGCACGCTGCTGTTGAGCCATACCGCCTGCCTCGACCATGCCACGCCGCATGGCCACCCGGAGCGGGCGGACCGGATCAGGGCCATCGACAAGGCCTTGTCAGCCGATGGCTTCGCCGCGCTGCTGCGCGAGGAGGCCCCGCGCGGCACCGAGGCCGCCATCGTGCTGTGCCATCCGGAACGGCATCTGGCGGCGCTGGTCAAGGCGGCTCCGGACGAGGGCATTGCCCATGTCGATGCCGACACGGTGATGTCGCCCGGCACGCTGGAAGCGGCCTTCCGCGCGGTCGGCGGGGCGACGGCGGCGGTGGATGCCGTGCTCGGCGGGCGGGCG
>JALORF010000251.1 GCA_025459195.1 Beijerinckiaceae bacterium
GATGGCAAAGCCGTTTTCGTGCGTCTGCACGACAACAAGGCCGGCTTCATGCGCAGCCTGCGCAACCATTTCGTCTGCCACCTGATCGAGCCTGGAACCGTGCGCGTCCGCGCCTTGGCGAACGGCAAGGGGATCGCCGTCGAATTTCTCGACGCCCCGTCCCATAACGGCGAATTCACCTTCTCGAACCAGGCAACGGCAGCGGAGGTGTCACTGTGGTTGCTCGGCAATTTCATCAGCCATGCCGATCGCGAGCCGGATACGGCATCAGGCACGGCGAGCTGACGCTGCCCTCAGGCAGCGCCAAGCCAGGTCTTGCAGTGTTCGAGCGCGCGCGCCGCAATCAGCTGCCGCTTCATGATCGTCTTGTCCTTGCCGCGGAAGCGCTTGATGCCCTCCGGCTTGACGATCGAGCCGGGTTCCAGCTCCGGGAAAAGCCCGAAATTGATGTTCATCGGCTGGAAGGACCGCTTGCCCGGCTCCTCGTCGGAGACGATGTGGCCGCCGGTGATGTGGTTGAGCAGTGAGCCGAGCGCCGTGGTTGCCGGCGGAATGCTCGGGGTCTCGCCCTTGCGCTGCGCTGCGGCGAAGCGACCGGCAAGCAGCCCGATCGAGGCACTTTCCACATAACCTTCGCAGCCGGTGATCTGACCGGCAAAACGCAGGCCCGGACGGGCCTTCAGCTGCAGGCTCTGGTCGAGCAGGGTCGGTGAGTGGATGTAGGTGTTGCGGTGCAGGCCGCCGAGACGGGCGAATTCGGCATTCTCCAGGCCCGGGATCATCCGGAAGATTTCCGCCTGGGCGCCATAGCGCAGCTTCGTCTGGAAACCGACCATGTTGTAGAGCGTGCCGAGTGCATTGTCCTGGCGCAGCTGCACGACGGCATAGGGCTTGACGGTCGGGTTATGCGCATTGGTAAGGCCCATGGGCTTCATCGGTCCGTGGCGCAGCGTCTCGCGACCGCGTTCAGCCATGACCTCGATCGGCAGGCAGCCGTCGAAATAGGGCGTGCCTTCCCATTCCTTGAAGCCGACGGCGTCGCCGGCAATCAGCGCGTCGACGAAGGCATTGTACTGGGCCTCGTCGAGCGGGCAGTTGATATAGTCCTTGCCGGTGCCACCTGGCCCGACCTTGTCGTAGCGCGACTGATACCAGCAGATGTCCATGTTGATGCTGTCGGTATGCACGATCGGCGCGATGGCATCGAAAAAGGCGAGCGCATCCTTGCCTGTCTTCTCCCGGATCGCCTCGGCAAGCGCTGGCGAGGTGAGGGGGCCGGTCGCGATGATCGCGAGATCCCAATCCTCAGGCGGCAGGCCGGTCACTTCTTCGCGCACGACAGTGATCAACGGATGCTGGTGGATGGCGGCGGTCACCGCATCGGAGAAGCCGTCGCGGTCGACCGCGAGGGCGCCACCGGCCGGCACCTGATGCTTGTCGGCGCAGGCCATGATCAGCGAATTCGCAAGCCGCATTTCCGCATGGATGACGCCGACTGCATTCGAGGTCGCATCATCGGAGCGGAAGGAGTTGGAGCAGACCAGTTCGGCAAGGCCGTCGGTCTTGTGCGCATCGGTGCCGCGCACGCCGCGCATCTCGTGCAGGATGACGGGGACGCCAGACTGAGCGACCTGCCAGGCGGCTTCAGAGCCAGCGAGGCCGCCGCCGATGATGTGAATGGGGGAGAAGGAGCTATTTGTCATGGGCGGCTCCATATCACGGCTCGGCGCGCGAGGTCCATTGGCTGCAATAGCTTGAGGAAGCGCTGTCGATCACATTCTAGACGCCAGAATCAAAAACGGCACCATGCGGTGCCGTCTGACAGACTGCTTAGCGTGTGTTCCGATTAACGGAAGGAGCGCGAAGCAATGTTGCGGATTTCGTAGCGGGTGATGCCGATGTCATTGAGGGTCTGCTGGGACAGGTTGCCCAGTTCAGCCATCGTGCGGCGGTAGCTCATCCAGTTCTTGGCAATACGGATCGGGTTCATGGTCGTTTCCTCGGTCAAACTTTGTGGCTGATCTTGCGGTCGTTCCCGCATCAGCTTGCGGTCGTTCCCGCATCAGCGATTGAGCTTCTTATACGCCTGTAAAACAAGATTGTGCAGTGCAAATAATATGCGACTGCTATGCATTTGTGCATGAGGTTGCCGTGATATGCGGCAGGCTTGAAGGAGTGGTCAAAAACGCGCCATGGGTTAATGGCTGTTTACAGATGCAGAAAAGCCCGCAAATGCGGGCTTTTCCTAGGTCTTCAGCAGCTCTTTTCCATGATCAGACAGGCTTGATCAGAATGTGCTTCTTTTTGCCCAGCGACAGCTTGATCACGCCATCGGCGGTGACCTCTGCAGTGCCGACAGTCATGCGCTCATCGGAGACGCCGGCATCATTGATTTTCACCGCGCCGCCCTGGACGTGGCGACGGGCTTCGCCGTTCGAGGCGGCAAGGCCGGCCTTGACGATCAGAGCCAGCAGGCCGATCCCTGCCTCAAGCTCGGCGGATGCCACTTCGACGGTCGGCAGCGTGTCGGCAAGCGCACCTTCCTCGAAGGTCTTGCGCGCCGTTTCGGCAGCCTGTTCGGCAGCGTCGCGGCCATGCAGCAGCGTCGTCACTTC
>JALORF010000136.1 GCA_025459195.1 Beijerinckiaceae bacterium
CTCAGGCAGCGCGCACGCGGTCGATGAAGGTGCCGACATCGCCGGACAGGCGCGTGGCCATCTGGCGCATGCTGGCGGCCGTGCCGCCGACCTCGCGGGCCACGGCATCGGCTGCGGTGGCTGCCTGGGCGGTGTCGCGCACGGAGTTGAGGTTGAGGCTGGCGTCGTCGGCCAGCATGGCCATGGTGGTGGCGATCTCGACCACTGTCGCATCCTGCTGGCGGATGGCCGCGGCCACCTCCACGGCAATGCCGCGCATGTCCTGAACCACCAGCGCCATGTCATGGATCGACTGTGACATGTTGGCGGCCCCGCTCTGGATCGCCTCGATCTTGCTGCCGATTTCCTCGGTCGCGGTCTGCGTCTGTGCGGCGAGGGTCTTGACCTCCGAAGCCACGATGGCAAAGCCGCGCCCCGCCTCGCCGGCGCGTGCGGCCTCGATCGTGGCGTTGAGGGCGAGCAGGTTGGTCTGGCTGGCGATCTGCCGGATCAGGACCACGACATCGCCGATCTGCGCTGAAATCGCCAGCAGCTCTGCCATGCGCCGGTCGGTCTGATCGACCTGGCGGATCGCCACGTCTGCGGCAAGTGCCGCACGGCCGGTGCCCTCGGCGATCGAAGCGATCGAGGAGGTCAGTTCGTCGGTTGCCGCCGCCACCATCGAGATGCGGTTCGTCATGGTTTCGGTGGCTTCATGGGCCATCTGGGTGCGCCGGGCCACCACGCGGGAGGCCTCGTCGAGCTGTTCCGAGGATGTGCCGAGATTGTCGCCGGCCTGTTCCAGCGCCGACAGCACCTCGCCCATCGCCTGGTCGAAATCCGCCACGGACAGGCTGATCGCCGCCGCCCGCAGACTCCTGGCCTCGGCCTGTTCGGCAGCGCTCTCGCTGGCGCGCTGGCGGGCCAGCATCTGGTCACGGAAGATCGCCGTGGCCCGCGTCATGGCACCGATCTCGTCGCTGGCCGATTGGCCGGCGAGGTCCGTGGCCGTATCACCCTCGGCGATCCGCGCCATGGCCGATTTCAGCGCACGGAGGGGCTGGCTGATCGAGCGGATGATCAGGACGGCGAGGAAGGCGCAGGCCAGCAACGCTGCCAGCGCTCCGAGCAGGGCTGCGAGATCATCCTGGGCCTGGGTCGCGCTGGCATCGGCGCGCAACTGCTCAACCAGCGCGTCGGCGGCTTCGGTCAGCGCTGCCATCGGCTCGCGCATCAGGGTGAAGACATTCTCGATCCTCAGGACTTCCGCATCGAACCGCCGCGCCATGGCCAGCCAGGCGTTGACGGCTGCAACATGGGCGGAGAGTTCGGAGGTGATGCGGTCCGTGATCTCGGCTGGCAGTTGCCGCGCGTCGATCAGGCGCATGATGCGGGCATGGTCCAGTTCGAGCGCCGCTTCCGCCGCCACATCGCGGGTTGCGGCGAGAATTTCCTTGTTGCGCATCGCCGCCTGGATGGCGGTCGACAGGCGCAGCAGCATCGGTGCGTTCGAGGCGTCGAGTTCGGAGCGGACCGTGCTCTCGAGCCGTGTCGCGGTCTCGCTCACGGCACCGCGCAGGCCGGTGTTCTGGGTGGCGCCAAGGGCGATCTGGGTCGACCGCGTCACGTCGATCTGGGCCAGAGCGTCGCCCACCAGCGTGCGCAGTTTGGACAGGTTTTCGGCAATCTCGCCGCGTGGAGCGCGGACCTGCAAGGCCTCGATCTCGGCCATGCCCTGAGCCAGCGAGCTTTTCAGCCGGTCGGCCAGGTGCTCCATTGGCGTGTGAACGAATTCGAGGAAGCGGCCCTGGCTGCGCGCCTGCTCCAGCTTCAGGTCCAGCACCCCGGCCCGGACCTGCTCGATTGCGGCGATGCCGGCATGGGCCTTGAGCCAGGCTGTCCGCGCGTGAATGCCGAAGCCGGCCACACAGGCCACTGCGGCCAGGCCCAGCCCCGCCAGCATGCCAATGCGGGTCGAGACCGACACGCGCCTGAGCCAATGACCAATCATGCGCGCGCCACTCCCCTTCTCGCGCCCGCCAAAACGGGAGATTTGACCCTAGGAGCGATAGATTAACCATCGGTTATCCAAACCGGCGCAACGCATCGGCGCGCGGGGGGCTGGTGGCACCGGACTTGCTGGCCCGGCCTTGATGCGGCGCAGCATCCCCACGCAAGTGTGACATCGGGTGCGACTTGTGCAAAAGCCGCGATGCAGCCATCTTGCCAGCACAGGGACCCGGAATGTTCGGATTCCCGTGCGGCGCGGCCGGCACGGGGCTTTGCAGCGCAAAGGGCCCGCTTGCCGACGACAAGGGCGCGTATGCGTGACAGGCTCTGCCTTGCAGTCTGGCCGCGCGATGCGCCCCGTGAAAGGGACGACCGTGACAGATCATCTTGAGCCCAGGACGGCAGCGGAGCCAGTCCGAGCCTGTCGCATGGCCGGCCTTGCACCTGTGCGCCTCCTGCGGGCGGCCGGGCTTGCTGTGGTGCTGACCCTGACCGGTGGCGCAGCGTTGGCCAACGCCCAAATCCGCCAGCCGGAGCGTTTCGAGCCAGCCGACAGCATCGAGGGCAATTATCTGGCGGCCCTGATCGCCGGCTCCTCGCGCGATACCAGCGCAGCCGCCACCTTCCTGCGCGAGGCCCTGAGGGCCGATCCGCGCAATCAGGAGCTGATCGAGCGCTCGTTCATCGCCTTCCTGGCCGACGGTGCCATGCCTGATGCCTTCCGGGTGGCCGAGCGGATCCTCCAGCGCGATCCCACCAACGGGTTGGCGCAGATGACGCTGGCCGTCCGGGCCATCAAGAACCGCCAGTTCCAGCAGGCACGCGAGCGGCTGCGCGGCGGCGGTCGTGGCCGGGCTGCGGACATCACTTCGACCCTGTTGACCGCCTGGGCGTTCGCCGGTGCGGGTGACCAGACGCGTGCCGTCGAAACGCTGGAACGCCTGCGCGGCGACGGCGCGATCAACACCTTCCGCGATTACCACGCCGGGCTGCTGCTCGATGTGCTGGGCAACACCGCCGAAGCGCAGAAGCGCCTGAAAACAACCCATGACAATGACCCGGCCACCTTGCGCATTGCCGATGCCTGGGGGCGCTTCCAGTCCCGGCGCGGCGACTTTGCCGGCGCGCGCGAGACCTATGAGCGCTTCAACCGGCTGCTGCCCAACCACCCGATCATCCGCGATGCGCTGGAGACGCTCAACCCGTCGAAGCCCGGTGTCGCGCCGCGCGCGTTGCCGCGCACGGTGTCCAACGCCCAGCAGGGGGCCGCCGAGGTGCTGTATGGCCTTGGCAGCGCCGGCAACCGCGAGGACAACGAAGCGGCCATCGTCATCATCTACCTCAGGCTGGCGCTTTATCTCGACCCGGCGCACGAACTGGCCATCCTGACCCTTGGCGATACGCTCGAACGGGCCAAACAGCCCGATGATGCCATTGCGGTGTTCGACCGCATGCCCGCAACCTCGCCGCTGCGCTCCAATGCCGAAGTCCAGATCGGCCTTGGCCTTGAGCAACTGGGCCGAAAGGACGAGGCGATCCAGCATCTCGAAGCCGCGATCAAGGAAGACCCGGACGATCTGGAGGCGCTGTCGGCCATCGGCGGTGTCTACCGCGCCCGCAAGGACTTCGCCCGGGCCGCGAGCTTCTACGAGCGGGCGATTGCGACCATCAAGACGCCGGAGCGGCACCACTGGAGCCTGTTCTACGCGCGTGGCATCACCTATGAACGGACCAAGCGCTGGCCGCTGGCCGAGGCGGATTTCAGGAAGGCGCTGGAACTGATCCCTGAGAACATGGGCGCGAACCGCGCTCTTGTGCTCAATTATCTCGGCTATTCCTGGGTCGATCAGGGCATCAATCTCGACGAGGCCTTCGCCATGCTGCGCAAGGCGGTCGAGCTCAAGCCGCGCGACGGCTACATCATCGACAGTCTCGGCTGGGCCTATTACCGGCTTGGCCGCTACGAGGATGCGGTGCGTGAACTGGAGCGGGCCATCGAACTGCGCCCCGCCGATCCGGTGATCAACGATCATCTGGGCGATGCCTACTGGCGTGTGGGCCGCAAGCTGGAAGCCAGGTTCCAGTGGAACCATGCCCGCGATCTCAATCCGGAGCCGGACGATCTGCCCAAGATCCTCCGCAAGATCGAGAACGGTCTCGAAGACGAGGCCAAGCCGGCCTCCGCCGTGGCCGAACCGCCCAAGAAGAATGACGGCTGAGCGGATGAAGGCCGGCCTGACTGTTCTGGCGAAGGCCTGCCCGGCGCGCTGATGCTGGCGAGCCGTGCGCCTGCCAAGGTCAATCTCGGCCTGCATGTGCTGGGCCGTCGGCAGGATGGCTACCACCGGCTCGACAGCCTTGTGGCTTTTGCCGGTGTGGGCGACCTGCTCTCCCTCGATCCGGGGCCTGTGCCCTGCCTCACCGTGGCCGGTCCGTTTGGCGATGGTCTGGAAGCCGATGACGGCAACCTGGTGCTCACTGCGATCGCGCACCTGTCACGGCTGCTTCCGCATAACCGGTTGCCGCCCGATCATCCCGCCTTGCACGAGGCTGCAAGGCAGACCGGGGCGGATGTGCCCGTCTGTCTGGCGTCGAGGGCTCGTGTCATGGCGGGGGCGGGCGAGGTGCTCGGGGGCCCCTTGCGCCTGCCGCGCCTGTTCGCTGTTCTGGTCAATCCGCGCGTTGCCGTGCCGACATCGGCGGTCTTCGCCAGGTTGGGGCTGGCCCCTGGCGAGACGGGGCCTTCGCAGCCGCCGGCTCCGATGCCGACAGCGCAGCGCATGGCCATCATGACAGGCGATGCCTTCATCGCCATGGTGCTGGCTCCGATGGTCAATGATCTTGAAGCACCTGCCAGGGCGCTGGCTCCGGTCATCGACGAGGTGCTCGCCCGGCTCGCAGCCGCTCCGGGTTGCCGGCTGGCACGCATGTCAGGCTCGGGCGCAACCTGTTTCGGGCTGTTCGGCTCCTGCGCGGAGAGCGCGGCGGCGGCGCGTGCCATCCGGTCGGCGCAGCCCCACTGGTGGATCAAACCCACGATCCTGCGCTGATCAGGGCGCGGCCGCGCAGCCCGGTTCCCGGATCGCCGGCTTCAATGGGCGCGGGCGATGCAGAACTCCACGGTGGCGTGCATGGCCGCCTTCATCTCGCTGTCGGGGAACAGGGCCAGCGCATCATGGGCCATGGCACCATAGTGACGCGCCCGCTCGATCGTGTCGTCGATGGCCCGATGCTTCTTCATGATGGCGATCGCTGCATCAAGGTCCCCCTCGCGCACGTCGCCTTCCTGCAAGGTGCGCTGCCAGAAGCGGCGCTCCTCGGCATTGCCGCGCCGGAAGGACAGCACCACTGGCAAGGTGATCTTGCCCTCGCGGAAATCGTCGCCGACATTCTTGCCGAGCTTGGCCGCAACGCCGCCATAGTCCAGCGCATCGTCGATGAGCTGGAAGGCGATGCCGAGATTGAGCCCGAAACCCCGGCAGGCCGTGTGCTCCGCTTTGGGGCGCTCTGCGATCACAGGCCCGACCTCGCAGGCCGCGGCGAACAACTCGGCCGTCTTGCCACGGATCACGGCCAGATACTCGTCCTCGGTGGTCTCGGTGTTCTTGGCAACGGCAAGCTGCATCACCTCGCCTTCGGCAATCACGGCGGCGGCCGTGGACAGGATGTCGAGCGCACGCAGCGAGCCGACCTCGACCATCATCCGGAACGCCTGGCCGAGCAGGAAATCGCCGACCAGCACACTGGCCTCGTTGCCCCAGAGCATGCGGGCCGCCAGCTTGCCGCGGCGCATGTCACTCTGGTCCACCACATCATCGTGCAGCAAGGTTGCGGTGTGCATGAACTCGACCGAAGCCGCGAGCTTGACATGACCTTCGCCGCGATAGCCGCACAGGTTGGCCGTCGCAAGCGTCAGCATCGGGCGCAGCCTCTTGCCGCCCGACGAGATCAGATGGTTGGCGACCTCGGGGATCATCGTCACCTCGGAGCCGGTGCGCGACAGGATCATCGCGTTGACACGTTCCATGTCCGGGCGGGTGAGGGCGACGAGCGCTGCGACGCCATCGCGCGCGGCGTCCTTTTCTTCGAATGGCAAAACCAGTCCCAAGACCAACTCCCAAGGCCCAAACCGCCGGCACCCGGCCCGTCGACATGCCGCACCGGAGGCCTTCAGGCTTTCCTTCGTGCGCTTCGACTTGCAACTGTGTCGTCCATGCGACAATTGGCAGGCGGCTGCAAGATGTCCCGTCATGGTCACTTGCGGCAAAGGGCCGCCTTCACGGAGTTCCCGATGATCGAGTTGATGCGCACCAACAACCTCGTGACGATCAGCGCCGCCGAGGCGATCCTGACCGCAGGCGGCGTTCATGTGCTCGTGCTCGACGGCTACATCAGCGCTCTGGAGGGCGGCATCGGCGCCTTCCAGCGCCGCGTGATGGTCGTCGATGACGAGGAGCAGGAGGCACGCACCCTTCTCATCGAGGCCGGGCTCGGCGCGGAATTGCGCGATGCCGGTCGACGCTGACCAGTCCCTGTCCGGTGTGGCCGGGGGCAATCCAGTGCCGGCTGGCGTCACCGAAGACCGGCTGCTTGGCCAGCGTCTTGTCCTGAGACAGCCGGCGCACGGTCATCGTGCCGGCACCGATGCCATGCTGCTGATCGCCGCAGCCGGTCAGGGCGCGCGCATGGTCGACCTGGGCAGCGGTGTCGGAACGGCAGGTCTCGGCCTCGTCCGCCTGGGCCGGGCCGAATTCGTCAGTCTCGTCGAGCGCGATCCCGATGCTGCCATGCTGGCGCGGGCCAACATCGCTCTCAACGACCTCGGCAGCATGGCCGAGGTGGTGCTGGCCGACATCACAGCCAGCGCCCGCATGCTCGCTGCCGCCGGCTTGCCGGCCGGGCAGGCCGATGTGGTTGTCGCCAATCCGCCGTTCAACACGCCGGGACGGCACCGGGCCTCGCCTGATGCGGGCCGCTCCGAGGCCCATGACCTGTCGCCAGCCGGCTTCGAGCCCTGGTGCCGAGCCGCCGCGCGCGCCCTCAGGCCGACAGGCCGCTTCGTGCTGATCCACAGGCCAGAGGCGCTGCCCTGGCTCCTGCCGCTGCTGGAGCGCCGCTTCAAGGGGCTTGCGCTGGTCCCGGTTCATGCCAGAAGCGGCGAGGCGGCCCGGCGTGTGCTGATCCTGGGCAGGCTCGGCAGCCGGGCCGCCATGCGGCTCTGCCCGGCCATCGTGCTGCACCGCGCGGATGGCAGCTTCACCGACGAGGCGGCTGCCATCCACACCGGCGAGGGCCAGATCGCGTTTTAGGGCCCCATGCCTGGCGGTCGGGCGCAGCCCCCATGAGCCTCCGGCTCGTCAGCGGCAGACGCGTCGGCGATCCACCACCCAGGCCCAGCCATCCCAGTAGCGCACGCTGCGCACATGGCAGCGCGGCTGGGGGTGACCATAGCCGTGGCCGAACCCGTAGCCATGGCCGTGGCGCGGGCGCCAGCCGCCATAGCCCCCGCCGTATCCGCTCCACTGCGAACGACCCCAGCCGTCATGGCGTGGGCGCGGCTGGTGGCCCCAGCCGTCATGATAGCCGCCCGTGCCGATGCTGAGCGACCATGACTGGGCCTGTGAGGCGGTGGTGGGCGCGAGCGTGGCGGCACCAAGGGCAAGTGCAGCGGCCAATCCGAGGAAAAGCTGACGCGACATCGATCTGAAACCCGTCTGTTGCGAAGGTTGGCCGGACACCTTGCCCGGCCTGTCCACCTGCGACACTCCAGCCATCGCACAGCCTGCCTGAATGCAGGCCGAGCTCGCCGTTCAGCCGCTGTTTAGCTCCGCTCCGTCCGCACCGGCCCGTTGCGGCAGCCAGGATGAAAGCGCCCGCAAGAACGGCAACAGCCCCGGCTGGTCGGCCGGGGCTGGCTCAGGGAGCGTGGCGTCAGGCCCTGTCAGGCCGCCCGCATCAGTAGTGGCAACGACGCACGGGTTTGTGGACGATGCCTTGCCAGGTGTAGACCGTGCGCCACTTGGTGTAGCAGCGCGGGCCATAATAGACGGGCCTGTAGCGCACGGGGCGGTAATAGACCGGCCTGTAACGGACGGGGCTGGTTGTCCCGCGCCGCTTCGGTCATCGGGGCTGCTGCGGTCGAAACAGGGGCTGCAACGGCACCTTGCACGGCAGCAAGGCTCAGTCCGGCTGCCATGATCCATCTCACAATACGCTTCATCGTGAGTCTCCTCCCATCGGGATCGCGACGGACCATCCGCGCGTTCCGGTGATCAACGCCAAGGTTAACCAAGCCTTCCTGAACAGAAGCTGCATGAACCTTGCCCGCCGCACAGCACGGAGACGGTGCCGCGTTTCCGGGCAGGGTGCTTGCAGTCTTGCGCGTTAGACGCGATGCTTGAGATCGCAGTTCAGGCGGTCAAGCAGGTGAAAAGCCATGAAGTGGGAAGACTATCGCCAGTCCGACAACCTCGAAGACCGGCGCAGCGGTGGCGGCATGGGCCGCATGCCCGGCGGGCGCACCGGTCTGGGCTTCGGCACGATGCTGGTGCTCGGCCTTGTCGGCTATGCGCTCGGCATCGACCCGCGCATCCTGATCGGCGGAGCCGAAATGCTCCAGGGCGGGAGGGCGCCCACCGAGCAGACCCAGACCCAGACCTCGCGGCCCAGCGACGACATGGGTCGCTTCATTTCGGTGGTGCTGGCCCAGAACGAGGATGTCTGGAGCAAGATCATGCCGCGCGACACGGGCAAGCCCTATGAGCCACCGACACTGGTCCTGTTCCGCGGCGTCGACAGGTCGGGCTGCGGTACGGCCCAGGCGGCGATGGGGCCGTTTTACTGCCCGCCGGACCGGCGCGTGTATCTTGATACCTCCTTTTTCGACGAGATGCGGCGCAAGCTCGGGGGCGGAGGTGATTTCGCCTATGCCTATGTGATTGCCCACGAGGTCGGCCACCACATCCAGAACCTGCTCGGCATCCTGCCGCGCGTCGAGCAGATGAAGCGCCGCGCCTCCGAGCGCGATGCCAATGCGCTGTCGGTGCGCGTCGAGTTGCAGGCCGATTGCTTTGCCGGTGTCTGGGCTTTCCACATCCAGCAGATGGGCCGGCTCGATCAGGGCGATGTCGAGGAAGCCATGAGCACCGCCGCCGCCATCGGCGACGACAAGCTGCAGAAGGCGGGGCAGGGCTATGCCGTGCCCGATTCCTTCACCCATGGCTCGTCCGAACAGCGCACGCGCTGGTTCCTGACCGGCATGCGCAGCGGCACGCTGAAATCCTGCGATACCTTCTCCAGCCGCACGCTCTGAACCATGTCCCGGATCGACGAGAGCAGACCTTTCATCCCCGTCGGCATTGCCGTGCTGACGGTCTCCGATACCCGCACGCTGGCCGATGACCGCTCCGGCGATGTGCTGGTCCAGCGCCTGGGCGATGCCGGGCACAGGCTGGCCCATCGCGCCATCGTGCCCGATGACAGGGCCGCCATCCAGGCGCAGGTCCGGGCCTGGGTCGCCGATGGCGCGGTCGACGTGGTCATCACCACAGGCGGCACCGGCTTCACCGGCCGCGACGTCACGCCCGAGGCGCTGGAGCCTCTGTTCGACAAGCGCATGGATGGCTTCTCGTGGGTCTTCCACCAGATCTCGTTTGCCAAGATCGGCACCTCGACGGTGCAATCACGGGCCACGGCAGGCCTGATCGGCACAACCTACGTGTTCTGCCTGCCCGGCTCGCCGGGAGCCTGCAAGGATGCCTGGGACGGGATTCTCGCGCTCCAGCTCGACATGCGCCACCGGCCCTGCAATTTCGTCGAGATCATGCCCCGGCTTGACGAGCATCTGCGGCGCGGGGCCGGCAGTCCTCACGCCAAGGCTTGAACCTGCAAGGGCGGCCAGCGCGTCCGGCCACCAGCGTTTCGCCCGGATCGTTGCGCCAGGCTCAGTCCGCCAGCCGCTGCCGCCCGATGGCGAGGCGCAGCGGAGCGGGCAGCGCCGTGCCGGCTGCGATCATGGTGCGCGGCGCGATCAGCCCGCTGCGCAGGCGTCTGCTGCCGAGCAAAAGCGCGGCGCGCTCCTTCAGCCCCGCTGCCAGCCCCCGCACAGGCAGGAAGGCCGGCAAGCGCCGCAGCGCCGCTTGTTGCAGCAAGTGGCGCTCGATGGCCGTGATCCAGCCCTGATCGGGCGCATCGCCGGCCTCGAGCAGCACCACCCATTCGCCGCGCGCGATGGTCGCAGCTTCGCGCCACGGCGCGCTGCCGGCCTGGATCACGGTCGCGCCCATGGCATCGGCAATGCGCTCGCCATCCGCATCCGCGCCGAACAGCACCACGACCGCGTGGCTGACGAGACCCTCGGCCACGGCCGGGACCAGCGCTGCCAGCGTCACCGCAAGCGCGCCGGGCTTCGATCTGGCAAGGACAAGGGCGGTCAACATGGCTTGCCTTGTAGACAGGGTTTGTCATGCCTGAAAGCACAGCTTTTGGGCACAGACCCGGTGCGGCGGTCCGGCGTGGCTGGGCCCCGGCGGGCACAGGCTTCACATGCAGGCTTGACGCCGGAGGGAAACCCGCTAAGAACATATCAAGAACATGAGGTTCGCGATGGTTCAACGCCGGCCAATGCTTGATGAGCTTCCAGCTTCCTGCGCAGGGGTCGGCTTGCCTGCCCAGAGCATGGCGCGGCGCGCCGAGGCCGATGCGGTTCGGACATCGCCGCGCCTCATGGCGCGCGATCCGGTGGCGGTGGCAGGCCACCGGCTCGATCCGGAGCGCCGGCGTGGTCGCGGGGCCACGCTCAACCCCGATGCGCGCTTTGACGGCATCAGCCGCGTCGAGGAGGATGATGGCTGGGGCTCTCTGGGGGCCTTGCCGGCCTTCCGCACCGAGGTCACCATCGAGAAGGCGCGCAGCATCATCACGCGCAACCAGTCGCCTGACATCTCGTTCGACCGGTCGATCAACCCGTATCGAGGCTGCGAGCATGGCTGCGTCTATTGCTATGCAAGGCCGAGCCACGCCTATCTTGGCCTGTCGCCGGGGCTGGATTTCGAGAGCCGGCTGAGCGCCAAGCCCGATGCGGCGGCCCTGCTCGAAAAGGAGCTGTCGGCCAGCGGCTATGCCCCGCGCATGCTGGCGATCGGCACCAACACCGATGCCTACCAGCCCATCGAGAAGCGGCTCAGGCTGATGCGCGGCCTGCTGGAGGTGCTGGGGCGCTTCCGCCATCCGGTCGGCATTGTCACCAAGTCTGCGCTGATCCAGCGCGACATCGACCTGCTAGCACCGATGGCCGGCGAAGGCCTGGCCAAGGTCGCCATTTCGGTGACGACGCTCGATGCGAAGCTGGCCCGCACCATGGAACCGCGTGCGGCGAGCCCGGCCCGACGGCTGGAGACGATCAGGCGACTGAGCGATGCGGGCATTCCGGTCACGGTGCTGGTCGCGCCGATCATTCCCGCCGTCAACGATGCCGAGATCGAGCGCATTCTCGATGCGGCCTATGCCAATGGCGCGCGCGAAGCCGGCTATGTGCTGCTGCGTCTGCCGCTCGAGGTCAAGGACCTGGTGCGCGACTGGCTGCTGACGCACTACCCCGACAAGCTGCGGCATGTGATGTCGCTGGTCCAGTCCACGCGCGGCGGCAAGGATTACGACCCGGCCTGGGGGCAGCGCCAGGTCGGCTCCGGCCCCTATGCCTGGATGATCGGGCGTCGGTTCGAACTGGCCGCCGAGAGGGCCGGCTTCAACAAGGCGCGGCTGAAATTGCGCACCGATCTGTTCCGCGCCGCCAGCAGCGATCCCGCACAATTGTCGCTGCTCTGACTTGACGGCGACCCGACCATCTGGCGCTGCTGCCTCATGGCCGACCGCGCAGCGCATTCGAACATCCCTGGCAAAGGCACCGGAACTGTCACCGTGACTGTCACCGGGATCGCCCCGTCAGGGTTGCTGGTGGCGGGTGTCGACGAGGTCGGCCGCGGGCCTCTGGCAGGGCCTGTGGTCACGGCGGCCGTCATCCTCGATCCGGCGGATGTTCCAGCCGGGCTGGCCGATTCCAAGACCCTGAGCGCGGCGCGTCGCGAGGTGCTGTTCGGCGAGATCACACGCCGCGCACTGGCAGTGTCGATGGCCTCGGCCAGCGCGGCCAGCATCGATGCCGCCAACATCCGCGCCGCCACGCTGGCCGCCATGGCGCGCAGTGTGCGCGGCCTGGCCATGTCTCCCGACCTTGTGCTTGTCGATGGCCGCGACGTGATCGCGGTGCCCATGCGCTGCCACGCCATCATCAGGGGCGATGCCAGCGAGCCGGCCATTGCGGCGGCCTCGATCATTGCCAAGGTGCTGCGCGACCGGATGATGGCACGGCTGTCCGAGGCCTTCCCCGCCTATGGCTTTGCCGACCATGCCGGCTATGGCACCGAGGCCCACCGGGCCGCGATCCTGGCCCACGGGCCTTGCCCGCATCACCGCTTCAGCTTCGCGCCGGTCAAGGGCCGCTGGCTCCGCCCCTGACGGGAACGGCCTGCGCGCTCCATGCAGCGCCGTTCGCGCCGCCCGGCAAGAATTCCCCACCCGGCAAATTCTGCAGCCCCAAAACGGGACGCATTTTTTTCACACCGGTGCACGGGGTTTTTACCCTGTTGCGGCATCGTCCGGCTCGTTGAGTTGAGTTGCGTAACCGGTGCAGCACCATGGGTACTTCGCGTACCGGGGCGGCCGATGCTTCTGTCCGGATTGGTGTTCAGCGTACCGGACAAGTTGCATCGGCGTCTCGGATCGGGCCAGTCAGCCCGCCACTAGACCAGATCCTGGCCGGCGATTGCATTGCCGAGCTGGAAAAGCTGCCGGCTGGCTGCGCGGACCTGGTGTTCGCCGATCCGCCGTATAACCTGCAACTGGGGGGTGACCTGCGTCGCCCCGATGACAGCCTTGTCGATGCGGTCGACGATGACTGGGACAAGTTCGCCTCGTTTTCCGATTATGACGCCTTCACGCGGGCGTGGCTGCTGGCCTGCCGCCGGGCGCTCAAGCCCGATGGCGCGCTCTGGGTCATCGGTTCGTATCACAACATTTTCCGCGTCGGCACGATCTTGCAGGATGTCGGCTTTTGGATGCTCAACGACATCGTCTGGCGCAAGGCCAACCCGATGCCGAATTTCCGGGGCCGGCGCTTCACCAATGCCCACGAGACCATGCTCTGGGCGGCGCGCGGGCAGAAGTCGAAATACACCTTCCACTATGAGGCGCTGAAGGGCGGCAACGAGGATCTTCAGGTCCGGTCCGACTGGTTCATCCCGCTGTGCACCGGCGAGGAGCGGCTGAAAGGCGCTGACGGAGCCAAGCTCCACCCGACGCAGAAACCCGAGGCGCTGCTGGCGCGGGTGCTGCTGTCGTCCACCAATCCGGGCGATGTGGTGCTCGATCCGTTCTTCGGCACCGGCACCACCGGCGCTGTCGCCAAGGCGCTGGGCCGCCACTTCATCGGCATCGAGCGCGATCCCGGCTACATTGCCGGAGCGGCAGCCCGCATTGCGGCGGTCAGGCCGCTGCCGCCGGAGGCCTTCAGCACCGCGCCGTCCAAGCGCACCGAGGCGCGTGTGCCGTTCCTGGCGCTGATCGAGGCTGGGCTGGTCAAGGCCGGCGAGACTGTCAGCGATGATCGCAAGCGCTTCTCGGCCACCATCCGGGCCGATGGCACGCTGGCGCTCGGCCCGGCCGTGGGCTCGATCCACAAGATCGGGGCCCTCGCCCAGGGCCTGCCCGCCTGCAACGGCTGGACCTTCTGGCATGTCGAGCGGGAGGGCAAGCCCATGCTGATCGACGATTTGCGCAGCACCATCCGCGCGCAACTGGCCGCCTGACGCCAGCCCGCAGCCGCGCCCTGTCCTTCCGGCCTTGCGCCGGGATGACCCGTTGATGTTCGCGGGGCTGGGCGAAAAGACCTGCCAGCGCTCTTGCCTTTCGCGGTCAGACAGGTTTTCAGGGAACGCGAAGGATACGCGTTGCCATGCCCGATCTGCTGCTTGAACTGTTCTCCGAGGAAATCCCCGCGCGCATGCAGCGCAAGGCGGCGGAAGACCTGCAAAAGCTCGTCACCGACGCGCTGGTCGAGCGCGGCTTCATCTATGAGGGCGCGCGCGCCTTCGCCACGCCGCGCCGGCTGGCGCTGCATGTGGCCGGCCTGCCGCTCAAGGGCCGCGATGTGCGCGAGGAGCGCAAGGGCCCGCGCGTCGGCTCGCCCGAGGCTGCCATCCAGGGCTTCCTCAAGGCAGCGGGCCTGACCAGCCTCGATCAGGCCACCATCCAGAGCGACCCGAAGAAGGGCGACAGCTACGTCGCCTTCATCGAGCGGCCCGGCCGGCTGACAGCCGATGTCATCGCCGAGATCGTGCCGGCCATCGTGCGCAGCTTTCCCTGGCCGAAATCGATGCGCTGGGGCGCGGCCTCCGCAGCAGGTGCCAGCCTGCGCTGGGTGCGCCCGCTGCAATCGATCCTGTGCACCTTCGGGCCCGAAACCGAGGAGCCGGAGGTGGTGCCCTTCGAGGTGGATGGCATCACATCCGGCAATGTCACCTTCGGCCACCGTTTCCTGTCGGATGGCCAGCCCATTCCCGTGCGGCGGCTGGAGGACTACACCGCCAAGCTGGAAGCGGCCCACGTCGTGCTCGATGCCGACCGGCGCAAGGCGCTGATCCTCAACGAGGCCAAAAACCTTGCCTTCGCGCAGGGGCTCGACCTGATCGAGGATGAGGGCCTGCTCAGCGAGGTCGCCGGGCTGGTCGAATGGCCCACCGTGCTGATGGGCTCGTTCGACGAGGCCTTCCTCGCCATTCCGGGCGAGGTGATCCGCGCCACCATCCGCGCCAACCAGAAATGCTTCGTGCTGCGCGATGGCGCGGGCAAGCTGGCCAACCGCTTCCTGCTGGTCACCAACCAGGTTGCGCCCGATGGCGGCAAGGCCATCGTCGCCGGCAACGAGCGCGTCGTGCGCGCCCGCCTCTCCGATGCGCTGCACTTCTGGAAGACCGACCAGAAGCCGCTGCCCGATGTCGGCAAGCTGGCGGCGAGCGCTGAGAAACTGGGCCTTGATCTCGCCAAGCCGCTCGACCAGCGCATGGCGCGGCTCGATCATCTCGGCGTGGTTTTCCACGAAAAGCTCGGCACGCAAGGGGAGCGCGTGCAACGCATCGCCGCGCTGGCGCGCGAACTCGCCAAAGCCACCGGCGCTGATCCTGAACTGTGCGCCCGCGCCGCCGTGCTGGCCAAGGCCGACCTGCAAAGCGAGGTGGTCGGCGAGTTCCCCGAACTGCAAGGCTTCATGGGCCGGCGCTATGCCGAACTGCAGGGCGAACACCCCTCCGTGTGCGCCGCCATCGAGGATCACTACAAGCCGCTCGGGCCCTCAGACCGCGTGCCCACCGACACGGTGTCCATCACGGTCGCGCTGGCCGACAAGCTCGACACGCTGGTCGGCTTCTGGGCCATCGACGAAAAGCCGACCGGCAGCAAGGACCCCTATGCGCTGCGGAGAGCGGCGCTGGGCGTGATCCGGCTGGTGATTGAGAATGGGGTGCGGTTGGGGCTCGTTGTTTGGCTACTGCATCATCGCCGTTCAATACGTGGCTCCGCTCCTACTTTCGTTCGTAGTGCGCAACGGTTTGACACGCCAACCCCGTTTGTCGGGTTTGACGAGATTTTGAAAGGCGACACGTTGGACGCAGCCGACCTACTCGCCTTCTTCCACGAACGCCTCAAGGGCATGCTCCGCGATGCTGGTGCGCGGCATGATCTCGTCGATGCGGTGATCGGGGCTGGCGGCACCAACGACGACCTCTTGCTGATCACCCGCCGCGTCGAGGCGCTGTCGGCGTTCCTTGCCACCGAGGATGGCGCGAACCTGCTGGCCGGCGTC
>JALORF010000137.1 GCA_025459195.1 Beijerinckiaceae bacterium
ACGATCGGACGGGTTCATGCGTGACGTCGCCTTCACCCATGCCCGCCTGATCGACCCTGCCACGGGCGCGGATGCCCATGGCGGCGTGCTGGTGCGCGATGGTCTGATCGCGGCTATCGGCCCCTCGGTGAAACCCGGCGCCCTCCCCGCCGATGCCGACATCCATGATTGCGGCGGCCTTGTCCTCGCCCCCGGCCTGATCGACCTGATCGCCTTTGCCGGCGAGCCGGGTGCGGAGCATCGCGAGACCTTGCGCACTGCCTCGGAAGCCGCAGCGGCGGGCGGGGTGACGACGCTGGTCTGCCGGCCGGACACCGACCCTGTGGTCGATGATCCGGCCATCATCGATTTCATCAAGCGCCGGGCGCGGGACAAAGCCGTGGTCAACGTGCTGCCCTCGGCGGCGCTGACCAAGGGCCTCAACGGCGCGGAGATGACCGAGTTCGGCCTGCTGCTGGAAGCAGGCGCGGTGTTCTTCAGCGACGGTCCGCGTTCGGTGATGAATGCCCAGGTGATGCGCCGGGCGCTGATCTATGCCCGTGATTTCGGCGCGCTGATCGTGCATCACCTCGAAGACCCGAACCTGCGCGGCGAAGGCGTGATGAACGAGGGCGAGTTTGCCTCGCGGCTCGGCCTGCATGGCATTCCGCATGTGGCCGAAACCATCATCCTGGAACGCGACCTGGCGCTGGTCGCCGCCACGGGCGGGCGCTACCATGCCGGGATGATCTCCTGCGCGGGGTCGGTGGCGCTGATGCGGCGCGCCAAGGCTGCAGGGCTCAATGTCACCTGCGGCGTCTCGATCAACAACCTGACGCTCAACGAGAACGATGTCGGCGCCTATCGGACCTTCTGCAAGCTGAGCCCGCCGCTGCGCCACGAGAGCGAGCGGCTTGGTCTTGTCGAGGCGCTGGCCGACGGCACGATCGACATCATCGTCTCCGACCATGATCCGCAGGATGTGGAGACCAAACGGCAGCCCTTCGGCGAGGCCGCCAATGGCGCGGTCGGGCTCGAGACCATGCTGTCGGCGGCATTGCGGCTGCACCATTCCGGAGATGTCGGGCTGCCGCGCCTGCTGGCCGCCATGAGCAGCGCTCCTGCCGCCCTGATCGGCTCGCCGGCCGGACGGCTCGCAGTGGGTGCGCCTGCCGATCTGATCGTGGTCGATCCGGATGCGCCCTACGTGCTGGAAAAGGCCCGGCTGAAAAGCCGTTCCAAGAATTCGCCCTTCGACGAAGCGCGCATGGAAGGCCGCGCTGTCGCCGTCATGGTCGGTGGCCGGATGGTGATCGGCTAGACCCCCTTGACGGCAGGCCGGCTTTGCGTGTCTTCTGCCAAAATCGGTCAGACCAATTGGCCGCTACAAGGACCTGCCAGACAAGGCGGGCCATAGGGAAACGCAAGGCGGAGGCCGAACGGCCATGCCCATCGAGGCCATCATCCCGCGCCGGCTCTACCGGCAGGTTGCGGACCAACTGCGGCAACTCATCGATGCCGGCGAGTTTCCTGTCGGCTCGCGGCTGCCGCCGGAGCGTGACCTGGCGCTCCAGCTCGGCATTTCACGACCGACGGTGCGCGAAGCACTGATTGCGCTCGAGGTTGATGGCCGCGTCAGCATCCGCGTCGGATCGGGCATCCATGTGCTGCCGCCGCCAGACACAGCGACCCAGGCCGCGACCCAGCCGGTCGCCGGCCCGTTCGAGGTGCTCAAGGCGCGCGCGCTGATCGAGGGCGCCATCGCCGAGGAAGCGGCCCTGATTGCCACGCCCGAGGCGCTGGCACCGGTGGATACCGCCATCGCCGAAATGGCCGCTGCCATCCATCCGGGTGCGCAGAGCATGGCCCATGACCGAGCCTTCCATACCGCCGTGGCCGACATGCTGGGCAATGATGCGGTGACCAAGGTGGTCGGCGATCTGTTCGACCAGCGGCTTCACCCCTACTTCGCGCAGCTTGCCAGCTATTTCGAGGATGCCGAAAGCTGGCGCGCGGCGCTGGCCGAGCACCAGGCGATCCGCGAGCGGCTGGCCGCGCAGGACAGCGCCGGCGCACGCCGCGCCATGAAGCTGCACCTGCACAACTCGCAACTGCGCTTTTCCAAGAATTTCGGCGAGGTCTTGCCCATCGCGCCGAAACAGCCCGGCAACGGCAGACCTCGCCAGGGGTCCAACCGGCTGCCGCAACCGGCTCGCCTTCGCACCACAACAAGAAACCCGATCAGGAGAGAACGTCCATGCTGAGAAGAAGTTTCACTGCCCTCGCCGCCCTTGCCGCAGCCTCCGTGCTGGCGGCGCCCGCCATGGCCCAGACCAAGCTGAAATGGGCCCATGTCTATGAGACCTCCGAGGCGTTCCACACCGAGTCGGTCTGGGCCGCGCAGGAATTCGCGAGGCGCACCAACAACAAGTATCAGATCGAGGTGTTTCCGGCCTCGCAGCTTGGCAAGGAAACCGACATCAACCAGGGCCTGTCGCTCGGCTCGGTGGATATCATCATCTCGGGATCGAGCTTCGCGGCGCGTTCCTTCGCGCCCATCGGCGTGACCTACTATCCTTTCACCTTCCGCGATGCGGACCACCTTCTCGCCTACACCAAGAGCGACATCTATCGCGAGCTCAACAAGGGCTATGAGGACAGGACGGGGCATGTGATCACGGCCACGACCTACTATGGCGTGCGCCACACGACATCGAACCGCCCGTTCAAGACATGCGCCGAAATGCGCGGCCTGAAAATCCGCGTTCCGGATGTGCCGGCCTATCTGGCGATGCCGCGTTCTTGCGGCGCCAACACCACGCCCATCGCCTTTGCCGAAGTCTATCTCGCGTTGCAGAACGGCACCGTCGAGGCGCAGGAAAATCCGCTGACCACCATCGAAGCGAAGAAGTTCTACGAGGTGCAGAAGCACATCGTCCTCACGGGTCACATCGTCGATCATCTCAACACGATCGTCGCCAAGGGCACCTGGGCGAAGTTCACCGATGAAGAGAAGCGCATCTTCACCGAGGTCAGTCAGGAGGCCGCTGCCCGCGCCACCCGCCTGATCAAGGCCGATGAAGCGAAGCTGGTCCAGTTCTTCAAGGACAAGGGCCTGACCGTCACCGAAATCGACCGCAAGGAATACATGGATGCCGTCGCCAAGGCGGTTACCTTCGAACAGTTCGGCTATCGCAAGGCCGACTGGGACAGGATCCAGGCCGTCAAGTCCGGCAGCGGTAGCTGAGGCCTGCCTGGCCCGGCTCGTTGAAAAACGGACGGCGCGCCCGCGCGCGCCGTCCATCCCTCCTTCCGGACAACGTTCCACGCGCCGCCCCTTGGCGCGCTCCCCAGCAAGGCTGATCCGTTGCAAAGCCCGCACCCTGCCGAACACCACACGCCGATCTCGACCGAGGAGATCGCGCGGACTTTTGACGAGCCCCTGGCACCTGTCGATCTGTCGCATCACGGTGTCGAGGACTGGGTGACGCTGGCGATCTTCTGGATCATGTGCGCGGCTGTCTTTGCGCAGTTCTTCACGCGCTATGTGCTGAACAATTCCTTCGGCTGGACCGAAGAGGTGGCGATCTTCTGCCTGGTCACCGTCGTATTCCTCGGCTCGGCCATGTGCGTCAGGACTTGCCGGCACATCCAGGTCGATTTCATCTATCGGCTGATGCCACCGGGGCCGGCCCGCATCATGGCAACAATTGTCGACGTGATCGGCATCGCTGTCTTCTGCTATCTCGCCTGGCTGGTCTGGCGCTATGCCTCGATCATTGCCGACGAGCGGATGACGACCATCGATTTTCCGAAGATGCCGTTCTTCATGACGGTGTTCGCAGCCTTTGTGCTGATGGCGCTGAGGGCCTTGCAGGTCATGGTGGCCAACATCCGGCGCGGCTATTCGGCACTGGAAAGGCCCGAGGCCTTCGACGGCTCTCAAGATGATGCACCGGGGGCGCGGCCATGATCATCCTGATTGGCGGCTTTTTGCTGCTCATGATTCTTGGCGTGCCGGTGGCCGTTTCGATGGTCACCGCATCGCTGGCCTATCTCGCGGTCTATGGCACCGCACCGGACGTGATCGTGGCGCAGCGCATGATCGCGGGCGTCGAGAGCTTTCCCCTTCTGGCGGTTCCGTTCTTCATCCTGGCGGGCAACCTGATGAACATTGCCGGCGTGACCGGGCGCATCTACGCTTTCGCCGTGGCCCTTGTGGGCTGGATGCGCGGCGGGCTGGCGCAGGTCAACATCATCGGCTCGGTGATCTTTTCCGGCATGTCCGGAACCGCCGTGGCGGATGCAGCCGGCATCGGCACCATCGAGATCAAGGCGATGAAGGATCACGGCTATCCGGTGGAGGTCGCGGTCGGCGTCACCGCCGCCTCGGCCACGCTCGGGCCGATCATCCCGCCCTCCTTGCCTTTCGTGATCTACGGCATGATGGCCAATGTCTCGATCGGTTCGCTGTTTCTGGCCGGAATCCTGCCCGGCCTGCTGATGACGGTCCTGATGATGATCACGGTCGCCGTGTTCGCGCGGCTGAAGGGCTGGGGCTCGGATGCGGCCTTCGACCTCAGGCTGATCGCCGGCGCGATGCTGGAAATCGTCGTGGTGTTGTCCTTCCCCATCGCTGTGTTTGCCCTGGAAAAGCTCGGCATGGCCCAGAACGGCGCGATTTTCCTGGCGCTCGGCATCGTGCTGGCGCTCGACTACCTCTACAAGTTCTCGGCCGTGATGGCGCTGATGACGCCGGTCATCCTGATCGGCGGCATGACGCTGGGCTGGTTCACCCCCACCGAAGCGGCCGTTGCCGCTGTGATGTGGTCGCTGTTTCTGGGGCTGGTGCGTTACCGGTCGATGACCATGCGCATGCTGGCCAAGGCCACGTTCGAGACCATCGAGACAACGGCGTCGGTGCTGTTCATCGTCACGGCAGCCTCGATCTTCGCCTGGTTGCTCACGGTCAGTCAGGCGGCGCAGGCGCTGGCCAACCTCATTCTGGGGCTGACCGACAACAAGTGGGTGTTCCTGATCCTGGTCAACATCCTGATGCTGATCGTCGGCTGCTTCCTCGACACCATCGCCTCGATCTCGATCCTGGTGCCATTGCTGCTGCCCATCGTGCTGAAATATGGCATCGATCCGGTGCATTTCGGCGTTGTCATGGTGCTCAATCTGATGATCGGCCTGCTGACACCGCCCATCGGCATGGTGCTGTTCGTGCTCTCGCGGGTGGCGCGCATCTCGGTCGAGCGTGCCGCCATCGCGATTGCGCCCTGGACGATCCCGCTGTTTGCGGCGCTGATCGCGATCACCTTCGTGCCGGCGATCACGCTGTGGCTGCCGCGCCTGATGGGCATGGTGCGATGAGCGCCGAAGGAAGGGTGGCGGCAACGCTGTTCGGGCCGCGCGATCTGAGGCTTGTGTCGGCAGCCGTGCCGGGACTGGCTCCGGGCATGGTCCGGGTCGCCTTCGGGGCTGGCGGCATCTGCGGCTCGGACATGCACTACTACCGCCATGCCCGCACTGGTGATTTCGTGGTGACATCGCCGCTGGTGCTCGGCCACGAGATCGCCGGAACCATCATCGCCATGCAAGACCCGGCACCCGGCCTTTCGGTCGGCGACCGCGTGGCGATCAACCCGTCGCGCTGGTGCGGCACTTGCCGGCCTTGCCGCACGGGACGCCCCAACCTGTGCGAGAACATCTACTTCATGGGCTCGGCCTCGAAGACACCTCACATGCAGGGCGGCTTCGCGTCACATGTCGATGTCATCCCGGCGCAATGCGTGGCGGTTCCGGCACATGTGCCGTTTGCCGCCGCAGCACTGGCCGAGCCGCTGGCTGTCTGCCTGCATGCGGTGGCACGGGCCGGGCCGCTATCAGGCGCGTCGGTGCTGGTGATCGGCGCAGGGCCTATCGGCTTGCTGACCATGCTGGCAGCGCGGCAGGCAGGTGCGGCGCTTGTCGCCATGGCCGACATCGCGGCAGCCCCGCTCAGCTTCGCGGCGAGGCTTGGGGCCGATCAGGTCATCGACCTCAGCCTTTCCGATGATGCCCTCCAGCAGGCCGGAGCAGCCACACCCTTCGATGTGGTGTTCGAAGCGTCCGGCGCACCGCCCGCCCTCGCCTCGGCGCTGCTGAGCGTGCGGCGGGGCGGCATCGTCGTGCAGATCGGGAACCTGCCGGCCGGGCCGCTTCCCCTGCCCGGCCTTGCCGTCATGGCCCGCGAGATCGACCTGCGCGGCAGCTTCCGCTTCGGCGACGAATTCAGCCGGGCCGTGGCGCTGATTGCCGAGGGTGCCATTGATGTCACCGCCATCATCACGGCCAGCCGTCCGCTCTCGCAGGCACCGGAGGCGTTCGAACTGGCGCTCGACCGCAGCCAGAGCATGAAGGTGATGCTGCTGCCCGATGGGGCCCATATCTGAAGGAGGTGATCGCATGGCCAGAATCGAACGGGTCGAGGTGCTGCTGGTCGACCTCAAGCCCAAGGTGCTGCGCACGGATGCGATCCAGAGCTTTGTCAGCCAGGAAACCCCGATCGTGCGCATCACCGATGCCGACGGTGCGGTGGGGATGGGCTATTCCTACACCATCGGCACGGGCGGCTCGTCCGTGCTGGCATTGCTCAATGACCATCTGTGCCCGCTGCTGATCGGGCGCGAGGCCTGGGATATCGAGGCCATCTGGCGGGCACTGTTCTTCCACACCCATGCGACCACAGTCGGAGCGCTGACCTCGATTGCGCTGGCCGCCATCGACACGGCCCTGTGGGATCTGAAGTGCCGCAAGGCCGGCCAGCCGCTCTGGCGCATGGCCGGAGGGGCGCAGCGCGCCATCCCGCTGTATTCCACCGAAGGCGGCTGGCTGCACATCGCGCCCGAAGCGCTGGTGCAGGACGCGCTGGCGGTGAAGGAGCGCGGCTTTTCCGGCACCAAGATCAAGATCGGGCGGCCCCATGTGGCCGAGGATGTGGCGCGCCTGTCCGCCGTGCGCGAGGCGGTTGGCCCCGGCTTCGAGATCATGACCGACGCCAACCAGGGCTTCAGCCTGTCCGAAGCGGTGCGGCGCGCGCGCCATTATGAGGCGCTCGACATTGCCTGGTTCGAGGAGCCGATCCACGCTGACGACGTGGGCGCGCACGCGGCGCTGGCGCGCTCGACCTCGGTGCCCATCGCGGTCGGCGAGTCACTCTATTCGATCAGCCAGTTCAAGGACTACCTTGCCCAGGGAGCCTGCTCGATCGTGCAGGTCGATGTGGGGCGGATAGGCGGCATCACGCCGTGGCTCAAGGTCGCTCACATGGCCGAAGCGCACAATGTGGCGGTGTGCCCGCATTTCCTGATGGAATTGCATGTCTCGCTGGCGGCCGCCGTCCCGAACGGGCGCTATGTCGAATACATCCCGCAACTGGATGACATCACGCTCAGCCACATGACCGTGCAAGATGGCCGGGCCCTGCCATCGAACGAGCCGGGCCTCGGCATCGAATGGGATCACGCGGCGATTGCCCGGCTTGCCATCGGCCAGCGGCTGCACAAGGGCTGACAACGGGTCGCGAGCGGTGTTGCGCCCAGCCGGCCTTCAGCCCTTCCGGTAGCGCCCTGCGCCTGCCGCCGTGACCAGCCCGTCGGCGAGATCGCTGGCCAGCGCGGCCGGATCGCGCGCCTGTGGCGGCCCGAAGCCGCCCCCGCCAGGGGTTTCCATCCGCACGATGTCGCCGGCTCTCAGTTCGAAGCCGATCGTCTTGGCGGCCAGTGCCGTCGTCACACCATCGCGCGTGACGCTCAGGCTGCCGGCGCCGCCAGGTTCGCCGCCGGCCAGGCCATAGGGCCGCGAGACGAAGGCATCGAACGAGGCGTTGAGCCGGCCACGCTCGGCGGTGAAACGCCACTCGCGCACGAGGCCCAGCCCACCGCGATACCGCCCTGCCCCGCCTGAATCGGGCAGGAACCCGTAGCGGATGAACTGGAGCGGATAGATGGCTTCGATCATCTCCAGCGGGGTGTTCTGCTGGTTGTGAAAGCC
>JALORF010000138.1 GCA_025459195.1 Beijerinckiaceae bacterium
GGCGAGCAGCATTGCGCGGGCAATGAAGCAGTCCAGCCCTTTGACCCGCAATCCTCATCCTGAGCCTGTCGAAGGATGATCTCCAGAAACGCATCAGGTGGAACCCTCCTCCTTCGACAGGCGCGGGATAAGGGGTTCAGGAAGCGGCAAGGCTGGACGGCCGTGCTGCGCGCGCAATGGCGCAGCCTACTCTGCCGCCAGCAGCACATTCTTGCGGGCAACCGGTCCTGTCACCGGCACATCGGCGAAACCGGCCTCTTCGAGCACGCTTGGCATCGGCCCGCCGGTGGCCCAGTCAATCAGTTCTGCCGTGTGCACCACGGGCACGGCATGCCCGCCATCGACGAAGCCCTTGCCGATCTGGGTCATGCAGCCGATGTTGCCGGTCGCCACCAGATCAGGGCGCGTTTTCAGGATGTTGCCCACCTTGCGTGTCCGAAGCTGGCCGGCAATCTCGGGCTGGAGGATGTTGTAAACCCCCGCCGATCCGCAGCAGATGTGCCCCTCGGGCACTTCGCGCACCTTGAAGCTGGCCGCACTGAGCAGCTTCTTCGGCCCGTCCTTGAGCTTCTGGCCATGCTGCATCGAGCAGGCCGAGTGATAGGCGACGGTCAGCCCGATCTGCCTGACCGGCACGATCTCCAGCGTCTCGAGAAATTCGCTGACATCCATCGCCAGGGCGGAGATGCGCGCGGCTTTCCCGGCATAGGCGGCATCGTCCTTCAGCATGAAGCCGTAATCCTTGATCGTCGTGCCGCAGCCCGAGGCGGTGATCAGGATGGCGTCGAGCCCCTCGCCCTCGATCTCCGCCATCCAGGCATCGATGTTGCGCTTGGCAGCGACGTGGCCCGCATGCTCCTGGCCCATGTGGTGAACCAGCGCGCCGCAGCAACCCTCGCCCTTTGGCAGCACAACCTCGACCTGATGCCGGTTGAGCAGGCGGATCGTGGCGTCGTTGATCATCGGGTTGAGCACCGGCTGGGCACAGCCCGACAGGATGGCGACCCGCTTGGTGCGCGTGCCGGCCACAGCATAGCTGCGGCCCGGCTCGGCCTCGGAACGCGGCGGCACAGAGCGCGGTGCCAGTTCCAGCATCGCCCTGATGCGGGGCCCGACCAGCGGCAGCGCGCCCAGCAGCGGCGCGAAAGGCCGCCCGATCATGGCGCCCAGAATGGCAAGCCGGAAGCGGTTGGGATAGGGCAGGATCATCGACAGGACCTTGCGCATCAGCCGGTCATGCCAGCTTCGCGTGTAGGTCTCCTCGATGTGGGCCCGGGCATGGTCGACGAGGTGCATGTAGTGGACGCCCGACGGGCAGGTGGTCATGCAGGCAAGGCAACTCAGGCAGCGGTCGACATGCTTGACCACCTCGGCGGTGGCTGGCTTGCCGTTCTCCAGCATGTCCTTGATCAGGTAGATGCGGCCGCGCGGGCTGTCGAGTTCATCGCCCAGCAACAGATAGGTCGGGCATGTGGCCGTGCAGAAGCCGCAATGCACGCAGGTGCGCAGGATCTTCTCCGAGGACGCATTGCGCGGATCGGAGGCAAGCTGCTCGGGTGTGAAGTTGGTCTGCATCGCTCACACCCCTGCATACATCCGGCCAGGCTCGAAAATCCGGCCCGGATCGAAACTGGTCTTGATGCCGCCGGTCACGGCCGCGAGCGCGCCGAGCGGCTGGAACACGTCGATGCTGGCTCGCACCTCACGCGGTGCGCGCACCAGCGTGGCGTGGCCACCGGCGGTGGCGACAGCGGCCCGCACCGTGGTGGCCGCCGCATCACCGCCCGGCGGAACAGCCAGCCAGACCAGCCCGCCGCCCCAGTCATAGAACCAGCGCGCGCCCGGCACCGCGGCTGCGATGCCGGCGACCATGCCGGGCGCCCGTGTTGGCGCGGTCGAGATGCGCCAGATCGCGGCGTCCTCGGGCGCGGCGAGGAACTCCACATTGCGGACCCCGCGCCATAGCCCGGTCGAATCTTCGCCTTCGAGCACGATGATCTCGCCATAGCTGGCCAGCAGGGCCCGGAACTGCGCGATGCGGTATTCGAGAGAGACGCTGAAACCTTCCAGCCTGAGGATCGTGCGGGCCACCGGCCGGCCCAGCCCCGCCGGCAGATGCGCCGCCGCCGTCGGCTCGAAAGGTGATCCGAGCGCCGCCGACAGTGCCGCGACCGCGCGACCGTCATCGAGGTTCTTGATCAGCAGGGTCAGGCTGCGCTCGGGGCGCGGCAGCACCTTGAATGTGACTTCCGTCAGCAGGCCAAGCGTGCCCCATGAGCCGGTGACCAGCTTGGCCAGGTCGAGCCCGGTGACATTCTTCATGACCCGCCCGCCCGATTTGATCGCCTCGCCGCGACCATTGACGAGGCGAACCCCGATCAGGCTGTCACGGCAGGCCCCGGCCTGGATGCGGCGCGGGCCGGAATGGTTGCCCGCCACGACACCGCCGATCGTCGGCTCGCCGCTGGTGCCGAACAGCGTGCGGTGGTCCATCGGCTCGAAGGGCAGCATCTGGTTCTTGGCTGCCAGCACGGCCTCGACCTCGGCAACGGATGTGCCGCCACGCGCCGCGATGACCAGCTCCGCCGGCTCATGCAGCGTGATGCCGCTGATCGCCCTGGTGGAGATCGTGGCCTCGGTCTGGATCGGCCGGCCAAAGCCGGCGCGCGTGGCACCGCCCTGGATGGTGACGGGCTTGCCGGTGAGCGCGAGGTCGGCAACGATCTGCGCCGCCTCGGTCTCGGATGTCGGGGTGAACAGGGTCATGTCCGAACGCTCACGCCGCAACCCGGCCTTCGAGCGGGAAGACCTTGGCCGGATTGAGCAACCAGGCCGGATCGAACACCGAGCGCACCCGCATCTGCTGGTCGAGATCGGCCTTGTTGAACTGCACGGTCATCAGGTCGCGCTTTTCCACGCCCACGCCGTGCTCGCCGGTCAGGCAGCCGCCCACTTCGACGCAGAGCCTGAGGATGTCGAGGCCGCAATCCTCGGCCTTCTGGCGCTCCACCGGATCGTTGATGTCATACAGCACCAAAGGATGCAGGTTGCCATCACCGGCATGAAAGACATTGGCGACACGCAGGCCATAATGCGTCACCAGCTCGTCGATCCGCTTGAGCACATGGGGCAGTTGGCCTGTGGGGATGGTGCCGTCCATGCAGATGTAGTCGGCGATCTTGCCAGTGGCGCCGAAAGCGGACTTGCGCCCCTTCCAGATCGCGGCGGTTTCCATCGCCGACTTGCTCTCGCGCACCGTGGTCACGCCATGGCGCTTGGCAATCTCGATGATGCGCACGAGCTGGTCATCCATCTCCTGTTCGGAGCCCTCGACCTCGATGATCAGCAGTGCCTCGGCATCCATCGGATAGCCGGCCTTGGCGAAATCCTCGCAGATCGCGATCGCCATCTTGTCCATGTATTCCATCGCCACCGGAATGATTCCGGCCCCGATGATCGCCGCCACGGCCTCGCCGGCCAGTTCAGGCTTGGGAAAGCCGAACAGCACCGGACGCGCGCCCTCGGCCGAGCGCAGGATGCGCACCGTCGCCTCGGTGACAATGCCGAGCTGCCCTTCGGAGCCGATCAGCAGGCCCAGCATGTCGAAACCCGGCATGTCGAGGTGATCGCCGCCGATCTCGACCACATCGCCATTGAGCAGGACGAGCTTCAACCCGAGGATGTTGTTGGTGGTGACGCCATACTTGAGGCAATGCGCGCCGCCCGAGTTCATGGCGATGTTGCCGCCGATCGAGCAGGCCAGTTGCGAGGACGGGTCCGGCGCATAAAAGAAGCCATCGGCCTGCACCGCCCCGGTGATGGCCAGGTTGGTCACGCCGGCCTGCACGCGCGCCGTGCGGTTGGCATAATCGATGTCGAGAATGCGGCTCATCTTGGCAACGCCGATGACCACGGCGTCTTCCTGCGGGGTCGAGCCGCCCACCAACGAGGTGCCCGCCCCGCGCGGCACCACAGGCACCCCGGCCTCGGAGCAGAACTTCAGCACGGCCGAGACCTCCTCGGTCGTTGATGGCAACACCACCGCCAGCGGCATCTTGCGGAAGGCGGTGAGGGCATCGCTCTCATAGGGGCGAAGCTCGTCCTCGGCGGTGATCAGCGCCTCTGCCGGCACAAGGGCGGCAAGGCCGGCCAGGATCTCCGGACGGCGACGGATGATGGACATGTCCGGCGCTGGAAACGCGATGGCGCTCATGGTGTCTGCTCCCTGACGATCCGCAGGCGTTCTGTAGCGCGCCCGTCTGATGGCTGCATAGTAGACTATTCGCTTTGAACTTGAAGCGCGACAAAAAGGCGATCATTGTTTCCCGATTGGAAAGAATGGAGGCGGCGATGATCGCGTTGATGATCCGGCATGCGCCTGAGGACCGGCCAGTGTCCAGCACGCTCCTGCGGCACTGCCGCTGATGGACAGGCTCGGCGATCTCGATGTCTTTGCCCGTGTGGTGACAGCCCGCTCGATGTCGGCGGCCGGGCGCGAGCTCAACCTGTCGCCGGCCGTGATCTCAAAGCGCATCCGCCGGCTTGAGGAGCGGCTTGGCGTGCGCCTCCTCCAGCGCACCACACGGCAATTGTCCCTGACGCAAGCAGGACAGGGCTTCTACGAGCGCGTCATCTCGATCCTCGCCAGCGTCGAGGAGGCCGAGGCCTGGGTGGCTTCCGGCACCGACACGGCACGCGGCATCCTGCGCGTCACGGCGCCGACCTCGTTCGGGCGCCTGCACATCGCGCCGCATATTGCCAGCTTCCTTGACCGCAACCCGCTTGTTTCGGTCGATCTCGTGCTGAGCGATGCCTTTGTCGACATTGTCGGCGAGAGCTTCGACCTGGCCGTGCGCATTGCCGATCTTCAGGATTCGAGCCTCGTGGCGCGGCGTCTGGCTCCGAACCACCGCGTGCTCTGCGCCACGCCGGGCTATGTCGCGAAGCGGGGCTCTCCCGTGGTCCTCGACGACCTCGCCCATCACACCCTGATCGCCCACAATGCCGATCAATGGCGGCTCGATGGGCCAAAGGGCCCGGTCAGCGTCAAGATCAACGGACCCTTGCGGACCAATTCGAGCGAGGTCGTGCGCGAGACGCTTCTGGCCGGCCTCGGCATCGCGCTGCGCTCGACCTGGGATGTCGGCCCCGATCTCAGGGATGGCCGGCTGGTGCGCCTGCTGCCCGATTATTCCGGCGGACGTCGTGTCGCCATCCACGGGGTCTATCCCAGCCGCCGCCACATGGAACAGAAGGTGCGCAGCTTCCTCGATTTCCTTGCCGGCCTCTATGGCCCGACCCCCTCATGGGATGAAGGGCTCGGTCTCGCCTGAGGCGAGCGCGGAGGATCAGGGCAAGAGGAACAGGGCAGGAGGATCAGGGCAGATGGATCAGGGCCCGGGCCTCATTCGGCCGCAGCCGGGCGGGACCGGGCCGGCATCGTGGTCTCGGCACCCGGAGCCGGATGGCGCGGCACCAGAAACGCCAGGAGCAGCGAGATGCTGGCGATGCCCATGCCGATGTAGAACACCACCGACGGGTCGATCCTCGTCCACAACACGCCGAAGGTGACGGGCAGCGCCACGGCCGCGATGTGGTTGATCGAGAAGGCCACCGCGGCGGTCGGAGCGATGTCGGCTGCATCGGCAATCTTCTGGAAATAGGTCTTCTGGGCAATCACCAGCGTCACGAAGATCCCGTCGATGATGAACAGGACACCCACGACCATGGCCCCAGACACCCCGAACACGCCCTGGCTGGCCAGCGCATAGCCGAAGAACACCACCACCAGAGACACATTTTCCACCTGGATGGTCAGCCGTTCACCGAGTTTGCGGATCAGCCCGCCGATGACGGGGGCCGCGAAGACATTGGTGGCGTATGTGACCAGCATCAAGGTCGCGATGGCGGACAGATCGTAGCCGAAGCGCTCGACCAGCAGGAAACCGCCGAATGCCATGAAAATCTGCCGGCGCGCGCCGCTCATGAAGGTCAGCGCATAGTAGAGCCAGTAACGCTGGCGCAGCACGAGGCCCTTGTTCTGCGGCACCGAGCCCTGGAAGCGCGGAAAGAAGGCCCAGGCCGCCGCCGTCAGCAACACCGTCACGCCGCCGGCCCACAGGAACAGAACCTGCCAAGAAGGCTGGAACAGGTGCCAGGCCAGCGCCACCGCGCCGAAGGACATGAGCTGGGCCATCGCCACAGCGCTGGCCACCTTGCCGAGTGCCTGCGCCGCATGCTCCTTGGGGATGACCTGCAAGGACAGCGCCTGCTGGGCAGTCTCGAAATAGTGGAACCCCACCGACATGATGAAGGTGGTGATCAGGATACCGGTCAGCGACGGATGAAAGCCGGTGAGCGCAATGCCGAGGCCCAGCATCAGCAAGCTCAGATAAGCCAGCAACTGCTCGCGCATGAACAGGAACAGGATGATGGCGGTGAAGGCGAGGAAACCGGGAATCTCGCGCACCGATTGCATCAGGCCGATGTCGAAGCCGGTGAAGCCTGCATCCTTGCCGAAATTGTTGATCAGCGCCTGCCAGCAGGCAAAGCCCACCCAATTGCTGAAGCCCAGTGTCATCAGGAACGTCACCGGCGAGGTGCGCGAGAACAGGGGCGGGGCAGGTGTTGACATCGACAGGGTTTCGGACGGCCAGACCGTCACGTCAAGCCCTTCGCGCCTGAGCCTTCTCGTCAAGCCAGCGCGCCATCGACAGGGCCCCCTGCCCGCGCCGCCTCGCAACGCCGAGGCCTGATCCAGATCAACACCCGAACCGGGCGAGCTTGTAGGGTCATGCCATCCAACAGGAGGCACCGACCATGTTCAAGACGATTGTGGTTCCCATCGATCTGGCCGACGTGGCTGTCGCCAAACCAGCGCTCGACGCCGCCATCGAACTGGCGCGCGTGTCGGATGGTGAACTGCGTCTGGTGACCGTGCGCTCGCTGATGCCGGTCACCTACATGGAATATGTTCCGGCCGATTTCGATGCCACCGCCAAGGCCGAGGCGGAAACCGAACTGAAGGCGCTGGCCGGTTCGCTGGCCATGCCGAAAAACAAGGTCAGCACCGTGGTGCGCGTCGGCTCGGTCTATGGCGAGGTCCTGGAAGAAGCCAAGGCGTCCGGGGCCGATCTCATCGTCGTCGGCTCGCACAGGCCCAGCATGGCGACCTACCTCATTGGCTCGAATGCCGGCACCATCGTGCGCCACGCCACCTGCTCGGTGCTGGTGGTCAGGTAAGCGCCCGAGCCTCAGCCAGCCGAAGTGCCAGGACCGGAACCGGAAATGGTTCCGGCCACCACAGGCATCAGGTGCGCCGGCACCTCGCCGGTGCGCAGCGCCATTGGCCGGTTGAGCTTGACCATCGGCCACATCTGCCAGAGCGCAATGGCACTGAGCAGAACGCCGATGCCCATGGCACCAAGCGCGCCCTGCATGAAAGCGCGCCACGTGAAGAACAGCATGAGCCCGCATGAGCCCGCCGCAACGCCTGCGAACAGCAGCCAGACCAGCGGCGGCTTGCCGGCCACGAACACCGCCCTGGGGTTGGCCTTGGCGATGGCCGCGCTCAGCGCCGCGATGAAGCGCACATAGCGTTCGCCGCCACGCTCGATCTCCACCATCGAGCGCCACGAGATGTCGCCGATGCTCATGGTCTTGCCGTCCTTGAGCCTGAGGCGCGTGACGAAACCCGTGGAGGCAATGTTGCCGGGCTTGAAGGTGAAACGCACCTGTTCGATGTCGCCGACCGGCACCGTGTTGACCTTGCGCTGCGAGTCGACCAGCAGGTTGGTGCCGTCGAGCGTGTAAGTCAGTTCGAACCCGATCGGCCTCGGCTTTTGCCGATAGCGCGGCAATCCATCATCATCGGCTTCGCCGGGCAGCGCATCGAGCAGGGACATGGCCGTTCC
>JALORF010000139.1 GCA_025459195.1 Beijerinckiaceae bacterium
AACGATTCCCTGTTTGGCAATGACGGTGACGATGTGCTGCTCGGCGGTGCCGGCAACGACACACTGTCTGGTGGCGATGATGAGGACACGCTGGTCGGCGGGGACGGCAATGACAGCCTGTCCGGTGGCGATGAAGACGACTTGCTGGAGGGCGGTGCCGGCAACGACATTCTGGCCGGCAACGACGGCGAGGATGTGCTGCTTGGGGGTGCTGGCGACGACCTGCTGATCGGCGGCGTTGACAATGATACACTGACAGGTGGCGGCGGTGCGGACCGCTTCCGCCTCGACGCACCGGGCGACCGCACCGACCGGATCCTCGATTTCGGCAGCGACGATGTCATCGAACTTGAGGGCTCCCAGTTCGGCATGGGCTCCTTTACCGGGTTGTTGAGCAGCCATTCCTCGATCATGGACGGGGCAGGGACGAATGACATTTTCCAGGTCATCGCGTCCGGTGGTGCAAGCGCAACGTCTGCGGGTCGTTTCCTCGCGGTCAATCAGGCCAGTGGTGCGACGTCCCTCTACTATGACACAAACGGTAACGACGCTGGTGGGGGCACCCGCGTCCTCCTCGCCACGCTGGAAAACGGCTTCGACCTGAGCGCGGAGCACATCCGGATCGTCTGACGAACCCCGCTGTTCAGCGCTGCAATGCCGGGCCATCAGGCCCGGTGCTCGCTCAATTCAGTGAGCCGCGCAGGGGCAGGGGCTCGATCATGGCTGCGTTGCTGGCAAGGCCGGTGACGGTGAGCGAGCCGCGCAGGGCCGGCGGGGCATCGTCCCACAGATGGATGGCGGCCACGGCCAGTTCCAGCGTCGGCAGCACGAGGTCGTCCTCGCCGGCGTCCAGCTCGGAGTAGGGCGCGGCAAAGACGCGCTGGTCGATTTCGTTGACGGCGATCACCGGGCGATAGTGCGGCACGCGCCCATCATCGTCGATGCTGTCCCAGCGGTTGTCGAGCAGCCGCCAGCCGGTTGGCCCGCGCACGGCGAGCACCGCGTGGTCCTCGCGCACCTTGCGGTCGCGCAGCAGCACGATGGCCATGTCCTTGGCCTGCCAGCCGAGATCGCGCAGCAGCATGTATTTGGCGATGGCGTAATCCTCGCAGTCACCGGCGCGGCCAAGCGCCTGCAAAGGGCTGTTCCAGATGTCCGGCTGGCCATGGCGGGCGATGTCCGACTGGTAGGCAATGGCAGCGTTGACGCGCGCGTTGACGGCCTGAAGCTGGATTGCTCCGGCCAGGCCATCGACCGCCTTGCGGATGTCGGCATAGACGGATGCCGGGCGTGAGCAGGCCATGCCGGCCCTGCCGCAACGCTCGATGCTGAGGCGCTCTTTCTGCCAGGCCTGCTGCACGAAGGCCCATTGGGCCGCCACGCCCTGATGCACGGAGGCGAACAACTGGTAGCCTGCCTGCCGGAAAGGCGCACTGGCCCCCAGATCGGCATCGCCGGCGGGCAGCGGCCCGGCCAGGCGCGGCGCTGTGCCGGGATTTCTGGTCTGGGGCGCACCGGCGCGGCGCTCCATGACCTGCTGGATGGTGAAGAAGCGCGGGCCTTCGAGGCTGCGCAAGTCGAGCCCGCCTTGCGGGCGGGCACCGGGCAGCGGCCCGCTTTCGCGCGCTTCGGCTGCGCCACCAAGCAGCGCCGCCAGTGCGACGACCGCCAGTGTGCGCCCTGTGCCGGCGAGGTGGTCCAGAAGGCTGGCCATGCGCTGTGTGCTCCCGCGTCCCTGTCGCGTTGCCAGCCTGGCCGTTGTCGCCCCGATGAGGGGCCGGCTCTGTCCTGGCAACGGGCGGAACTGTGGGGCACGCCCGTTCGTGGGGCCTTAAGCGACATGCTTTCCCCGGCCTTAAGGATGAACCATCCCTAAGCGGCGGCTAATGCATTGCCGACAATTGTGGTGAGTTCAGCGCTCGCGCAGCGCTTCGCCGAAGGCCTTGCGGGCTGGCTTCAGCAGGTATTCGAGCACGGATTTGCGCCCGGTGAGCACCTCCACCGTGCCGACCATGCCCGGCATGATCGGCAGCGGCCGCTCAGGTGAACCGAGATGGCTGCGCGCGGTGCGCACGATGACCTTGTAGAAGGTCTCTCGCTGGTCGGTGGTGATCGTGTCGGCGCTGATGCGCTCGACCTTGCCCTGGAGCGAGCCATAGGATGTCGAATCATAGGCGGAAATCTTCACAACCGCGTCCTGTCCGGGCCGGATGAAGGCGATGTCGGCCGGGCGGATATTGGCCTCGACCAGCAGGTTGTCCTCGATCGGCACGATTTCCATCACGGCCTGGCCGGGCTGCACCACGGCGCCGATGGTGGTGACGCTCATCTTGTTGACGATGCCGTTGACCGGCGAGCGCAGTTCGGTGCGGCGCACCCTGTCCTGCGCCGCGCGGATGGTTTCGTCGACAGCGGAGAGATCGCCTTGCGTCTTGGCCAGTTCTTCCTCGGCTGCCGCCCTGAAGGTCGAGATGGCGTTCTCGCGCCTGGCTTTGGCTTCACGGATCGAGACCTCTGCGCGGGCCATCGAGGCCTTGGCCACTTCAAGCTGTCCGCGCTGCTCGGACATCTGCCGCTCGGTGCGGAGCATCTCGATCTCGGGCACGATGCGCTCGCGGAACAGGCGGCGGGTGATGGTGATCTCGCGGATGAGCAACTCCGTGCCCTGGGTGAGGCGCACCTCCTGGGCAGCCAGTTCAGCCAGTTCGCTCTGGCGCTGCGCCACCTGCTGGTTCAGCACCTCGATGTCCTGCACCAGCTTGCGGGTGCGGGCTTCGAACACGGCCCGTTCCGATTCCACCGCCCGCGGCGATGCGGCCAGCAGGGCCGGCGGGAAATCGAGATCCTTGGCCCCGGCGGCTTCCGCCGCCAGCCGCACGACCCGCGTCGCCAGCACGGCGCGGCGTTCCCTGATCTCGCCAAGCTGGGAAGCGAAGCTGGTGTCATCGATACGGACAAGGGGCTGGCCCTGCTTCACGACCGCGCCCTCGCGCACCAGGATGGCCTCGACCAGCCCGCCCTCCAGCGGCTGCACGAATTGCATCTGCTGGGAGGGAATGACACGGCCTTCGCCGCGCGTCACCTCGTCGAGCACCGCGAAATGGGCCCAGACCAGCGCTGTCACGAGCAGGGCGAGCGTGATCCGCACCAGCAGCACATAGGTGCGCGGTGTGCGCAGTTCGATCGCGGCGCGCACGTCATTGGCATAGGCGAAATCGCTGTTCTGCCGGCTCATGCCACGCGCCCCGGCATGCGCGCCGGCTGGCGCTTGGACAGGCTGGTCAGAACCTGTTCGCGCGGGCCATCGGCGGCCACGCGCCCGTTCTCGAAGACGATGATGCGGTCCACGAAGCCGAGCAGCGTGACGCGGTGGGTGCAGACCACCAGCGTGGTATCGCGGCCGAGCATCTGGTCGATCTTGCTGCAGAATTCCGCTTCGCTGCTGACATCGAGCGCGCTGGTCGGCTCGTCCAGAAACAGGATTTTGGGCTTGCGCAGCAGCACGCGCGCCAGCGCCACCGATTGCCGCTGCCCGCCCGACAGCGAACGCCCGCCCTCGGCAATGCGCATGTCGTAGCCATCGGGGTGCTGGGCCGCGAAGATGTCGACGCCAGCCAGTTTGGCGGCGGCGATGATCTCGGCATCGCTGGCATCGGGGCGGCTGATGGCGATGTTGTCGCGCAGGGTGCCCATGAACAGGTCGACATCCTGCAGCACGAAGCCGATATCCTTGCGCAGGTCGACAGGGTCGAACTGGCGCTGGTCGGCATTGTCGATCAGGATGCGGCCGCTGTCCGGGGCATAGAGGTTGATCATCAGCCGGCCAATCGTGGTCTTGCCCGATCCGATCTTGCCGACGATGCCGACGCGCTCGCCGGCGCGGATGCGGAAGCTCACCCCCTCAAGCGCCGGCCTGGCACCGCCCGGATAGGTGAAGCTGACCTGATCGAAGGTGATGGCGCCGCTCTCGATCTTGCGGGCCGTCAGCACCTTGTCGACGGGCTTGTCGGTGGGCAGCGCCATGATGGCATCGATGGCGCGCAGTGACACCATGGTCTGGTTGGCACGCGCGATCATCGCCGCGATGTTGGTGAGCGGTGCCAGCACCCGGCCCGACAGCATGTTGGCCGCCACCAGCCCGCCGATGGTGATCGTGTTGTTCATGACGAGGAACACCCCGACAATCATGATCAGCAGCGAGGCCACCTGCTGGGCCGTGTTCGACATGGTCAGCGCCAGCGACGACCAGTGATGCACATCCTCGCCGGCGCGGGCCGAGGCTGCAACCGAGCGTTCCCAGTTGGTCTGCATGCGCGACTGTGCGCCCATGGCCTTGATGGTCTCGAGACCCGACAGGGTTTCAATCAGGATGCCGTGCTTGGCCGCAGCCTCGCCCTGGAAGCGCTGCATCGCCCGGTCGAGCGGCTTCTGGATCAGCAAACCGATCGCCACCACAACCGGCACCAGCAGAAGCGGGATCCAGGCAATGGGGCCGGCAATCAGGAACATGATGCCGATGAAGATGAAGGCAAAGAGGATGTCGGTCACGGAAATCAGCGTGGCCGAGGTGAAGAACTCGCGCACGGAATCGAAATCGCGGATCTGGTTGGCCACGATGCCGATCCGGGCCGGACGATGAGCCAGCCGGACGCCAAGAAGATGTTCGTAGATCCGTGCCGCCAGCACCACATCGGCCTGCTTGCCAGTCATGTCGATCATCCGGCTGCGCGCCAGCCTGATGACGAAATCGAAGACGAAGGCCAGCAGCACGCCGATGGACAGGGCGACGAGCGAAGGGATCGCATAATTGGGCAGCACCCGATCATAGACCGCCATGGTGAACAGCGGGAAGGCCAATGCCAGGATGTTGATCAGCAGCGCTGCCAGCGCGATGTGGACATAGTTGTCGCGGAAGGTGGCGACAACGCTGCGGAACCAGCCAAAGGCGCGGGCCTTTTCCAGCGGGCGGCCTTGTGCATCATGGCCGCGCTCATCGACAGGGCGGGGCCTGAGCAGAAAGGCATAGCCGGCATAGCCCGCTTCGAGTTCGGCCCGCGTCATGGTTCTGGAGGCCTCGCCGGAGCCGGGCACGAACACCGTGCAGGTGCCGTCAGCCTCGATGCGCGATAGCACGATGGCCTGGCCATCCATCAGCAGCACGACGGGCAGGACGAGGGCGGGAATGTCGGCCAGCGACCGCTGCACAGCTTCGGCATCAAGGCCGGCTCTGAGGGCGGCACGGCCGAACTCGCGCGCCGACAAGACGCCGCTCTCGATCGGAAGCCCCGCCAGCACGACCTCTCGGCTGACGGCGCGACCGTGATGGGCCGCGACAAACAGCAGGCATGCTGTCAGCGGATCTGCCGTGATGTGTTGCAATGGACCTCGCGACGCCCGACCCGGCAAGCCGCCGGAAACAATGGCATAGTGTGCATCAGGTGCACCGGTTTTGCGACTGCCGCTGCCGGGAAAAGACAGGAGTTGGTTAACCCTGATTTTGGCCCGTCATCACCCTGACTGGCACCGGCACCAGGCCGGCGACATCCGTCAGCGCAGCTTTGGCATCAGGGTGTCGAGAGCGGGGAAGGCCGAGCGCTGATCCCACGACACGGCGAGGCTGTCGCTCGGAGCCGGAATGTTGAGCTTGGCCAGCAACGTCCCGGTGGTGGCGAGCAACTGGTAATCGGAGAACACGCCGACGACCTTGGCCGATTCAAGCGCCAGCTTGGCATTGAACAAGCCGTTCTCGGCATTGAGCAGGTCCAGCAGCGTGCGCTGGCCAAGTTCGTATTCGCCGCGATAGGCACTCACGACCTGGCGTGCTGCCGCGACCTGGCGCGACAGGGAACCGACGCGCGAGCCGCTGTTGGTGTGGGCACCCCAGGCGCGATCGACGGACTCGAAAGCCGAGCGCCGCAGTGAGTCCTTGCGCAGTTGCGCTTCGGTGACCCGCTCGCCCAGTTCAGCCCGGCGCGCCACGTGGCTGCCGCCCGCGAAGATCGGGAAATCCATCTTCACCTTGCCGGTCGCGTCATCATAGGCACCGATGCGCTGGTTGGAATTGCGCCCGCTCGACAGGCGCCCTTCCAGATAGACACGCGGCGCGAACAGGCCCGCGCTGGCGTCGAACTCGCGCTCGGCGGCCGACGCATCGGCCTGCGCGGCGAGGATGCTCGGGTTGGCTGCAATGGTCTGGTTGAGGGCTTCCTGCCGTGTGCGCGGCACGCCGCGCGGGCGGGTGGCACCTGCGAGGCGGCCCGGATCGCGGCCAACGGAGCGGCGGAACGACGCCTTGGCCTCTTCCAGCCTGATGCGCAGTTCGGCCTGCACGGCCTGGGCAGCGGCAAGACGCTCGCGCACCTGCTCGGAGTCGCCCCGGCCGGAGCGGCCACCATCGAAGCGCCGCGAGACATTGCCGGCAAGGCGCTGGTGGGCCGCAACATTGTCAGCCGCGTGCTGCAGCGACGCGCCGTAGCGCAGGATGTCGAGATAGGCCTCCACCGTGTCGAGCGCCACCAGTTCGGCGCGCTCCATGGTGCGCCAGGCAGCGGCCTCCGAGCGGGCCATCTGACGATAGATCTGGTTGATCGACGACATGCCGTCGAACAGGGTCTGGGTGACGACAACGCCGATCTCGCCACCGGCCGTGCGCCAATCGTTCGAGCCGGGCACGACCAGCCCGTCAAAGCGGCGGAAGCGCTCGGAACCATACTCACCCTGCACGCGAATCTGGGGCAGGAGGCCTCCTTGCGCCTGCCGCACTTCATGCTCGACGGCGCGGCGATTGGCCGAGGCTTCACCAATGCGCGGGTTGCTCGACACGGCGGCACGAATGGCCTGATCGAGAGTCATCTGCGCCTGAGCAGCCCCTGAGGCAAAAACAACGCCGAGGGCGAGGGCCAGACCAGCGAATCGAGAATGCATAACGCGCCTCAAATGTGTCAAATTATCGTTAACATTTCTAAAGCAAGCGGAACCTAGCGTAAAGCCACAAAGGCGTTTATCGGTAAAATCATCTGCTATTGTGGTTACCGAGCAACGCCGCCCCCCAGGGCTGATCATGACAGTGCGGCAGCGCCCCGGTTCGAGTTGAAAATTTTCATCTGAACACAAAGATCGCTGTGTGAGCGCCAGTGTCGCCAGACAATTCAGGGCATGACCAAGCTATATGTCGGATCGCTTGTCGGTATATTTGTCGTATTTTGAATTGTTGTCAGTGATTTTGCCAAAATTCTGGATGTTGAATTCGCAAATTGTCGTGCTTCGAAGTTGATTTCGTTCAAATGTTTGTCGATTTTACGGTTTCTTTCCACGTCTGCCCCATTCTCGCGGTCTTTGGGATCGGTTCGCATCCCCATGCGGTAACAAAGGCGACATCGATGACTTGGCTTTGCATGCCATGCAGCATCCTGATGGTGGCGCACCGGCCGTTGCTCGCCGTTTTTTCCTCGCAATGTCCTGGGCTCCTGCCATGCTGACCAGGGGCGGACGGGGCGGGTTGATGCTGCGGGCCGGCGTGCTTGTCGGGTTAGCCGTGTCTGTCTCGGGCGTTCTGTGGCTCGTCTCGGGCCAGGGCGATGCTCCGCAGGTGCCCGCCGGCAAGGACCAGCGCCCCACAGCGACCGGCGTGCCCCCGAGGCCCGCCACGCCGAAGGGCGCGCCCGGCCCGCAGGGCGGCTTGCCTGATGCGCCGGGTGCCCTGTCGCCGACCATGACTGTGCCGGACATGGGGCGCTATGGATTCGCCCGGTTTTCCGGCCATCCGCTGGCTGACCGGGTGATGACCGGTTTCGGCGTGCCGCCTGCCATGCGGGCTTCGGACAAGATGCAGGCCCAGGCTCCGGCCCAGGCCATTGCGCCGGCCAGCCGCCAGATCGACATCGGCAGCATCGCATGGGCCGGGCGGGCCGACGCCAAGGGCAAGACCTGCGAGATCGTGCTGACGGGCAAACTGGCTATCGACAAGGCGCTGCGCGGGGAGGTCACCGTCCTGATCGTGCAGGATGATGCGGGGCGCCACACCAGCGCCGTCGACTATCGTTTTTCCAGCCTTCCAGCCGATGCCGAGTTGATCGAGGTGCCGCTCAGGGCCCGGGGCATGGTTGGCAGCGAGGGCTCGGAGGTGGCAGGTGCAGTTTCGGTCGAGCGCGAACGGCGCAGTCTGTCGTTCCAGCCGGCGAGAAGCGGGGTCCAGCAGCAGATCCTGCAGGATGCGCACTGGCTCGATGCGCGCCTCAAGCGCGCGCGCCGGTCGTTTGTGCTGACCATCGAGATGCCGCTGTTCCGCTGAGGCAGCCAGCCCATGTCGGGGCAATCAAGCGTTTGTTCATTGTAAAAAACGACCGAATGGTCCACCACTGGTCATAGTGTTGCCGGGGTGGCTGCCATGACGATTGCTTTCAACGTTTTTACCACGCCGGTCGTCACGGCGCTGTCGCCGACCGGCACGAACACGATGAGCTTCGCGGCCATCGGGCAGGCTCCCGGCTCCACATGGCGGCTTGTCGGCAGCAACCTCGCTTATGGCACCGTTCCCGGCAATCCGGCCAGTATCACGGGTGTGATCAGCACGGTCCAGCTCGTCAGCGACACGGGTGTGGTCGTTCAGACCCTTTCGGTTGATCCGGCCCAGATGGGGGGGATTGCGGCGGCCCTGACGGAGTTGGCCCGCGCCGGAGATGAGTTCCGTCCCCTGGTCGATGGCCCGGTTGGAGGTGCGCCTCCTGAATCGATGGGAACCCCCGTCATGTCTGCGGGCGGCACCGGATTGGTCGTGCCGCTGGTCTTCACAGGCGACAGCAATTTCTGGCGCCTGTCATTTGTGGGCTCGGGTTTTGTGGATGGCAGCCTGATCCACGGTCAATTCACGATCGCTTTGCTGGAGTCCTCTGCGGACAACGTCACCTGGGTTAGCACCTCGTTAACGACGACCCCATCGCCGCTTGATGCCTTCAGTTATGGTCTGGTGGGCCTGAACATCGGCGGATACCCCGGCAACGGCCTGGCCGCGATGAACCGCGCCCTGACGACCGGCAACAACACGCTTTATGGATATTCGCCTGACGGCTTGCTGCTCGATGGCGGCATCGGCAACGATGTGCTGATCGGCGATGTCTCCGTGCTCACAGGCGGCAACTTCCACGTCGTCTCCTATGACGGGCTCCGGTCCACCAGCGGCGTCAACGCAAGCCTTGCCATTGCCGGACCGCAGAACACCGGCGCGGGCGGCATCGACACCTTCATCGGCATTGGCGGGCTGATCGGCACGGCGTTCAACGACACGCTGACGGGCGATGGTGCCGGCAACCTCCTTGAGGGCCTTTCCGGCAATGACCTGCTGACCGGCGGGGGCGGAGCCGACAACATGTTTGCCGGGTTTGGCGATGACACGCTTGTTGGCGGGGCTGGCGCTGACAATCTGGAGGGCGGCGAAGGCGGCGAAACCATCGGCGACACGGTGACGTATCTTGGCTCGACCGCCGGCGTGAACGTAGAAATCGGCGGGTCGGCCGGTAGTGGCGGCGATGCGGCCGGCGACACGCTGTTCGATATCGAGATCCTGATCGGCTCAAGCCTCGGTGACACGCTGACCGGCGATGGCGAAGCCAACATCATCGAAGGGCGTGGCGGCGCTGATGTGCTGAGCGGCGGTCTGGGTCTTGACACGGCGAGCTATGCCAACTCGACGGCTGCTGTGAACGTGGATCTGGGCAAACAGATTGTCCTCACGGTTGCCGGCCTCCAGATCGGCGGCGATGCCGCTGGTGACCGGCTCAGCGGCTTCGAGAACATCCTCGGCTCAGCCTTCAACGACACGCTGACGGGCGACAACGGCAACAACACGCTCACCGGGGGGCTGGGC
>JALORF010000140.1 GCA_025459195.1 Beijerinckiaceae bacterium
GGTGAAGCGGAACAGGGCCATGGGGGATGGGCAAGGGGGTCAGGATGAGGATGAGAGTCAGGTTCAGGATTGGCGCATGCCCGTCAGTGTGCGCCGGAAGCAGTCAGGTCGGCAAGTTTCAAATCGGAGGCCTTGATCCTCGGGCCGACCATGGCCAGCGTCGGCGGCGAGGCCAGCACGCCGAGCGCCGCCTGCCGCACATCGGCAGCGGAGACGCCATCGATCCGCGCCGCGATCTCGGAGCGGTCGATCACCCGCCCGAAGGTCAGCACCTGCCGCGCCAGTTGTTCGACACGGCCACCGGGCGTCTCCAGCGCGCCGAGCAGGCCGACCTTCATCTGCGCGCGGGCCCGCTGCACCTCGGCCTCGCTGATGGTCTGGCCGGCATCGCGCAGGCTGTGCATGCAGACCCTGACCAGTTCGGGGATGTCCTTCGGCGCGGTGCCGGCCCCGATGGCAAACACGCCGGTATCGGTGAAGGCCCAGTGGAAGGCATCGATGGCATAGGCCAGCCCGCGCGCCTCGCGCACCTCCTGGAACAGCCGCGACGACAACCCTCCGCCCATCACCGTCGCCAGCACTTGCAAGGGATAGTGGCCACCGCCGGTGAAGGCCTGGCCGCGAAAGCCCAGCACGAGGTGGCTCTGGTCGGTCTTGAGCACGCGCCGCGTCTCGCCGCCGGTGTAGATGGCCGGCCCGCTCGGGCGCACTGCGCTGTTCTGTCCGCCCGGCACGGCTGCGAAGGCCGCCGTGGCCAGGTCCACCAGCCGGTCGTGATCGACTGCGCCGGCGGCGGCCAGCACCATGCGCCCGCCCGTGTAGTGCTGGTCGAGATAGGCCCGGATGGCCGCAGCATCAAAGGCGTTCACGGTGTCCGGCGTGCCCAGGATCGGCCGGCCCAGTGGCTGGTCGGCAAACACGCGGGCCATGAACATGTCATAGACCAGATCATCGGGCGTATCCTCGACCGCCGCGATCTCTTGCAGGATCACGCCCTTCTCGCGGGCCAGCTCGTCGGCGGCGAAGCTCGACCGGAGCAGGATGTCGGCGAGGATGTCGATGGCCAGCGGCAGGTCCTCTTCCAGCGTGCGCGCCGTGTAGCAGGTGTATTCGATGCTGGTCGCGGCATTGATGTCGCCGCCCACGGCCTCGATTTCCTCGGCGATCTGGCGGGCGCTGCGCCGCGCCGTTCCCTTGAAGGCCATGTGTTCGAGCAGGTGTGCGAGTCCATGCTGGTCATCGGCCTCATCGCGCGAGCCGGCACTGATCCAGACCCCGAGCGAAACGGTCGAGGCGTGGTTCATCCGTTCGGAGACGATGCGCAGCCCCGATGGCAGCGTGGTGATGCTGACGCCCTCGTCGCCGGGCATGACCAGCGCGGGTGAGGGCAGCTTGCGGACGGCGGGATCGCTCATGCCACGGCCCCGCGCACGGCGCGCGCCTGGCTGCGGATGAAGCGCTCGACCTCGCCCTGCGCGTTCGGCAGGCGCGTGAACAGCTCCTTGCGCTCCATCAGGTCGCCGAGGTGCGCCGGCAGCGCCGGGTGGACACCGGAGGCGGCCTTCACCGCTGCCGGGAACTTGGCCGGATGGGCTGTGCCGAGCACCACCATTGGCGTGGCCGGATCGGCCTTCAGCCCGTGCCGGGCCGCATCGACACCAATGGCCGTGTGGGGGTCAAGCAGATAGCCGGCCCCGGCCCAGACATCTGCGATCTCGCGCGCGGTGTCGGCCTCGTTGACCGCCACCGCATCGAAGGTCTCGCGCAGGGCGGCCAGCGGGCCGGCATCGATGGCAAAGCGCTTCGCCTGGGCCAGATTGCCCATCAGCCTGCGCACCTGCGCCCCGTCGCGGCCATGCACCTCGAACAGCATGCGCTCGAAGTTGGAAGACACCTGGATGTCCATCGATGGTGCGGTGGTCGCGGTGACGCCGGTGACGTGATAGTCGCCGCTGTGGAGCGAGCGCACGAGGATGTCGTTGATGTTCGTGGCCACCACCAGCCGCTCGATTGGCAGGCCCATCTGCTTGGCCACCCAGCCGGCCAGCACATCGCCGAAATTGCCTGTCGGCACCGAGAACGACACCGGCCGCAGCGGCGCTCCGAGCGAAGCCGCCGCCGTGAAGTAATACACCACCTGCGCGGCGATGCGGCCCCAGTTGATCGAGTTGACACCCGACAGGCCAAGTTCGTCGCGGAAGGCATGATGGTTGAACATCGCCTTCACAAGCGCCTGGCAATCGTCGAAATCGCCATCGATGGCCAGCGCATGAACGTTGCCGGCATCCACTGTGGTCATCTGCCGGCGCTGCACATCCGACACCCGGCCATGGGGATAGAGAATGAAGATGTCGACATTCTTCAGCCCGCGGAAAGCCTCGATCGCTGCCCCTCCCGTATCGCCGGAGGTCGCGCCGACGATGGTGGCGCGCTGGCCGCGAAGGGTCAGGATATGGTCCATCATCCGGCCCAGAAGCTGCATCGCCACATCCTTGAAGGCGAGCGTCGGGCCGTGGAACAGTTCCTGCACGAACAGGTTGTCGCCGATCTGCACCAGCGGGCAGACGGCAGGGTGGCGGAAGCTGGCATAGCTTTCGTCGATCATCCGCTCCAGCGCGCCCGGCGCGAACTCGCCGTCGCTGAGCGCGCCGAGCACGGTCTTGGCCACGCTGGCATAGGGCTGGCCGGCAAAGCCTGCGATGGTCGCCTCGGACAGGCGCGGATAGCTTTGCGGCACATAAAGCCCGCCATCGCGGGCGAGCCCGGCGAGCAGCGCATCGAAGAAGGACAGAACCGGGGCCTCGCCCCTTGTCGAAACATGCAGCACGGGAAACCTGTGGCGATGAGCCAAAGCGATGATCGGGTGGTCAGGGCTCTATACGGACAGTTGCAGCCCGATGCCAGCCTCGCGATGGGGCGGCGCTAGCTGGCTCGCGGACGCCGGCCGGCCCGCACGAAGACGATGAACACCCCGGCCAGCGTGGCGGCAAGCCCGAACCAGGTCAGCGCATAGGGCAGGTGGTTGTTCGGAATGCGGGCGATCAGTTCGGCGATGTCGGTGCCAACGGGCAGGGCCTGCACCCCCGGCCGCCGTTCGGCCTCGATCAGGAAGGGAGCCGCCGCAAGGTTGAGCGCGGCAGCGATGCTGGCAGGGTCGCGCACATGGAAATCCCGCGCAGCAAGGTTGGGCAGCGGGGTGAACGTGTTGGGCCTTTCCGGCTTGCGCAGGATACCGACAAGATCGGCGCGGCCCGTCGGTGCCGGCAGGCTGGCGACGGCCGCCTCCGGAGCAAAACCCCGGTTGACCAGCACCACCGCTCCGTTGTCGAGCCGCATGGCAGTGACGAGATAGCGGCCAAAGCCACCCGCGCCGCCAGTTCCGGGTTTGGGCTCCGGCAGCGCCACGCGCACGGTCGCGGTTGATTGCGGCAGCCAGGTTCCGCTCAGGCTGACGCGGGTCAGATCGATGGCATCGAGATCGAGCCCGGCCCAGCGCGCCGGCTCGGGCAGGGGCGCTGGCGTGGCGCGGGCCTGCTCGGCCAGCCTGGTCAGGAAGGCCTGCTTCTCGCCCATGCGCTGCACCTGCCAGAAGCCCAGCCCGCACAGCACCACCAGCGCCATGGCGCTGAGCACGGTCAGCAGCAGCAGCGATCCGGCGGACATGGCCCGGGGCGGCGCAGGGGCCTCGGCAGGCTTCTGGGCCGGTTGGGCATCTCGGCGGGCGCGCGGGGCCATCTCAGCGCTCCAGCCGGCCCTCGCCGGCATCGCGGGCATATTGCAGCGAGACGGCAAGGCCTTTCATCGGTCGCAGCAGGCCAAGGCACAGGGCGATGGTCAGCGGCAGCCAGAGCACCAGATGCAGCCAGAATGGCGGTTCATAGGCGATTTCGAGCGCCAGCACGCCGCCGACAATGGCAAAGCCGGCGATGAACATGATCACAACCGCCGGCCCGTCCGCCGAGTCGGCGAAGGCGAAATCCAGCCCGCAGGCGGCGCAGCGCGGCCTGATCTTCAGGAAGCCATCGAACAGCTTGCCCTCGCCGCAGCGCGGGCAGCGGCAGGCGAGGCCGGTGGAATAGGGCGAGGGCGTGGACATCGCAGCCTCCGATCGGGTCCGGAACGAAAAAGGGGCGGCATCGAGCCGCCCCCTTGCAATGTGTTCGGCGACGGGCTCAGTGAGCGCCGGCATGGGCACCTGCGCCCCACCAGTAGATGGCGGCGAACAGGAACAGCCAGACCACATCGACGAAGTGCCAATACCAGGCGGCAAACTCGAAGCCGAGATGCTGCTTGGGTGTGAAGTGGTTGAGATAGGCGCGATACAGGCAGACCGCCAGGAAGATCGTGCCGATCACCACATGCGCACCGTGGAAGCCGGTCGCCATGTAGAAGGTCGAGCCATAGACATGGCCGGAGAACGAGAAGGCCGCGTGGCTGTATTCATAAACCTGGCAGATGGTGAACAGCACGCCGAGGATCACGGTCAGCCACAGGGCCTGTTTCAGGCCCTTGCGGTCATCGTGCAGCAGCGCATGGTGCGCCCATGTCACGGTCGTGCCCGATGTCAGCAGGATCAGCGTGTTGAGCAGCGGCAGGTGCCAGGGATCGAAGGTCTCGATGCCCTTGGGCGGCCAGACGCCCCCGGTGAACTCCTTGCGCTGATACTGGATGGCCTCGTTGGCGAACAACGCGACATCGAAATAGGCCCAGAACCAGGCCACGAAGAACATCACCTCCGAGGCGATGAACATGATCATGCCGTAGCGGTGGTGGATCTGCACCACACGGGTGTGATGGCCCTGATGCTCGGCTTCGCGCGTCACATCCACCCACCAGGCGAACATGGTGTAGAGCACGCCGATGATGCCGATGCCCAGCACCAGAGGGCCGATCTTCATGCCGGCGACCGGAACCGCCTTCATGGTCAGCACCATTCCAACGGCCATGATGAAGGCCGTGAGTGCGCCGATGAACGGCCACGGGCTCGGATCGACAAGGTGGTAATCGTGGTTCTTGGTCATCCCGCTGGCCATTTTCAGCCCTCTTCTTGGTCGTATCGTGGTGTTGGTTGTCTGTGGAGTCTCAGAGCCTTGACGTGTCGTTGCCGGTCTTCGGCGCGGCAGCGGGTGCCGCTTCCGAAACCTGCCCGCCCACCGGCTGCCCGTTCTTGGAGGGGAAGTAGGTGTAGGACAGGGTCATGGCATGGATGTTGCGCATGTCGCGGTTCTTCTCGATGTCCGGATCGATGTAGAACACCACTGGCGCTTCCATGCTTTCGCCCGGCTTCAGCGTGTGCTCGGTGAAGCAGAAGCACTGCATCTTCACGAAATGCGCCCCGGCATGGGAGGGCTGCACATTGAACGCGGCAATGCCGGTCGTGGTCTGGTCACTGCGGTTGGTGACCTTGTAGAACACGGTCCGCGTTTCGCCGACACGGGCCTGGATGACGCTGGTCTCGGCCTCGAAGCTCCAGCCCAGTTGGGCGGAGACATTGGCATCGAACCTGACCTGGATGACGCGGTCGGACATGCGGCTTGCCGCTTCGCTGCGCACCATCGGGGTGCCGCCAAAGCCTGTCACCCGGCAGAACAGGTCATAGAGCGGTGCCGACGCGAAGGCGAGTGCTGTCATGGTCATGACCAGCCCGCTGCACCACAGGGCGGTGCGGGTGGCGCGGGTTCTGGCCAGCACCGCCTGTTCGGTCAAAGCTCCTGAATTCTGTGTCTCGCTCATCCCAGCACCTTGGCCATCGACACGGCATAGAAGATCACACACAGCGCGCCAAGCGCCAGCGCAATCGCCACCGAGCGGCGGCGGCGCACGCGCTCCGCTTCGTTGGAAAGGGGCGGCGGCGCGGGCGAAGGTGAGGGCAGGGGCTCGGCCATCATTCCGTCACCACGCCATCGGCAGGGGCCACATCAGCCCAAGGCTGTGCTCGGCCAGCAGCACCGAGAACAGCGCGAACAGATACAGGATCGAGAAGCCGAACATCTGCATGCCGGCCTTGTGGCTGGCCTCGATGTCGGGCGCCTTGAGAATGCGCCAGGCGATGCCGAGCATGCCCAGGCCTCCCAGCGCGCTGACGATGGCATAGGCCACCCCGCCCATGCCCATGCCGGCCGGAACGAAAGCGAAAAGCACGAGCGCGATGGTGTAGCCCATGATCTGCCGGCGGGTGGAGGCGTCGCCCGCCACATTCGGCATCATCGGCACGCCGGCGCGCTCGTAGTCCTTGGCCTTGGCCATGGCGAGCGCCCAGAAGTGCGGCGGCGTCCACAAAAAGATGATGGTGAACAGCACGATGCCGGCCCAGCCGACCTGCCCGCTCATCACCGCTTCGCCGATCACGGGCGGGAAGGCCCCGGCTGCACCGCCGATGACGATGTTCTGCGCCGTCCAGCGCTTGAGCCACATCGAATAGACCACGGCATAAAAGAAGATGGTGAAGGCCAGAAGGCCCGCCGCCAGCCAGTTGGCCACCACGCCGAGCATCAGCACCGAGCCGACCGACAGCGCCATGCCGAAGGCGAAAGCCTCCTGCGGGGTGATGCGCCCTGCCGGGATCGGGCGCTTGGCCGTGCGCGACATCACCGCGTCGATATCGGCATCATACCACATGTTGAGCGCGCCGGACGCGCCGGCTCCGACCGCGATGGCCAGCAGTGAGGCTGCGGCGATCACCGGATGGACATGGCCCGGTGCCACGACCATGCCGACGAGCGCGGTGAAGATCACCAGCGACATCACGCGCGGCTTGAGCAACTGGAAGTAATCGCCCACATCCCCGCCGATGGCAGGGGTTGCGATGGTCTCGGCGGCGTTGGTCTCGAAAGCGGCGGACATGGACGGCTCTGGCGGATGGCTCATGCCCGGCACCGTGCGCCAGGCGTGAGCGGGAAAGGGGATCGGCTCCTTGCCGGACCGCTGCGGGGCAGCCTTCCGGGAAAGAGCCGCCGGCCGGTCACGGGGACCAGGCCGGCGCTCCGGTTTCGGTTCAGTGATCCTTGCTGCTGATGCGCGGCAGGGTCTCGAACTGGTGGAACGGCGGCGGCGAGGGCAGCGTCCATTCCAGCGTGGTGGCCCCTTCACCCCATGGATTGTCCTGCGCCTGCTCCTTCTTCACGAAGGCATAGATCACGATGGCGAAGAACCAGAACAGGCTGGCGAGGAAGATGTAGGAGCCGACCGAAGACCACCAATGCCAGTAGGCGAAGGCATCGGGATAATCGACATAGTGGCGCGGCATGCCGGCGAGGCCGAGGAAATGCTGCGGGAAGAACAGCACGTTGGCCCCCACGAACGCCACCCAGAAGTGGACATGGCCCATCCAGTCCGGGATCACGTAGCCGCTCATCTTCGGGAACCAGTAATACCAGCCCGCGAAGATGCCGAACACGGCGCCCAGCGACAGCACGTAGTGGAAGTGTGCCACGACATAGTAAGTGGCGTGCAGCGAGCGGTCGACGCCCGCATTGGCCAGCACCACGCCGGTGACGCCGCCGACGGTGAACAGGAAGATGAAGCCCACGGCCCAGACCATGGCCGCCGTGAAGCGGATCGAACCGCCCCACATCGTCGCGATCCAGGAGAAGATCTTCACGCCCGTCGGCACCGCGATCACCATGGTGGCGAACACGAAGTAGCGCTGCGTGTTGAGCGACAGGCCGACCGTGTACATGTGGTGCGCCCAGACGATGAAGCCGACCACGCCGATCGCCACCATCGCGTAGGCCATGCCGAGATAGCCGAAGATCGGCTTCTTCGAGAAGGTCGAGATGATGTGGCTGACGATGCCGAAGGCCGGCAGGATCATGATGTA
>JALORF010000141.1 GCA_025459195.1 Beijerinckiaceae bacterium
CTCATGGCGCTGCTGCGCAGCCGCTCGGTCGAGATCAACGTGCCGGTGATCTTCGCTGGCGAGACCGTGGGCAGCTTCAGGCTGATTGCCGACACCGCAGACCTGCCGGCGCGTATCCGCTCGGCAGTGGGCATCACCGCCGCCGGAGCCCTGCTGGCGCTTGCTTTGGCGCTGGCGCTGGCGCTCAGGCTGCAAGGGGCAATCACCGGCCCGCTGAAGGCGCTGACCGGGGCGATGGCGCGCATCTCGAAAAGCCACGACTACCGCATCGCCATGCCGGCCCGCAGCCATGACGAGATCGGCGTGCTGGTCGATGGCTTCAACACCATGATTGCCGATATCCGCGAGCGCGACGGCCGGCTGGCGAAGCACCGCGAAAGCCTCGAACGCGATGTGGCCGACCGCACTGCCGACTATCGCCGCGCCGCATCCGAAGCGGAGGCGGCCAATGCGGCAAAGTCCGACTTCCTGGCCACCATGAGCCACGAAATCCGCACGCCGATGAACGGCATTCTCGTGATGGCAGAATTGCTGGCAACGGCGGAGTTGCCGGCACGGGCTCGCCGTCAGGCCGATGTGATTGCCCGCTCGGGCCAAAGCCTGCTGGCCATCATCAACGACATTCTCGACTTCTCGAAGATCGAGGCCGGCAAACTTGAGGTGGAATGCCTCGCCGTTGACGCTGCCGAAGCGGTGGACACGGTGCTCAGGCTGTTCGCCGACCGCGCCGAAGGCAAGGGCCTCGATCTGGCGGCCTATACCAGCCTGCCCCGCAGTGCGGCGGTCAGCGCCGATCCAGTCAGGCTTGGGCAGGTGCTCGCCAATCTCGTCAACAATGCGCTGAAATTCACCGAGACCGGCGGCGTGCTGGTCTCCGTGACGCCCGATCCCGAACGGCTCGACCATGTGCGCTTCTGTGTCAGCGATACCGGCATCGGCATCGCTGCGGACAAGCTCGCCACCATCTTCGAGGCCTTCTCGCAGGCTGACCAGTCAACCACGCGGCAATATGGCGGCACAGGCCTTGGCCTTGCCATTGCCCGCCGTCTGGTCGCGGCAATGGGCGGGGATCTGGCCGTGACGAGTGTGCCGGGCCAGGGCACCAGCTTTTTCTTCAGCGTGCCGACGGCAACGTCAGTCGCGACAAGTGATTGGCCGCGCCTGATGGCGGGCACCCCGGCCCGGGCCGTCCTCACCATCGATGGGGCGCAGAGCGCGGCGGCTCTGGAAGCCTACCTGGTGGAAGCGGGCTACAGCGTCAGCCTTGCCAGCGTTGACGCGCTGGAAGCCGCGGCGCGGCAGGCCGATCTGGTCATCGCCGGGCTCACGGCCCTCTCTGACCGGCCACGGCTGGCCATGCCGGCTGGAGGCCGCTTGATCGCGCTCGCGCGACCGAATGAGGATGGCAGCGCAGTTCTGGCCGGGCAGCGGGCCGATGCAGCGCTGATGTGGCCGATTCTCAGGGCTGATCTTGGTGACATGATCGGCAATCTGAGGGACGGCAGGCCGCTGGCCGCCGCGCAGGGCACCAGCGCCACGCGCACCGAGATGGCCACTTTTGCCGGGCTCAAGGTGCTGGTGGCCGATGACAGCGAGGTCAACCGTGAGGTTGCCGCCACGGCGCTGCAGACCCTCGGCATCATGCCGGACCTCGTCAACGATGGCCGCGAGGCCGCCGATGCCATTCTGGCCGGCCACTACGACCTCGTGCTGATGGACGGCTCGATGCCGGTGCTCGACGGCTTTGCGGCGACGCGCCTGGTGCGGGCTGAGGAACAGGGCGGATCGCGCAACCGCACCCCGATCGTGGCGCTGACAGCCCATGTCATCGGCACCAGCGCCGACGCCTGGCGCGAAGCCGGGATGGACGGCGTCCTGCACAAGCCTTTCACGCTGGCCGGCTTGTCGGCCTGCATCCAGGCCCATGCCCGCAGCGCCTCCGCAACGCCCGCGCAGACCCGGCAAGAGGCCGCGGCCAAGGTCGAGACAGCCCCGGCGCATCTCGACCGGACCGTGCTGGACGAACTGAGGAGCATGGCCAACGGCTCCGGCGAGATCGTGGCGCGCATCGGGCGGCTCTATCTCAGCCAGTCGACGGAGCGGCTTGGCGAGATGCTGGATGCCGTCCGCGAGCAGGACCTGGAGCGCCTTGCCATGGCCGCGCATGCGCTGAAGTCGATGAGCTACAACATCGGGGCACGCGGCATTGCCGAACGCGCAGCGGCCTTCGAGCAGAGCGCGCGGGTCGAGCAACGCATGATCACGCCCCAGGCGGCCAGCGCGCTGGAGGCGGAACTGGCCGAGGTTCACGCCGAACTGACCCGCCAGATCGCCTGATCCGGCCCTGACCATTCACTGGGCAGCCAGCGCCATCGGCAGAGCGGCTGCGGCCTTGGGCTGGTCAGCGGCAAAGGCGCAGCCGAGCAGCAGCACACCCGGGCCGGCCTGTGTGCAGGCAGCCACCTCGGCGGCAATGGTGGCCGCGCTGGCCGCGATCACGGCCTCGTCGGGGCGCGTGGCATTGATGACGAAGCGTGCCGGCGTGTCCGGCAGCAGGCCCGCCGCAATGGCACAGGCCATCGTGGTGGCAAGGTTGCTGCGGCCCATGTAGATGCAGGTCGAGGCATCGGGATCGGCGATGGCGGACCAGTCGAGGCTGTCCGGCAAGAGGCCGCGCTCGTCATGGGCGGTGATGAACTGGAGCCGCCGTGCCACCCCGCGCAAGGTCAGCGAAGTCGCCATCGAGGCCGCTGCGCCCATCGCTGCCGAGACGCCATTGACGATGGTCAGCGGAACGCCAGCCGCGCGGGCGGCGGCAATCTCCTCATCGGCGCGGCCGAAGATCAGCGGATCGCCGCCCTTGAGACGCACCACGCGGTTGCCCTCGCTGGCCAGCAGCACAGCCAGATCGCAGATATCGCCCTGATGGCACGAGGCCTCGCCGCGCCGCTTGCCGACATGGATCTTGCGGGCCTCGCGCCGGGCAAAGGCAAGGATCCCCTCCCCGACCAGATCGTCATGCAAGATCACATCGGCCTCGCGCAGCAGGCGAACGGCTTTCAGCGTGAGCAGTTCCGGATCGCCCGGCCCCGCCCCGACCAGCGCCAGATGGCCGCTGCGCGTGGCCGGCCCGGCCTGCTCGATCCCGGCGATCATGGCCTCGCGCTCGACCGGACATGGCGGCTCATGGGGCCGCGCCATCGCCATGGCGGCGAACTGGCGCCAGAAGCCCTTGCGCTGGCCGGCGTCAAGGCCGGCATGGCTGACCCTCGGACGCCAGGCCTTGGCAGCCCGCGCCCAGCCTGCAAAACCGGCCGGCAGCAGGGTCTCGATCAGCGAACGCACGGCCTGCCCGAGGGTCGGCGCACCACCATCGGTGGAGATGCCGATCACCAGCGGCGAACGGTTGACGATGGCTCCGAACTGGAAATCACAGAAGGCTGGCTTGTCCACCACGTTCACCGGAATGCCGCGCGCCCGCGCAAGGTCGGCAAAATCAGCCGCCTCGGCATCATCCTCCAGCGCGCCGATGGCAACGGCGATGCCCGCGAAATCGCCGTCGACGAGGTTTCGTTCGAACAGGGTGACGCGGCCTGGCCAGTCGGCGGCGAGCAGACGGGCCTCGGCATCAGGCTCGGCCCAGACCAGCCGCACATGCGCGCCGGCAGCCGCCAGCAATTCGGCTTTCCAGGCGGTGCCCGCCGAGCCCCCGGCAACCAGCACGGTCTTGCCGTCGAGCTTGAGGAAGACCGGCAGCACCGCCAGATCGCCCATGCGCGCCATGGTCTCGCGCGGCGCGCGGATGGGCGTGACGCGGGAACCATCATCGGGTGAAAGGACACGCGGCGCAGCCATGTCAGTAGACATCGGCCTGATAGCGGCCTGTCTTGCGCAAGCCTGCCACGAAGGCAACGGCCTCATCGGTGGCGAGCTTGCCGTGTTCCGCGGCGATGTCGACCATGGCCCGCTCGACATCCTTGGCCATGCGCTTGGCATCACCACAGACATAGAAATGGGCGCCCTGCTGCAGCCAGTTCCAGAGTTCCGCCCCATTCTGGCGCATGCGGTCCTGCACATAGACCTTCTCTGCGCCGTCGCGCGACCAGGCCAGGGTCAGCCGTTCAAGCTGGCCGGCCTCCTTCATGGCGTTGAGTTCGTCCGCATAGAAGAAGTCCGTCGCCAGACGCTGGTGGCCGAAGAACAGCCAGTTGCGGCCCGGCGCGCGGGTGGCAGCGCGTTCCTGGAGGAAGGCCCGGAACGGCGCGATGCCGGTGCCGGGACCGACCATGATCACCGGTCGCGACAGGTCCTCAGGCAAGGCGAAGCCATGGGCCTTCTGCACATAGACATCGAGCGCGCTGCCCGGTTCGATCCGTTCACCCAGAAAGGTCGAGGCCACGCCGAAGCGCTGGCGCTGGCCGAGCCGGTAGCGCACGGTATCGACCGTCAGCGACAAGCGCCCGGGCCGGTGGCGCGGCGAGGACGAGATCGAATACAGCCTCGGCTGGAGTTCATCGAGCGCCTCGACAAAGGCTTCCGGGCTGACCTTGAGGCCGGCAAACTTGTGCAGGGTGCCGAGCACATCGAGCAGGGCCAGATCGCCATCCGGATCCTCGCCGCGCGCCAGCGCCTGCGCCTTGGCGCGATAGGCCCCGCCGGTCACGAAGGAGATCAACTGGAAAAGACTGTCGGGCGCAGGCCCGAGCGCGCGGCGGCGGATCAGCGCCTCGCGCAGGCTGATGCCACCAAGGTCATGCTCCGGACGGGCACCGATCAGGGCTATGACAGCATCGGCAAGGCGCGGGTCATTGGCAGCAAAGACCCCGAACGAGTCGCCAGCTTCGTAGCCAATGCCGCTGCCATCGAGATCGAATTCGACGTGCCAGGTCTCCTTCTCCGAGCCCTCGCCGTTGAGCTTGCGGCGCGACACAAACATGGCGCGGACCGGATTGTCGCGGCTGTATCCCGGCAGGGCGGCAGGCCTGGCCGCATCCTGCACCGGCATTGCGGCAGCCGGAGCGGAACTGGCCGAACCCAGTTCCTCGGCCAGCGCCTTCAGCATCCGGAGCGTATCCTTGCCACCGGGCGCGCACAGGTTGAGGCGCGGTTCCTTGCCCTCGGCAATGGCGGCGGAATAGGTCTCGCACAGATAGCCGCACTGGCCGCAATTCTGCTGGGCCATGGCCGCGAACATCTTGCGGCGGGTGCTCTTGCCTTCGGCCAGCTTCATACGGTCGGCAATGGCCATGGCCGGATCATGCCAGGGCGCGTCCTCATCCTCGCCCGCTTCTGCCGACAGGAGCGCGGAAGCCTCGCCGCTCGACAGGGCCGTGACGGCGGCTGTGTCGAGGTTGAGGTATCCGGCAAAAAAGCCACTGAGCCAGACCCGCTGCTCTGGCGTGAACGGCGCGTTTTCCGGCAACAGGTCATAGGACCGGACGGCGGGCAACTGGATGCTCACGATGCCGCCTCCATGGTCTTCGTGAGGGAAACCAGCGCCGCATCATCATGGCGGTTGGCGAACAGGTGGAAGCTCTCGGCCGGGCTGGCGCGGTGCTCCATCCAGGCCCGGAGCAACCGCTCGACATGGGCGGGCGCATCCTCCGCACGGATGCCTTTCCAGACCGGACGGCCGATCTTCGCTGTATCGGCAAAGCCGCCGCCGACCACGATGTCATAGCCCGCGACCGTGTCGCCCTCGTCGTTGACGGGCACCTTGGCGCCGATCAGCCCGATGTCGCCGATATAGTGCTGGGCGCAGGAATGATGGCAGCCGGTGAGATGCACGTTCACGGGCAGGTCGAGCGTCAGGCGGGCATCGACATGGGCGGCGATGGCCAGGGCATCTTCCTTGGTGTGGGCAGCGGCGAACTTGCAGCCGGTCGCACCGGTGCAGGCCACGAGACCGGCCTGAAGCGAGGTTGCCCGCACCGACAGGCCGAGCGCGCCGATGGCGGCGCTGACGGTGTCAAGATCGCTGTCGGCAATGCCGGAAAGCAAGAGGTTCTGCCAGACGGTGAGACGGATGTCGCCGTCGCCATGACGGCTGGCGAGATCGGCAAGGCCGCGCATCTGGTCGGTGGTGAGCTTGCCGACAGGCAGCGTCACGCCAAGCCAGTTGAGGCCAGCCTGCTTCTGCCGCCAGGCCCCGACATGGGCGCTGCGGTCAAATGGCGGGCGCGGCGCGATATCAGCCTCGGCGATGCGTTGCAGCGGACGGCCCAGCAACGCCTCGGTCTCAGTGATGAAGCGCTCGAAACCCCAGTCATCGAGCACGTATTTCAGGCGGGCCTTGGCCCGGTTGGTGCGGTCGCCATGGGCGATGAAGACGCGGATCATGGCATCCGCCACCGGCGTGCAATCCTCCGCCTTGCAGAACACCCCGGTCGGGCGGGCCAGATCGCGGTGGCCCGAGATGCCGCCGAGCACGATGCGCCACCACAGGCCGGCGGGCGCACTTCTGCCTTCCGGCACCAGCACGGCCTGGAAGCCGATGTCGTTGGTTTCCTCCAGCGTCGGGATGATGCCGCCGCCGTCGAAGGCGACGTTGAACTTGCGCGGCAGGCCATAAAGCGTGCGCTCGTTGAGGATATGGTGGTGCCATTCGCGGGCCAGCGGCCTTGTGTCGGCCAGTTCCTGCGGATCGATGCCGGCCGTTGCCGAGCCGGTGACATTGCGGATGTTGTCGGCGCCGGAGCCGCGCGAGCACAGGCCGAGATCCTGCACGCCTTCGAGCACCGCAATGGTGCGGTCGGCGGGTATCTCCCGGATCTGGAGATTGGCGCGGGTGGTGACGTGGGCATAGGGGCCCGCGTTCCGGTCGGCGAGGTCGGCCATGCCGCGAAACTGATGCGCGGTGAGAATGCCGTTGGGGATGCGCAGCCGGCACATGTAACTGTCCTGCGCCGGGGCGACATAGAACAGCCCGAAGTAACGCCAGCGGAAATTGTCTTCCGGCTTGGGAAACTCGGCGCGGCGGGCCTGGCCCTTGAGCCGGCCATAGGCATCGAACGGATGCTCGGCGCGTTTCCACTTCTCCTGGTCGACCAGCTTGCCGCCCCTCGCCACGGTGGCGTCCTGGGCCTTGAGGTGGGGCGCGTCGGGGCCTGTCGCCTCGGGCACCGGCTTGGCACCGCCTCCGGCGAGCTTGCCAGCCTGGATGCCCGAGACGAAGCCCTCCAGATAGCGCTTCTGGTCGGAGCCGAAATCGCCGCTCATGGTCAGGCCGCGATGGCGGGCGCCTTGTGGCGCGCATAGAGGAACTCGATCACCGCCGCGCGGCAATGGGTGTAGGTTGCATCCTCGACGAGATCGAGTCGCTTGCGTGGCCGCTCAAGTGGCACATCGAGCACCTCGCCGATGGTTGCGGATGGCCCGTTGGTCATCATCACGATGCGGTCCGACAGCAGCACGGCCTCGTCGACATCATGGGTGATCATGATCATCGTGTTCTTGAGGCGGCTGTGGATGTCCATCACCGAATCCTGAAGGTGGGCGCGGGTCAGGGCATCGAGCGCCCCGAAAGGCTCGTCGAGCAGCAGGATCTTGGGTTCCATCGACAGCGCACGGGCGATGCCGACGCGCTGCTTCATGCCGCCGGAAATCTCCGAGGGCCGCTTGTCGAGCGCATGGGTCATATGGACGAGGGCGAGGTTGTGACGGATCCACTCATCGCGCTCGGCCTTCGATTTGGTCGAGCCGAAGACCTTGTTCACGGCCAGCGAGACGTTCTCGTAGACGGTCAGCCAGGGCAGCAGCGAGGTTCTGGAACACCACGGCGCGGTCAGGACCGGGGCTGTTGACCTCCTGGTTCTCGAGCAGCACCGCGCCCTTCGTCACCGGCGTCAGGCCGGCGATGATGTTGAGCAAGGTGGACTTGCCGCAACCGGAATGGCCGATGATCGCGACGTATTCGCCGTGGGCGATCGACAGGTTGATGTCGAGCAGCACTTCAGTGGCGGTGGAACCGCGCTGGAAGCTCTTGGAGAGGTGATCGAGCTTGAGGTAGTTGGGCTTCGGGGTCGTGCTCATGGGTCCGGTCCTGTTCAGGAGGCTGCTGTGCCACGGGTGATGATGTTGCCGAGCGCACCCACCAGCTTGTCGAGAACAAAGCCGACAAGGCCGATGTAGAGCAGGGCCACCACGATGTCGGGCAGGCGCGACGAGTTCCACGCATCCCAGATGAAGAAGCCGATGCCGACGCCGCCGGTGAGCATCTCGGCCGCCACGATGGCGAGCCAGGACAGGCCAATGCCGATGCGCAAGCCGGTGAAGATGTAGGGGGCGGCGGATGGCAACATGACCTTGAAGAAGAACTCGATGGAATTGAGCCTGAGCACCGCCGCGACATTGCGGTAGTCCTGCGGGATGTTGCGGATGCCGACCGCCGTGTTGATGATCACCGGCCAGATCGCCGTGATGAAGATCACGAAGATGGCGGATGGGTTGGCATCACGGAACGCGGCCAGCGAGATCGGCAGCCAGGCCAGCGGCGGCACGGTGCGCAGCACCTGAAACACAGGGTCAAGCCCGCGCATCGCCCAGACCGACTGGCCGATGATCGAACCGACCAGGATGCCGACCACGGCTGCCAGGCCAAAGCCGACGGCGACGCGCTCCAGCGAGGTCAGCACGCGCCAGCCAAGGCCGATATCCTGCGAGCCGGCCCAGTAGAACGGTTGCAGGATCAGGTCATTGGCTTCCTTCCAGACCGTGGTCGGCGGCGGCAGCGTCGCGCCGGGGCCGGAAAAGGCGAGTTGCCAGATCAGCAGGAGCAGAAGCACTGTCATCAAGGGCGGCAGGACATTGACCAGAGTCCAGCTTCCGAAGTTGCGGGCGAGCCGGGCAATGCTCTGGGTCTTCTGCTTGATCGGAATCACCTTGGCGGTTTCCTTCTGACCCATCTGGGCCGCTGCGGGTCCGGTCGGTGCAGGCCCGGTCGATGCCGGGGCCAGCTTGACATCCTTGAACGTGGCGAGAGCCATGGGCGTTCTCCTGACAGGGCCCCCGGACACAGGCCGGGGCGGTTGCCGAAAACAAAAAAGGCTGCGCAGTTCGCGGATGGTAACCATCCGAAACCACGGCAGCCTTGCCGATCGGGTCCGGCATTGGACCCCCAGGGTCGCCTCCTCCCCAACAGCGGGGCGATGCGATTGGTCCGACAACAGCAAGCGGCATGCCAAGCCGGATCGGCATCAACACGTAGTGTCCGCCGAGCCTGTCATTGTGCCGGGGCAGCCACGGATTTGCGGCCCTTTGCCCGGCCAACACCGCCAGACGTGGCTGCATGCACAAGGTCGCTTCATCCGGCTGGCCTGGTGCGAGGCCGGGGCGTCCATGTTGCATTGCAAAAAGAAGGCAGCGCCGCCAATCTTTGCCTAAAAATACGGCAGCGCAGGACACGGGCTGCCAGCGATCCGCCCGGCGGCCAGACAACACTATTTCAGCAGGTCGGCGGCCGTGATGATCGACTGGGCAACATCGAGGATGCGGCGGTTCTCGTTCATCGCCGTGCGCCTGATCAGCGCATAGGCCTCCGCTTCGGCGATGCCGCGGCGCTGCATCAGGATGCCTTTGGCCTTGTCGACGACCTTTCGCTCCTCCAACTCGGAGCGGGCCTGTGCCAGATCACTCTTGAGCTTGGCAAAGACCTTGAATCGGCTGATGCTCATGTCGAGGATCGGCTTGATGCGCTCTTTCTTGAGCCCATCGACGATGTAGGCTGACACGCCGGCCTCGACCGCCGCCTCGATCATGCTGGCATCGGACTGATCGACGAACATGGCCACGGGGCGCGGCACATGGCGGCTGATCTGGAACATCTGCTCCAGCGAGTCGCGGCTGGGATTGCCCAGGTCGATGATCACCATGTCGGGATCGAGACGCGACAGATCGCGCAGAAGGGTCGGCGAGGTGGTCAGCCGGGTGATGTCGGCATGGCCAGCCTCGCGCAGGCCCTCTTCCAGAATGGCGGCGCGGACCGGGTTGTCATCGATCAGCGCGATCCGGAGCGCTTCGGGCCGGACAGGTGGCGAAACAGGTGTGTGCACGGTGCCAGCCAAGCAAGAGCCGGACCAGTTGCGCCAGCCGGCCGCGCAATCCGGTTCAACCGGTGTAGCCGAACTGGCGCGGCAGCCAGAGCACGACCTCGGGCACGAGGATCATGAACAGCAGGCAGGCGATCAGCACCGCCACCCAGGGCCAGATCGCATCGATGATGACCTTCAGCGGGATGCCGGTCACGGCATTGAGCACAAACAGCAGGACCCCGTAAGGCGGCGTGATCAGCCCGATCATGCAGTTGATGATGGCAACAATGCCGAAATGCACCAGATCGATCCCCAGAGCCTTCACCGTGGGGATGAACACCGGAATGATGACGAGGATGATGGTCGAGGCATCGAGGAAGCAGCCGAGCACGAGGAAGAACAGGTTCAGCAGCAGCAGGAACATCAGCGGCGAAATCTCGACGCCCTTCATCAGTTGCTGGACCTGCGCCGGGATGTTCTCGCTGGCGACGATGTAGTTGAAGATCAGCGCCGAGCCGATGATCAGCCCGACCGAGGCGGACGAACGAACGCTGTCATGCATCACGGTCCGGATCGCCGAAAAGCTCAAGGCGCGATAGACGAAGGCGGCCACGAAGAACGCATAGGCTGCCGCGATGGCTGCCGCCTCGGTGGGCGTGGTGGCGCCGCCATAGATGCCGGCCAGCAGGATCACCGGCATCATCAAGGCCGGGAGCGCGCGGAAGGTGATGCCCGGCACCTGGCGCAGTGGGACTGGTTCTTCCAGAGGCACATCGAGCTTGTGGGCCGTGTAAGTGTTCAGCAGCATCATCGCGCCAGCCATCAGGATGCCGGGCACCACGCCGCCGAGAAACAGGTAGCCGATCGAGGCGTCGGAGACGATCGAATACAGCACCATCGGGATCGAGGGCGGGATGATCGGACCGATCACGGCTGTTGCCGCCGTGATCGCTGCGGCATAGCCGAGCGGATAGCGGTTGTCCTTGATCATCATGTCGATGGACATCTTGCCCATGCCGACGACATCGGCGACGGCAGAGCCCGACATGCCGGCGAAGATCACGCTGGTGACGACGTTGACATGGCCCATGCCGCCCTTGAGCCGACCGACGATGACGAGGCAGAAATCGGTGAGCCGCGCCGAGATGGTGCCGGCATTCATGAAGTTGGCCGCCACGATGAACAGCGGAATCGCCAGGATCACGAACGAATCGTAGATGCCCTGGATGATCTGTTCGGCAGCGAGGCCAAGATCCTGCCCCTTTACGGCCAGATAGATGATGGCCGAGACGATCATCGACAGCGGGATCGGCGCGCCGATGGTGGCCAGCGCAATCAGGGCACTCAGGCAGGACAGCAGCGCGATGCTCATGGGTAAGGTCGCCTGCTCACTGGGCGTGATACCCGTCACCGGCCTGCCGGCCGTCAAGCGCATCGGGGTCGGCACCGCGCGCGAGTTGCCAGATGCGCCAGCCATAGCGCAGCACGAGCATGACCGCGAAGATGCCGTAGATGCTGAACACGATGTCAAGGCGGATGCCGATCACGGCGCTGCGCTTGATCTGGTAGAAATCGATGTAGCTGATCGTGGCCGGCAGGGCCGCCAGAAAGCCTCCCGCGATTGCCACGGCGGACATCAGCGCCAGCCAGCGCCGGATGCGCGGGCGCACGGAGGAATAGATCACGTCGAAGCGGACGTGGTCCTTCTCCTGAAGCACGAAGGCCCCGCCCCAGAACACCACCCAGAGCCATAAGGTGAGGCAGGCTTCCAGCGTCCAGAGCAGCGGCGCGCCGAAGACATAGCGCGCCGCGATCTGCATCAGGAAGATGACGAACAGGGCACCGAGCATCAGGGCGGCGATGTCGAGCGCCGCCAGCCGCAGCCGGGCGAGGATACGTGTGATCATGCCCGCGCCCAGCCGGCCTGCCTGGCCTCAGCGGACCGCGTTGATGCGGTCGATCAGGCCGGCTGGCCAATCTGCCGCGAACTTGGATGCGGCATACTCGGCCTGGACCTTCTTGCGGAAGGCATCGACATCGGGCGTGTAGACCTTGAGGCCCTTCTCCTTGAAGAAGGCTTCCAGTTCAGCTTCAAGCGCGAGCTGGCGCTGGCGGCCGCGCTCTGCGGAATCGTCCGCAGCCTTCTGGATCACCGCCTGCTGGGCCGGGGTGAAACGGTCCCAGACGCGCTTGGAGATCGCCAGATAGTTCTGGTCGACCAGATGGCTGGTCAGCACGATCTGCTTGGTGACCTCGTAGAACTTGGAATCACGCACCGTGGGCAGCGGGTTGTCCTGGCCATCGACCGCGCCCGACTGCAGCGCGGTATAGATTTCGGTGAAGGCCAGCGGCAGCGGGTTGGCACCCAGCGCCTTGCCGAGGAAGAGCCACGCCTCGGTGCCGGGCATGCGCAGCTTGAGGCCGGCCATGTCTTCAGGCGTGCGGATTTCCTTCTCGGTGCGCAGGTTCACCTGGCGGCGGCCCAGATACATCACCGACAGCAGCTTCACGCCCAGCCTGTCCTCGGCCATCTTCTTGACGCCGTCCATGACGTCGCTGGCAAAGACCTTCTTCTGGTGGTCGGCATCGCGCAGCAGGTAACCGGCGGTAAAGATCGACCAGGCCGGGATCAGGGCGGCCAGTTCCTGCGCCGAGGTGATCGACATTTCGAGGTTGCCGCGGGCAATGGCCTCAAGCTCGGTGCCCTGCTTGAACAGCGTGGCGTTCCAGTGCGGCTGGAAGGTCGCGACATCCTTGATGGCCGGGGCAAAGACCTCGGTCAACGCCAGCGCGCGCTGGTCGGTTGGCGAGGCGGGCGAGGACAGACGCAGCGTCACGCCCTGGGCAGAGGCAGGGGCAAGGCCGCCTGCCAGAGCGGCAGCGCCGATGCCGGCAACAAGGGCAGCGCGCAGCGTGGCGCGGCGCGAAATCGAAAAGCTCATGACGTTTCTCCCAACAGCGTCTGTCTGGCGGCCTCTCAAGGACCGCTTGAACGCTGTTTTGGCAGGAACCTCGCCGGACCGCAAATGTGAATTGCACACCACCTGCACCATCGCCGCGCATGGTTGCGCCCGGTGCTGCGCCGCGGCTGCGGTTGACCGCTCCGGGCCTGCCCCGCATGCTGCACGCCTTCATTCCGCCGAGTGCCTGCCATGCCCGCCACCCTGCCCGACACCTTGCCCACGCCACGCGCCGTGGTGTTCGATGCCTATGGCACCTTGTTCGATGTGCATGCCGCGGTGCAGCAACATGCGGCGCGGCTGGGGCCGAAGGCGCAGGCGGTGTCGGACCTGTGGCGCGCCAAGCAACTCGAGTATAGCTGGACGCGCTCGCTGATGGGCCGCTACCGGGATTTCTGGAGCCTGACGCTGGAGGCGCTCGACCATGCGCTGGCCCGCTTCGGCATCGCCGACACGGCCCTCAGGGATGATCTGGCCAGCGCCTACCACGCCTTGCGCGCCTATCCTGAGGTGCCCGCCATGCTCGCCGCCTTGCGCGGGCGCGGGCTGAAGACCGCGATCCTGTCGAACGGCTCGCCCGACATGCTGGCCGGCGCTGTCACCTCGGCGGGCCTAGCGGCGCTGTTCGATGCGGTGATCTCGGTGCATCCGCTCGGCACCTTCAAGCCGCCGCGCGCGGCCTACGAGCCGGTTGGCGCGGTGCTCGGGGTGGCGGCGGGGGATGTGCTGTTCGTCTCGTCGAACCGTTGGGACATTGCCGGTGCCACGGCCTTCGGCTTTGCAGCCGTCTGGTGCAACCGCGCCGGCCTGCCGGACGAGTATGACGACCTTGCCCCGGTGGCGGTGCTGCGGGACTTGGCCGCCCTGCCGGCGCTGATCGGCTGAACGCGGGTCAGCCCGCGATCTTGCCGAAATCCGCGACGCTGAGCGT
>JALORF010000142.1 GCA_025459195.1 Beijerinckiaceae bacterium
GTGCCGGCCTTCTCGAACACCAGCGTGCCCCTGAGCGGCTGGCCTTCGCGCACCTGGGCTGTCAGGTCCATGAACATCACATGGTAGCCGCCGGGCTTGAGCTCGACAGTCTGGCCTGGCGCGATTTCCAGCCCCTTCGCCAGTTCGCGCATCGTCATGATGCCGTTGGCGACGGCCATCTCGTGAACCTCGAAACGGCCTGCGAGCGGGAAGCTGCCGCCAACCAGCCGGTCCGGTGTCGAGCCGGTGTTGGTGATGGTCATGAAGCCGCCGGCAACCTTGGCACCGGCGGGTGTGGCGCGCGTCCAGGGGGCGTCGATCTTCAGCGAACCGACCTTGATCGAGGTGGCAGCCGTCGCGGCAGCACCGTGACCGCCATGGGCGTGCTGGGCCTTGATCAGCCGGGCAGCGGCGGGTGTGTCGGCCTGGTTGTCGGCTGCCTTGTGTGCCTCGCAGGCCAGAGCTGACTGGAGCGGCAGGATGGATAGCAGAACGGCCGCGCCAAAGGCGGCGAGCGTGTTGGGAGACATGGGTGATCCTCGCGATGTGATGAAACGGGCGACGTTCGATCAGATCAGCGGAGGCGGGCCTCGCGGTGGCGGAGGACTTGCGACAGGGGCGATCCTGTCTCCGTCATCCATGACGGGCAGGTTGCCGCCTTCGGCAAGCAGGTCAGGCCGGTCGAGATGGGAGGCAAGGACGGCGATGGCCGGCATCGGGCCGGCTGAAACCAGCACGCAGTGTTCGATGCAGGCGAGCTTGCCGGGCGTCGGGTCATGGCTCTGGCCCGTGTCATCTCCCAGGATGCCGTGGATGGTGCAGATCACACCGAGCTGCGCCGCCATGCGCGCCTCGGTGACATGCGCGCCGGCTGCAATCGAGCCGAGCAGGCCATTCATGGCCAGCCCATAGGCGAGCACGACCAGCGCCATAAGGCGCGCCAGCGGGCGAGGGCGTGCTGCGGAAACCATGGCCAAGGTCTAGTCAGGCCGGCAGGGCGGGTCAATGCCGCGCCGCTGCGACAAAGGCTCAGCGGGCAGTGCCGTTCCGCTCTGTCCATCCATGGCCGGGTTTGACTGCAGCCGGTCGCGCTCCGGCCGAATCTGCTAACAGCAGCCGATGTCGTCGTTTTCATCTCAACAGGATGCCGCGCTCAAGGCTGTGGCACGCTGGCTGGCGCAGCGGCCGGGCGAAGGCTCGACGCCGCAGGTGTTCCGCCTGTTTGGCTATGCCGGCACGGGCAAGACCACGCTGGCGCGGCACCTCGCCGACAGCGTCGAGGGCAAGGTCAGCTATGCCGCCTTCACCGGAAAGGCGGCGCTGGTGCTGCGCTCCAAAGGCTGCGAGGGGGCGAGCACGATCCATTCGCTGATCTACCGCTCCCGCGGCGAGAACGAGGAGGCCCCGACCTTCGTGCTCAACCCGGAGGGCGCGGCCTCGAAGGCCAAGCTGATCGTCATCGACGAGTGCTCGATGGTGGACGAGGAACTGGGCCGCGACCTGCTGTCATTCGGTGTGCCGGTGCTGGTGCTCGGCGATCCGGCGCAGTTGCCGCCGGTCAAGGGCGGAGGCTTCTTCACCGAGGCCGAGCCGGACGCGATGCTGACGGAGATTCACCGCCAGGAGGCCGACGACCCGATTGTTCATCTGGCCCGCATCGTGCGCGAAGGCGGCCGGCTCGATGTCGGCCAGTTCGGCCTCAGCCGTGTCATCCGCCGTGCCGATGTGGAGCGCGATGCGGTGCTCACCGCCGATCAGGTTCTGGTCGGCATGAACAAGACACGGCGGGCCTTCAACGCTCGCATCCGCGAACTGATGGGCCGTGTCGGCAAGATGCCGGTGGCCGGCGACAAGCTGGTGTGCCTGCGCAACGATCGGCAGAAAGGCCTGCTCAATGGCGGATTGTGGGTGGTCGCGGAGCTGCGCACCTCCAAATCCCAGCTCGTGACCATGCGGGTTCAGCCGGAGGAGGACGCGGGCGGCAAGCCGGTCAAGGTCTCGGTGTTCCCGAATTTCTTCGAAGGCACGGAGGACACGCTGCCCTACGAGTTGCGCCGCCATTCCGATGAGTTCGACTATGGCTATGCCCTCACCGTGCACAAGGCGCAGGGCTCGCAATGGGACAATGTCTATCTGTTCGACGAGTCCTTCGCCTTCCGCGAACACCGCCAGCGCTGGCTCTACACCGCACTGACGCGGGCGGCCAAGCAGGTGACGGTGGTGGTGTGAAGCTGGACGGCTCCCGCAGCCGCGTTCCTCATCCTGCGCCTGTCGACCGATGAGGAACGCGCATACAAGCGGCCATGTCGCAGGGTTCGCGGCGCTTCCAGTGCCTTCACGGCACACAGATGGCGGAAAGACCCGTTGCGCCTCAAATCCGCTGCGCCGTGCGCCCGATGGCCAGGACCGGGCCGGTGGGGCGACCGGTGGGTGAGCCGCCGGCTGGTTCCAGCGTGATCTCGAAAAGCTGATCGGCGCCAAGGGGAAGGCTGTCGAGCCTGAGCCGCGACGAGGCCATGGCGGCCAGCAATCCCACCGAGCGCGGGCCGACCTGCCTGTCCCACAAGGTCCAGACTTCCAGCACCTTGCCGGCAGGCACGGTGAAGCTGGTCAGTGGCACCAGTTCGGTGCGCCCATCGGCAAAGGCGTTGACGATGGCAGCGCTCCGGTTATCCGGCGTCTGCAGAATGGCGACCAGCACCGGGGCCGAACGGGCCTGTTGGAGCTGTGTTCCGAGACCTGCCGCAATGACCAGCGCCGCTGCCGTGGCCGCGAGAGCACCGATGCGCCAGACAGCAAGGTTGTTCCAGACCCAGTTGAACAACCGGCGGCGCGCGTCGGCCGCAGCCTCGCCGCTGGTGATCGGCAGACGGCCCTGCTCGCGCAGGTTGGCGGCGCGCGAGGTTTCCAGCGAGGGCTGCTCATCGAACGCGCGGGCCGTGCGGCTGGCCGCAGCGGTCGTGCCAGCGGTTGTGGCAGCGGTTGTGGCGCGCGCCTCATCCAGCCTCGCTTCGATGCGGCTCCACAGGTCGGGCGGCAAGGTGGCCATGGGTGTGGTCCTGTCGAATGCGGAAAAATGGCGGCGCCAGAGGGCGATTTCGGCGGCAAAGACGGGACTTGCCGCCTCCCGCTCTGCTGCAAGGCGTTGCCCCTCGGCATCGAGAAGGCCCAGTGCAAACTCTGCGGCGAGGGCCTGATCGTCAGGCGTCAGCGGGCTGGTCATTGCAGGCACTCGCGCAAGGTGAGCAGGCTGCGGCGCAGCCAGGACTTGATGGTGCCGAGCGGCAGGCCGAGCTTGCCGGCCAGTTCGCCATGGCTGAGTCCGTGCATATAGGCGAGGGCGATCGCCATGCGGCGTTTCGGTTCGAGCTTTTGCAGGCAATGCTTCAACGCTTCGGCATCGGAGAGGCGTGCGACCGTGTCCTCCGGGCTTTCGCTGTCGTCCGCGACCTCATCGCCCAGCGGCATCTCCGTGGCTTCACTGCGGGCCTCGTCGCGCAGGATGCTGAGCGAGCGGTTGCGCAGCACGGTGTAGAGCCAAGTCGCCGCTGCGCCTTTTGCCGGGTCGAAACTCGCCGCCTTGCGCCAGACCAGCACGAATGCGTCCTGCACGGCCTCCTCCGCGAGGCTGCGCCTTCTCAGAATGCGCATGGCGACGCCGAGCATCCGCGCCCCTTCCGCCTCGTAGATGGCGTTGAGCGCGCGCTTGTCGCCACCGGCGCAGGCGAGAAGGGCCTTTTCCAGATCAAGCGCCATGGGGCACTCCTGTTGACCGTCTGCACCGCCGCGTCCGGGCGGAACGCAAGGTGCCTCACGCAGGGCTACCCGCGCCGTGCCTCAACGGATGCAGCAAAACCGCGCGCTCCGCATCACGTTTTTTTGAAAGCCGCCCGCTGCATCCGTCGCCCGGGGGCGGGCTGTAACCGCTGCGTGGCCGGCACGGCTGGCCCCGATGTCGACAACACCGACAGATTCACCGTTTCATCACACCGGAGACACGCCATGAACCGTTCCCAGTCCTCCCGCCGCCTCTTCCTTGCCGTCGGCACGAGCCTCGCCACCACCCTTCTCGCCAGCACGGCCATGGCCGGCAGCTTCGTTGCGCTGAGCGAGGACCAGACCCTTCAGATGTTCGACTCGACCGCCCGCAAGGTCACGGCCACCATCATGGTCAAGGGTCTCGGCGCGCCGCTGGCCGGCATCGATGTGCGCCCCGCCGACGGCATGGTCTATGGTCTTCAGCGCGATGGCCAGATCGTCACCATCGACATCAAGAGCGGCCAGGCAACCCCGAAGGCGAAGCTCGACCAGATGCTGCCAACCGGCGTTGCGCTGACGGTCGACTTCAACCCGGTGGCAGACCGCATGCGGGTGGTCGGTGCCGATGGCACCAACCTGCGCATCAACGTCGATGACGGCAAGACCATCGTCGATGGCAGGCTGAAGTTTGCCGATGCCGACACCAACAAGGGGGCCGCGCCGTTCATTCTGGCCGGTGCCTATTCCAACAAGTTCAAGGGCACCAAGGAGACCGCGCTCTACGAGATCGACGCTGCACTCGGCGCGCTCGTCAAGCAGGTGCCGCCGAATGATGGCGTGCTCAACACGCTGGGCAGCCTCGGTGCCAAGCCCAAGGCCATTGCCTTCAACATCGAGGCCGATGGCAAGGGCGGCAATACCGGCTGGCTGCTGGCCGACGGCACGCTGAGCATGATCGACATCGGCAATGGTCAGGTGCGGGCCTCCGGGCCCGTCAGCGGGCTCAAGGGCTCGGTGCGTGACATTGCCGTTCTGCCGGCGATGTGAGGCGGGGTCCTCTGCACTGGATGAATCAGGCCGCCGTTCCATGCAGGAGCGGCGGCCCTCGCCATTGGCGGCGGTGTGTGAGCGGTTGCGTCAAACCTGTCCAACTTGTCACCATTCACCAAGGGTTCAGCAAGAAAGGGCGAGCCATAGTCCTCCGCACGAACATGGGGAAATGTCATGGCGAGCGATCCCGGACTGGTGCTGCGGGGTATCCACCGCTTCGGCCTTGGGCCGAGGCCCGGTGACCTTGCCCGGATCGGCGGTGATATCCGCGAGCTGTTCAGGGCCGAAATTGCCGCCAGGCAGGTGGCCAGCATCGCCGGCGTGCGCTTTTCCAGCATCGGTGAAGCCGCGCCTGCCTTGCGTGATTTCACCGAGGCCGAGCGCATGCAGCGCGAGGCACGCGCCAGCGCCAGCCAGCCAGCCGCGATGCCGCTGCAAGGTCCCCCGTTGCCATCGCCGATGGTTGCCGCCTCTGGCGCGATGCAACAGACCGCCTCTGCGGTCGGCACACCTGCCGCTGCCATGGCCGAGGCTCCGCCCGGAACCGCGCCTGCCCGGCAGCCGCCCCCTGAGCCGCCGCTGCCGCAGCGCACCTACCGCGAGGAGGTCCTTGGCCGGTTTCATGCCATGCTGGAGCCGCTGGGCGGCCTGCCCGAGCGGCTGGTGGCCTTCTGGTCCAACCATTTCGCGGTCTCGGTCAACAAGGGAAACCCGGTCCGCACCTTTGCCGGCCTGATGGAGCGCGAGGCGATCAGGCCGCATATCCATGGCCGCTTCGCCGACATGTTGCTGGCGGTCGAGACACACCCGGCGATGATCATCTTTCTCGACCAGCAGCAATCGCTGGGGCCGAATTCGCGAGCGGGCGCGCGGCGCGGACGGGGGCTGAATGAAAACCTGGCCCGCGAGATCATGGAGTTGCACACGCTGGGTGTCGCCGGCGGCTACAGCCAGGCCGATGTGACGGCGCTGGCGAGGATCATCACCGGCTGGACTCTGGCCCCGCCCAATGGCCAGGACGGCATCCCCGGCACCTTCCGCTTCAATGCCAACATGCACGAGCCGGGCGAGCATCTGCTGCTGGGCAAAAGCTATGGCGACGCAGGCTTCGAACGTGGCAAGGCGGCACTGGCCGATCTGGCGCGGCACCCATCCACAGCGCAGCACATCGCCCGCAAACTGACGCGGCATTTCGTGGCCGACGAGCCGCCGGCCTCGATGGTGGCGCGGCTGGCCAAGGTGTTTCGCGACACGGACGGAGACCTGCAGGCGCTGTCCTTCGCGCTGCTCGATTCGCCCGAGGCATGGAGCGCGCCGGCCACCAAGATGCGCAGCCCGCAGGAGTTCCTGGTTGCCTCGGCCCGCGCGCTCGGCCGCAAGCCGGAAATCGGGCAGATTCTGGGCCCGCTCAACGCCATGGGCCAGCCGATCTGGCAGCCCGGCGGCCCGAACGGCTTTCCCGACAGCGTGGCCGCCTGGGCTTCCCCGGAGGGCCTCAAGACCCGGCTCGATGTCTCCGCAGCCATCGCGCGGCAGAGCGCCAATGCCATCGACCCCAAGACGCTGGCCGATGAGATGTTCGGCGTGGCGACCTCTGCCGAAACACGCCAGGCCATCGCGCGGGCCGAAACCCGCTATCAGGCCGTCGCCATCGCCCTGATGGCTCCCGAATTCCAGCGGAGGTGAGCGCCATGAGCGGACATCACGACCATGACGAGGCTTGCGAAGCAATGACACCCTCGCGCCGGGCGGTGCTCGGGGCGGCGGGCGCGCTGTTCGCCTGGTCCTTCGTGCCGAAGATGGCCTATGCCGCACCCGGTGCGCGTGATCCGCGCCTGGTCGTGGTGATCCTGCGCGGGGCCATGGACGGGCTTTCCGCCGTGCCGCCGCTGGCCGACCCGGATTATCTTGGCCTTCGGGAAGGCATCGCGATCCAGAAGGATGGCGAGAACGCGGCCCTGCCGCTGGACGGCTTTTTCTATCTGCATCCCGCGATGCCGAACCTCGCCCGGCTCTACAAGGCGCGGCAGGCCACGGTGCTGCATGCGGTGGCGACCGGCTATCGCCAGCGTTCGCATTTCGACGGCCAGGATGTGCTGGAAAGCGGCCAGACGGGCCCGGGGCAGACGCGGGACGGCTGGCTCAACCGCCTGCTCGAGGTGCTGCCCGCCGGCGAAGCGGTGTCGCGCAAGGGCGCGCTCGGCATCGGCGTGGTGCCGCCGCTGGTGGTGCGCGGGCAGGCTCCGGTGGTGGGCTGGGCCCCGCCTGTCCTGCCGCGCGCCGGCGATGACCTCGTGATGCGGCTGATGGACCTTTATGGCCAGCGCGATCCGGTTCTGGCCAAGGCTTTTGCGCAAGGTGCCAACATCGAGAAGATCATCAACCGCGAGGGCATGGCCGGGCAGCGCGCCCGCGGCGGGCCGGACAATGCGGAAGGCATGCGCATGATTGCGGAGGGGGCCGCCAAGCTGGTCAATGCCGATGACGGGCCGCGCGTGGCGGCGCTGGCCTTCGAGGGCTGGGACACCCACGCCAACGAGGGCGGGGCCACGGGCCGGCTGGCCGGCCTGCTGCGCGGGCTCGATGGCGCGCTGGCCGCGTTCGAGACCGGCCTCAAGGAGCGCTGGAAGGACACGGTGGTGATGGTGGTGACGGAGTTTGGCCGCACCGCGCGCGTCAACGGCACGGTCGGCACCGATCATGGCACAGGCACAGTGGCCTTCCTCGTCGGTGGCGCGGTGCGTGGCGGGCAGGTGATCGCCGACTGGCCCGGCCTGAAGCTGGAAAACCTGCACGAGCAGCGTGACCTGAAACCGACCATGGACCTCAGGGCCGTGACCAAGGGC
>JALORF010000019.1 GCA_025459195.1 Beijerinckiaceae bacterium
CGACATTCGCCCGATCCGCGACGTCGGCCCGCTGATGAACCAGGTCCAGCCCTTCCAGATCCTCAAGATGGATCGCCGCCGCGGCAACATCGTTGTCTCACGCCGCACCGTTCTGGAAGAGACCCGCGCCGAAGCCCGTTCGGAACTGGTCGCGAGCCTCGAAGAAGGCCAGGCCGTCGACGGCGTGGTCAAGAACATCACCGAGTACGGCGCCTTCGTCGATCTGGGTGGCATCGATGGCCTGCTGCACGTCACCGACATGGCCTGGCGCCGCGTCAACCATCCGTCCGAGGTTGTGACCATCGGCCAGTCGGTCAAGGTCAAGATCATCAAGATCAACCAGGACACGCACCGCATCTCGCTCGGAATCAAGCAGCTGCAGGCCGATCCGTGGGATGGCATTGCCGCCCGCTATCCGGTCCAGGCCAAGCTGACCGGCCGCATCACCAACATCACCGATTATGGTGCGTTCGTGGAACTGGAGCCGGGCATCGAAGGTCTGATCCACGTCTCTGAAATGAGCTGGACCAAGAAGAACGTGCATCCGGGCAAGATCGTCTCCACCTCCCAGGAGGTCGAGGTGTCGGTTCTGGAAGTCGATCAGGTCAAGCGCCGCATCTCGCTCGGCCTCAAGCAGACCCTGCGCAACCCGTGGGAGCTGTTTGCCGAGAAGTTCCCCTCCGGCACGGTTGTCGAGGGCGAGGTCAAGAACAAGACCGAGTTCGGTCTGTTCCTGGGTCTCGAGAACGACATCGACGGCATGATCCACCTCTCCGACCTCGACTGGAACCGTCCGGGCGAACAGGTCATCGAGGAATACAAGAAGGGCGACATGCTCAAGGCTGTCGTGCTTGATGTGGACGTCGAGAAGGAGCGCATCTCGCTCGGCCTCAAGCAGCTTGGCGGCGATCCCTTCGCCGAAGCCGGTGAACTCAAGAAGAACCAGGTCGTGACCTGCGAGATCACCGAAGTGAAGGAAGCCGGCCTCGACGTGAAGATCGTCGGCACCGACTTCATGACCTTCATCAAGCGCGCCGAACTGGCCCGTGACCGTGGCGACCAGCGCCCAGAGCGTTTCGCCGTCGGCGAGAAGGTCGATGCCCGCGTGCTGATGTTCGACAAGAAGGCCCGCAAGGTCCAGGTGTCGATCAAGGCACTCGAAATGCACGAGGAAAAGGAAGCCATCGCCCAGTTCGGTTCATCCGATTCAGGCGCGTCGCTCGGCGACATCCTCGGCGCTGCCCTCAAGAAGGCTGGCGAAAAGAAGTAACAACGACGAGGGTCCGGGTTGGCCTTGTGCCTGCACCGGATCACGACGCCATTGTTTGTCAGGCACCCGCGTGGCTCGGCCGCGCGGGTGTTCTTTTTTGTCGCGTGCCCGACATGGCACCCGCTGCGGCACAAATGCGGTTTCCCCTTTCGCGGCACTTGCTTTAAGACAGCCTGACCACTCATCAGACGCGGAAACCCATGTCGATCCAGGCCGATTTGATTGCAGACCGCCGCAGCATGCGCCGGCGCCTGAGCCTCTGGCGGGTGCTTGGGGTGGTCGGCGCGCTCATCGGGGTGGTTGGTCTGGCCTATGCCTTCGGCGGACGCCAGTTCCTCGGTGGTGGCAGCGAGCATGTTGCCCGTGTCCGGATTCAGGGTTTTATTTCCGGCGATGACCGCACCTTGCGGCTCATCCGCGATGTGCGCCAGTCACGGTCCGTGAAGGCCGTGATCGTGCAGATCGATTCGCCCGGCGGCACCGTTTCGGGTTCGGAAGCCGTCTATCTGGCCTTGCGCCAGCTTGCATCGGAGAAGCCGACCGCAGCCGTTGTCACTGGCCTCGCCGCCTCGGGCGGCTACATCGCTGCGGCTGCCGCTGACCGCATCGTGGCCCAGCAGACCTCGCTGGTCGGCTCCATCGGTGTCCTGTTCCAGATCCCGAATGTCAGCAAGCTGCTCGACACGGTCGGCGTGAATGTCGAATCCATCCGCTCGAGTCCACTCAAGGCTGCGCCAAGCGGGTTCGAGCCGACCTCGCCGGAGGCGCGCGCCGCCCTCGATCAGGTGGTGAAGGATCACTATGACTGGTTCAAGGCCCTCGTGCGCGAACGCCGCAGGCTGAACGATGCCGAACTGGCGGTTGTCGCCGATGGACGCGTCCACACCGGTCGCCAGGGCATCGAGCGCAAGCTGGTCGACACCCTCGGCGGCGAGCGGCAGGCTGTGGAATGGCTTGAGGCCGAGCGCAATGTCGCGAAGTCGTTGCCGATTCGCGAATGGCGTCGCCGCAGCGACGCCGATGCGCTTGGGCTGTGGTCTGCAGCCAGCCGCATCGCGGCAGCAGCCGGTTTTGACGGTTTTGCCTCGGTTCTGACCCGTGCCGGCTCGATCGAGCCCGGCGTGCGCCTTGACGGCGCGCTGGCACTCTGGCAGCCTGCGCTTGAAAAATGAGCTATCTCAATTGGTTATGAAGCGGCCATGATCAAGTCAGAACTCGTCCAGCGCATCGCGGACCGCAATCCTCACCTGTATCAGCGGGATGTCGAGAACATCGTCAACGCCATCCTCGATGAAATCGTCGGGGCACTGGCCAAGGGCAACCGCGTCGAGCTGCGCGGTTTCGGGGCTTTCGCCGTCAAGAAGCGCGAGGGCCGTGTCGGGCGCAACCCGCGAACCGGCGAGGCCGTGACCGTTGACCAGAAGGTCGTCCCGGCCTTCAAGACCGGCAAGGAACTCAGGCTGAAGCTGAACGGCAAGGCGTGACCACCCGGCTGCCATGATGCACCAGTCCGGAGCTTCCGGCCCGGCATGCGGAGATCGACGATGCTGCGTTTTCTGAAGCTGCTCATTGCCATTCCGACGGTTCTGGCCATCGTGCTGTTTGCGGTGGCCAACAGGCAGTCCGTGCGCGTCTCCTTTGATCCGCTGTCACGCGAAGCGCCTGCGGCTTTTGTTGACATGCCGCTGTTTGCGCTGGCTCTCGCCGCGCTCGCATTTGGCGTGCTGATTGGCGGGGTCGGGGCCTGGCTGGCCCAGGGACGGCATCGCAAGGCCGAGCGGCACCTGAAGCGCGAGGTCGACCGGCTGTCGGTCGAGACGGCTGCCTTGCGCGCTGTGGCACCCGAGGCGACTCTCGCCAGTCTCACCGGTCCGCGCTGATCCGATGCAGGTCATCGACGCTGCCGGAATTGATCGCCTCCTGTCCTTCCAGACCCTGATCCCGGCGCTGGAAGAGGCATTTCGCGGCGGTATCATCGCGCCAGTTCGCCATCATCATCACATCGCCCGCCCTGATGCCGACGCAACCTTGCTGCTGATGCCGGCCTGGACCGGCAAGGATGCGGTGCCGGCCTGTGTCGGCACCAAGATCGTCACTGTGTTCCCCGGCAATGCGGCTCTCGGCCTGCCCAGCATCGCCGGCCTCTACCTGCTGATGGATGGGCGGACGGGGGCGCCGCTGGCGGCCATGGATGGCGCACGGCTGACATTGTGGCGCACCGCCGCTGCATCCGCGCTGGCTTCCCGCGCCATGGCCCGCCCCGATGCCAGCCGTCTGCTGATGGTCGGGGCCGGGGCCCTGTCGCGTTTTCTGGTCGCGGCCCACCGCTCGGTCCTTCCCATCACCGAGGTTGCGGTCTGGAACCGCTCCCGTCCTGCCGCCGAGCGCCTCGTGGCGGAGTTGTGCAACAGCGGTTGCGATGCGCGCCTGTGTGACGACCTTGAGAAAGATAGCTCCCGCGCCGATCTGATTTCCTGTGCCACGCTGTCGCAATCACCGCTGATTATGGGGCGCTGGCTGAAGCCGGGCTGCCATCTCGATCTGGTCGGGGCCTTCAACATGGCCATGCGCGAGGTCGATGACGCGGCTCTGGGTCGCGCCCGCGTGCTGGTCGACACCGATGCCGCGCTCAGTGAGGGCGGTGATGTGGCCGCAGCGATCGCGTCCGGCCACTACAGGGCCGATGCCGTGCTTGGCACCCTGTTCGATCTTGTGGCCGGCCGGGTCACGCCGCGCCGCAACGGCGATGACATCACGTTGTTCAAATCGGTCGGTGCCTCGCTGGAGGATCTGGCTGCAGCCATGCTGGTGGAGCGCCGTCGCGCGATGGATGCTGTCGGCTGACGGCCTGATCAGCCTGCCTTGACGGGCCATCGCGCAATCATGTGATGCACCAGTGATCTTGCCTGGTGCAATTCGCGTATGACATCGTATAGTGGAAAATACTTACTGCTCGCGACGTGACACCGTGCCGGTCATGCCGTTGGACCACATTGGGCCCCGACCGGTGAACTGGAGAGTTTCATGATGGCTGCGTCCCCCCACGCGCCTGACCAGGACAAGCAGGACCGGCTCGACCGGGTGCTTGAACTTGTGCTCGACGCCCGGTCCCGCCTGCCCGCCAATCACCTGCCCAAGCGGCTGAATGGTCTTTTTCGCGAGCTTGGCAAGCCGGAGCCCGCCAACGATCCCGATGACATCGAGGATTTGATCTGGGCGCTCTGGATCAGTCACCCCGAAGGACGGGCTGCAACGGCAATGGCCAATGCCTGCGAGGCCATGGCCGCCGGTGCCTTCGATCTCGCCAAACCGATCCTCGATGAACTGGTGGAGCGCTACCCCGATTGGCCTGAGGCCTGGAACAAGCGCGCCATCCTGGCCTTCATTGCCCGCCAGGACGAAGCCTGCCTTGCCGACATCGAGCGCACCTTGCGCCTGGAGCCACGGCACTTCGGTGCGATTTCGGGCTTTGCGCAGCTCTGCGTGCGCCAGCGCCGCCATGTCGAGGCCAAGGCCGCCCTGACGATCGCGCTGGAGATCGATCCCCACTTGCGCGGCCTGCGCGAGTTGATTGACAAGCTCGAGACGCCGCGCGAAACCATGCACTGACCGCGTCAGCCGGATCAGGCTGGCCACACGCGGGATCATGCTGCCATGTCCGGATCCGCCCTTCCCTTTTCGACCCCGGCGCGTCCCGAGGTAACCTTGGCCGTCAGGCGTGGTGCCACGCGGCTCTTGCGCCAGGCCGGGTTCGTGGTGGCCAGCGAGATGACTTTCGCCAGTGGCCGGAGAGCCGATCTGGTCGCCTTGCGACCCAATCACGAGATCTGGATCATCGAGGTCAAGTCAGGCATTGCCGATTTCCGCGCCGACCAGAAATGGAGCGCCTATGCCGAGCATTGCGATGCGCTGGCCTTTGCCGTGCCGGAAACCTTCCCGGTCGAGGTTATCCCGCCCGAGATCGGATTGATCGTTGCCGACGGCTTTGGTGGGGAGTTGCTGCGCCAGCCCGTTCTGTCGCCGCTGTCCGCGCCCCGGCGCAAGGCACTGACGCTGGCCTTCGCGCAACTGGTTTCGGGGCGGCTGATGGCCATCGAGGACCCTGATTTCAGGGCCGGGTGGTCGTAAGTCAGCGCGGTGCGCGCTTGGCCAGGATGCGCTGCAAGGTTCGGCGATGCATCTGCAGGCGCCGCGCTGTCTCCGAGACATTGCGGTCGCAAAGCTCGTAGATGCGCTGGATGTGCTCCCAGCGCACCCTGTCCGCCGACATCGGGTTTTCGGGCAGGTCGGGCCTGGCATCCGGTGCGGCACCGAGGGCAGCGTGGATCTCGTCGGCATCCGCCGGCTTGGCGAGATAGTCGACCGCACCCATCTTCACGGCGCTCACCGCCGAGGCGATGTTGCCATAGCCGGTCAGGATCACGCCGCGCGCCTCCGGGCGGCGCTCCTTGAGGCGGGCAATCACGTCAAGGCCGTTGCCATCACGCAGGCGCATGTCGATCACCGCGAAGGCCGGCGGTGCGGCCTCGACAGCAGCCAGACCATCCGCCACGCTCTCGGCGGTGCGAACCGAATAGCCGCGGGCCTCCATGGCCCGTGCGAGCCGTGTCACGAAGGGCCTGTCGTCATCCACCAGCAGCAGGCTCATCTCCGGCAGGGCCGGGCTGGACCCGATTTCCAAACTTGTCACGACGTCACGTCCTTCCAAGGTGCAATGCAATTGCCCCTGAGTTGCATACGCGCAAGGCGGGTGCTGGATCAGGAAGCCTGTCTCTTGAACAGTTTGGGCATCGGGCTCCAATGTTCAAGGCCTGCGGCATCAGCGACACCTGTGCGTGCCTCGAAGGCCTTGCGTGGCCATGTCACTGTAATTCTGGCTCCGCTGTTGGCGCGCGGATTGTTGGCAAAAGTGATGCTCGCGCCAGAGCGTTCCAGCAAGGTCTTGGCGATGAACAGGCCAAGCCCGAGCCCCTGCCGTGCCATCCTGTCTTCCCGCACGCTGCCAGGGTCGCGGTCCCGGTTGCGGCCACGCAAGGTGATGTAGGGTTCACCCGCGCGCAGCAGGATCTCGGGCGGAAACCCCGGCCCGTCATCATTGACCTCGATGATCACGCGCGATTCGGTCCAGCGGCCGGTGAGCGTCACGGTGGACCGGGCGAAATCCACCGCATTGTCGACGAGGTTGCCGATGCCATAGAGCACCGAGGGATTGCGCCGCATCACCGGCTCCTCGCCTTCGCCTTCCGCGATGATGTTGATCGGCACGCCGAACGGGCGTTGCGGACCGGCGATTTCCTCCAGCACCTGGCGCAGCACGAAACTGGACAGCGGCCCGCTATCCTCATCCAGCGATGTCAGCGTTCCCAGGATCGTGCGGCAGCGGTCCACCTCCTGCCTGAGCAGGGCGATGTCTTCTGCCAGCGCCGAGCCCGGCGGGGCCACATTGGCGATCTCCTTGGCCACCAGCGTGATCGTGGCCAGCGGCGTGCCCAGTTCATGGGCTGCTGCCGCTGCCAGGCCATCAAGCTGCGACAGGTGCTGCTCGCGCGCCATCACCATTTCGGCAGCGGTGAGCGCCTCGGCCAGATCGTCGGCCTCCGCCGACACCCGCCATGCATAGACCGAGGTGAAGCCGACACCGAGCAGGATCGAGACCCAGATGCCGCCGATGTAGAGGTCTGGCAAGTTCAGCGGGCTGGCCGGATTCCACGGCAAGGGCCAGTGCGCGAAGGCCAGAACACTGGCGCACAGCACCACGAGGGCCCCCAGCGCCAGCGTGTGCAGCGGCGGCTGCGCCGTCGCCGAGATCAGCACGGGTGCGAGGAACAGCAGCGAAAACGGGTTCTCAAGCCCACCCGTCAGGAACAGCAACGCGCCCAGTTGCAGCACGTCATAGCCCAGCAGCGCCAGCGCCGAGCGGTCGCTGAGCCGGTGGCTCATCGGATAGCGCAGCCTGAGCGCGATGTTGAGCCAGACCGAAATGGCGATCAGGATCACGCAGGCCGCGACCGGAACCGGAAAACCGAGGCCCAGATGGACCAGCCCGATGGCGAGGCCCTGCCCGAGCACAGCAAGCCATCGCAGCCGCACCAGCGTGTCAAGGCGCAGGCGGCGCGAGGCCCGACCCAGCGCAATCTCGATATGATCAGCCATCGTGTTGTCCGTCGATCAAGTTCGTCCCCGGCCTCTGCCCAGGTGAACAGCAACCAGGCATGCCTCCGGCTTACATGGCTGATGCGTGTGCGTCACGCCCGGGGCCTGCGCTTCACCGTAAGAACACCTACACACACTTCCTTAGCCTAATGCATGGTTGAATTGCTGGAGCATCTGACTAAGTTAGCGCCCTTGTGCGCTGCAACATGGGCGGCGCGCATGATGGATGTCACCGCCGCCCGGTCAAGGCAGCGATGGCATCGGCAGGCACTCTGGAACACCACAAGCAGACCGTCCTTTCCGGCGGAGAAGACTGAAGCATACTTGCGGGGATCATATGCCACTGTCCTACAATCTCTACGAGACCGCCCACATGATGATCGCGCCGGCGCGAGCCATGTCGGACGCGGCGCAACTCATCTTCAAGAACCCCGCCAACCCGCTGACCTACACCCCGTTCGGCAGGGCAATGGCCGCTTCGGCTGAGCTGTTCGAGCGCACCACACGGCGCTACGGCAAGCCCTCCTTCGATCTTCCGACCACGCTGGTCGGCGGCCAGCGCGTCGCCGTGACAGAGCGTGTTGTCTGGGAACGGCCATTCGGAAGGCTCGTGCACTTCGAGCGGGCGCTCAGCCCGGGCCAGAAGACAGGCCCCAAGGTGCTGATCGTGGCGCCGATGTCGGGCCATTACGCCACCTTGCTGCGTGGCACGGTGGAGGCGTTCCTGCCGGCGCACGAGGTCTATATCACCGACTGGATCGATGCCCGCATGGTGCCGATGGCGACAACCTTCGATCTGGATGACTACATCGACTACCTGATTGCCATGTTCCAGATGCTCGGGCCGGACACCCATGTCATGGCCGTGTGCCAGCCGGCGGTGCCCGTGATCGCGGCCATCGCGCGCATGGAAGCCGAGAATGATCCTTCGGTGCCGCGGTCGATGACGCTGATGGGCGGGCCGATCGACACGCGCCGTGCGCCGACAGCCGTCAACAAGGTGGCGCAGGAGCGTGGTATCGAGTGGTTCAAGCGCAACTGTGTGGTGCGCGTGCCCATCGTCTATCCCGGCGCGCTGCGCGAGGTTTACCCCGGCTACATGCAGCTTTCCGGCTTCATGGCCATGAATCTCGACCGCCACATCTCGGCGCACCACGAGATGTATCAGCATCTGGTCAAGGGCGACGGCGACTCCGCCGAAAAGCACCGCGAATTCTACGATGAATACATGGCCGTGATGGACCTGACCGCCGAGTTCTATCTGCAGACGGTCGACAAGGTGTTCTGCAAGCACCAGTTGCCCAAGGGCGAAATGATGCATCGCGACAAGCCGGTCGACCTGACGGCGATCCGTCGCGTGGCGCTGATGACGGTCGAAGGCGAAAACGACGACATCTCCGGTGTTGGCCAGACCGAAGCGGCTCAGGACCTGTGCATCAACATCCCTGAAGCCAAGCGCGTGCATCACCTGCAACTGGGTGTTGGCCATTACGGCGTGTTCAATGGCTCCCGGTTCCGCTCCGAGATCGCGCCACGCATCGCCGACTTCATGCTCTCGCTCGACATGGAAGCGGCGCGAAGCCGCAGCCAGAGCAATGCCGAGGTGGCCCGCAAGGCGATCCGCTCGGTCAAAAGCGCCTGAGCAGCGACATGACAGATGGCCGGGCAGCGCTGCTCTGGCCATCCGGCCGGTCACGGAGGCCTTTCCGGGCCATGTCCGACCAGCGCCAACAAGGGGCGGCGGCTTTCCTTCGCCGCGCGAATCTTCCAGATTCAAACCATGCGCCTGTCACTGTTTTCCCGCAGCCCGGACCCTGACCATATCGAGGTCAGTCACGGCGAGCGTCGCTTCAAGGTCTCCGTGAAGCGACGGTCCACGGCCCGCCGGTTCACGCTCAGGGTCTCGCAAGCGAGCGGCGAGGTCGTCCTGACCTTGCCGGAACGGGGCGATCTCAAGGCAGCCCGCCTGTTCGCCGAAGCGCATGGCGGCTGGATTGCCACCCGCCTGCTGAAACGGCCGGATGGCGTGCCATTCCAGACCGGGGCGCTGGTGCCCCTTCGCGGTGTGCCACACCGCATCGTGCATTGGTCAACTATCCGTGGCCTGACGCGCGCAACCGTTGACCGGGACGGGCAGGCCATCCTTGCCGTCTCCGGCCAGACCAGCCATGTCGCCCGCCGCGTCACGGACTTCCTCAAGAAGGAAGCCCTGAAGGATCTCGCCGCTGCCGTGGACCGCCACAGTGCTGCACTCGGCATCCCGGCCCGCAAGATTGCGGTGAGAGACACATCCAGCCGCTGGGGCTCATGCTCGTCCAAAGGGCACCTGAGCTTCTCGTGGCGCCTGATCATGGCCCCGCCGCTGGTGCTTGATTACCTGGCGGCGCACGAGGTGGCCCATCTCAAGGAAATGAACCATTCCCACCGGTTCTGGTCCCTGACGCACAGGCTGTGTCCCGAAACCGAGGAGGCCGAGGCCTGGCTCAAGCGCCACGGAGCCAGCCTGCACCGCTACGGCTAGCGATCAAGCCGTCACGAGCAAGCCTGCTCTCGAACCTTGCAGGGTCGGATGCCGGCAAACTTGCCCCTTGCGGAGAGGCCCGCCAGCGGTCTATGAGCAAGGCATCAGGGGAGCTCCGAAGTGCAGGGGCTGAGATGCGGGCGGCAAGCCACGCGGACCCTTTAGCTGATCTGGGTAATGCCAGCGGAGCGAGGTGAGCGATGTTTTCAGGCGCGCAGATTTCCCTGTATCCCATGACCGACGATTTCGTCGGCGTGATCCTCAAGGCCATCACGGCGCTTGATCCTTACCGCCCCCGTTTCCGCATCGCGACCGATGATGTCTCGACGCTGCTTGTCGGGCCGCCTGAAGAGCTGTTCCCGGCGATGCGCGATCTGTTTGTCTCGGCAGCGGCCAGCGGCCACCATTGCGTGCTGTCCGCAGCCGTCTCGCGCGGCTGCCCGGGCGAGCCCGATGATCCGATCTGCACGCCGATCAACGACAGCCGCCATGGCGAGCCGCTGGAAGCGCGCATTGCCGCAGCGCGCCAGGCCGTGGCAAGAGCGGGACTTGTCGGCCATTCGGTCGCAGCCCAGTTCTCGCTCTATCCGCTCGGCGACGGGCACCACATGGACGAGATCTACGGCTGCATCGACTTTCTCAAGACCTCCGGCGTGTTCGAGAAGTCCAAGAACTTCTGCACCAAGCTGCGCGGCGATGCCGGCCCTGTTTTCGCCACGCTGAGCGAAGCCTTCCTGCGCTTTGGCGCCCCTGAAGGCCACGTGGCCCTTGACCTCACGGTCTCCGCCAACAGCCCGAGCAAGCTCTGACGCTGCTGCCGCGCGGGGTTGAGCCCGCGCGTGGTTTCCTTCTGCACACTCTCCCGTTCCAACGCCAAAAGGCCCTTTGCCATGACCACATCCGAACCAACCTCCTATGCCTGGACACAGCGCGAAATCCTGATTGTCGCCGTGCTCGGGGCCGTGTTTGCCGTGCTCTATCTTGGCTGGGTGCAGGTCTGGCTGGTCGCCCAGGCTTTCTTCGGGCCGGTCACCATGGATGTGGTGATGGGCTTCTGGTTCATCGTCTCGATCATCGCCGCCGCCATCATCCGCAAGCCGGGAGCCGCGCTGTTCTCGGAGATGCTCGCGGCCGGCATCCAGATTCTTCTGGGCAGCCCGGCGGGCCTGATCCTGCTGCTCACCGGCTTCGTGCAGGGGGCAGGTGCCGAGGCCGTCTTTGCCGCCACCCGCTGGAAGCGCTACAGCTTGCCCGTGCTGATCGCGGCAGGTATCGGCGCAGCGGTGTTTTCGTTCATCTACACCTGGTTCCGCTTCAACTACGGTGCGCTGGCGCCGGGCCTGCTGGTGCTGATGTTCACGCTGCGCTGCCTGAGTGGGGCCTTGCTCGCGGGGGTTCTCGGCCACCTTGTTGTCGAAGCCCTCTACAAGACCGGCGTTCTGTCAGGCCTGCCGATCGACCATGCCCGGCGCGCTGCCCGCGCCTGACCAGGGCTGCGTTGCGGCGTGGCGCGGCGTCACCGTCCGCTACCCGCACCAGCCGCGCGATGCGGTCGGGCCCGTGACGCTCGACCTTGCGCCCGGCGAGCATCTTCTGCTGCTTGGCCCATCGGGGGCTGGCAAGTCGACCCTGCTCGACACGCTGACCGGGCTTGTTCCGAACGTCATTCCAGCCGCGCTGGACGGCGGCATCACCGCGCTTGGCAGCGACCCTGCCAGCCGGACACCGGCGGGCTGGTCGCGCGACATTGCGCGTCATTTTCAGGATGCCGACCAGACCCTGTGCGGCATGCGCGTCGAAGACGAGATTGCCTTCGCGCTGGAGAACCAGGGGCTCGATCCCGGCGCGATTCAGGAGCGCGTGGCCGCTGCCATGCGGCAGGTCGGGATCAATGCTGCCTGGCGCGAGCGCCGCACCACCACATTGTCAGGCGGCGAGCGGCAGCTTGTTGCCCTCGCAGCGACGCTGGCGCAGGCCAGCCGCGTGCTGCTGGTCGATGAGCCGACCTCGCATCTGGCTCCCCTTGCGGCCGGCCGCCTTCACCATTTGCTGATGACGCGAGCGCCCGGCCGCAGCGTGCTCATCGTCGATCACCGGCTGGACGGACTGATCACAGCCATCGACCGCGTGGCCGTGCTGGGCCGCGATGGCCGCATCATGGTCGAGGGGCAACCGGCAGCATTGTTTCGCAGCCATGCCGCTGAACTGGATGCTGCCGGCGTCTGGCGCCCTCTTGCCAGCCAGATCGACACCGCTCTTGCGGCCATGGGCGTCGCACCACCCCGTCCGCCGGCAAACATCGCCGATGTGATGACGCACCTGACAGCGCTTGACCGCACCGGGCAGACGCGCGCCCGTCAGGCGCTGGAACCGCTCGTGGCTGCTGCATTGCCGAGCGGTCCCGGGCCGGAGCCGGGCGCACGCACGGTGGCGGCCAGGCTTTGCGGAGCGGACTGCGCGCCTTTCCTCGGGCCCGTTGTGCTCCGGAATGTCGATCTGACCATCATGCGGGGCGAAATCCTCGGCATTCTGGGCGCGAACGGCGCGGGCAAGTCCACGCTTGGCCTCAGTCTGGCCGGGCTTTTGCGCCTCAAGGCCGGCTCACGTGACGGTGCCGCAGGTGGCGTCGCCTTCCAGAATCCTGAAAGCCAGTTTGTCTCGGGCTCGGTGCGCGAGGAGGTGGAAGCTGCGTTGGCTGCGCCTGGCAGCAAGGCACGCCCGGGGGCGGTGGAGACAGTGCTGGCCGGTTGGGGCCTTGGCCATGCCGCCAGCCAGCATCCGTTCGAGCTGTCACATGGCCAGAAGCGCCGGCTGGCTCTCGCGACCCTGACCGCTGGCGGTCGCTGGCCGCTGCTCGTGCTCGACGAACCGATGGCCGGCCTCGACGCGGCCTCGGCCGCCAGTCTGGCCGCACGGATCGAGGCGCTGGCGGCCGAGGGGCATGCCATCGCGCTCATCACCCATGACATGGACCTCGCACTGCGCCTGTGCCGGCGCTCGGTGGTGGTGGGCGAAGGCGGCATCATGGCGGATGCGGCCACGACCGATGTGATGGCCGATCCTGCGCTTCTCGCCCGCGCCGGCCTCGCGCCGCCGGTCTTCAAGCCGGTCCTCGACTGGTTCGGCGAGGCAGCGCCATGAGCACGCCCCGGTCTGCTGGCCCGGTGGCCTGTTTTCTCGACCAACTCCATCCGCTGCCCAAGCTGATCGTCTGCCTGATCTGGCTGGTGGCCGCGATCATGGTGTTCGATGCGCGCTTCCAGGCCATCACCATCATTCTGGCGGCTGTGGCACTGATGTTGTTCAGCCGCTTCTCGGTCTGGCTGGTGCTCGGGCTGATGGTGCCGTTCGCGCTGTTCGGCGCAGGGTTCCTCACCACCAGCATCCTGTTCCGCGACGGCAGCGATTTTGCGGACAAGATGGCGGCCGAAGCCCCGTTTGTCTCGGAAGGCGTTTCGGCCGGCATCGTGCTGTTCCTCAGGGCCATCGCCTGCGGCATGGTCTCGGCGCTGTTCACCCTGACCACCGACCCCGGCGATCTGGTCAAGGCCCTGATGAAGAACTGGCGGCTTTCGCCGCGCATCGGCTACGCGCTGTTCTCCGCGTTGAACCTCGTGCCCGATCTCGCCAGCGAGGCTCAGCAGATCAGGCTGGCGCGGGCCATGAAGCGGGGTCGCTTGCCGCGGCGCATTCCCGGCCTCGCGGAAGGCTTCAGCCTGATGCTGCCCCTGCTGGCCTTCGCCATCCGCAGGGCCAGCCGCGCGGCCATCGCCATGGAAGCGCGCGGGCTGTCGCGGGACGGCCCGCGCACCATCCTTGGCGCACCGGTCCTGGCCCGGCGCGACGGGGTCTTCGCCGCTCTCGCGCTTGCGCTCCTGGCCGTCGCCTTGGTGCAGGTGTGGCTGTTCCGCTGAGCACAACGGGCTTGCGGTTCAGGCGGCCACCGGCGTGCCGTCAGCCTGCTGGCGTGTCACATCGGCAATGATCCGGCTGACCTCCGGTCGGCATGAGCCGCAATTGGTGCCGGCCTTGAGCAGCGAGCCGACCGCATCGACATCCTGCGCTCCCGCCAGCACGGCATCCTGAATGCTGGCCTTGCGCACGGCAAAGCACGAGCACACCATCGGTCCGAGATCCACGCCGCCCGCTGGCGGCCTTCCGGCCAGAACGGCGCTGCGCTCGGAGGCACTCAGCTCATCGCGCGAGAACAGGTCGATCAGCCATTCCAGCACGGCAGGCTCCCGCGCCTTGCCTATGAAGAGTGCCGCCTGAAGCCGCCCGCCATCGAAGCTGACAGTGCGCTCGTCCTGAACAGACGGGTCTGACAGGCTGGCCCGCCTGGGCATTTCACCCAGATGATTGACCAGCAGGCCATGCAGTTGCGCAGCCTCCCGCGTGGAGGCGAAAAGAAGGGCCTCGCCGCCCGGAATGGTGATGCGCGTATGCTGCAACCAGGCTGGCAGATCGACACGCTTCCGGCTCAGCAGGAAGCCTTCCGATGCCATGATGACCCGCATCACGCTGACAGGCGTCGCCTTCATTTCCGGTTGGCCGGAGATGCGGTCGGTCAGGGGTTGCACCGCCGCATCGATGCGGGCCATGCCGCTCGTGGCATTCGTCCAGTGAAATGGCGCGAACACCATGCCGGGCACCAGCCCGTCATCGATCGCGACGCGCAGGCAGGCGGAACCATGCAGGCTTTCGACGCGGGCATGGTGCCCCTCGGCCAGATCGAGACGGGCCGCGTCGGCAGGGTGCAGCGCCAGTGTCGGCTCCTGCACATGCCGCGCCAGTGTCACTGCCTTGCCGGTCCGTGTCATGGTGTGCCAGTGGTCGCGAACCCGGCCCGTGTTCAGCAGCAGCGGAAAGCGCGCGGATCGCTCGCCGCCAAGCACCGGCTCTGCCACGGCGAGGAAACGACCCTTGCCGTCCGGCGTATAGAACCCGCCCTTCGCAAAGAAGCGTTCCTGCGGCTTCGCCCCAGCGCGCCAGGGCCAGTGAAACGGCTCCAGCGCATCATAGGCCGCTTCGTCGATGCCCGCCACGGCACCGATGTCGAAGTCCCGGCTGCCGTCATTCTCGAAGGCAGAGAGCGCCGCGTGCTCGCGGAAGATCGCCGCCGCATCAGCATGGCCGAAACCCTCGCCATGGCCCATGCGCTGCGCCACAAGCTGGATGTGCTGCCAGTCCGGCTTGGCCTCGCCCGGCGCGGGCAGGAAGGCGCGCTGACGCGAAATCCGGCGCTCGGAATTGGTCACCGTGCCGTCCTTCTCGCCCCAGGCCGTGGCCGGCAGCAGCACATGCGCGCCGGATTGGGTCGTGTCGGTGCTGGCCATTGCTTCGGACACCACGAACAGGTCGAGTTTGCGCAGCGCGGCCTGCATGGCATCGGCCCGCGGCAGGGTGACGGCCGGATTGGTGTGCATCACCCAAAGGGCCTTGATCTCGCCGCGCTCGATCGCCTCGAACATCTGCACGGCCTTCAGGCCCTCGCCCGTGGCCATGCGCGGCGCGTTCCAGAAACGCTGCACGCGGTCGATCTCGACCGGCGAATAGTTCATGTGTGCGGCCAGCATGTTGGCCAGCCCGCCCACCTCGCGCCCACCCATCGCGTTGGGCTGGCCGGTCAGCGACAGTGGCCCTGAGCCGGGTTTGCCGATCCGCGCCGTGGCGAGGTGGCAGTTGAGGATGGCGTTGACCTTGTCGGTGCCTTGCGCAGACTGGTTGACGCCTTGCGAGTAGCAGGTCACCACCCGTTCCGCGCCGGCGAACAGATCGACGAACCGGCTGATGTCATCGGGCGAAAGCCCGGTCTTGGCCGCCACGGTCGCCAGGTCGGGCGCAATGGCCGATGCGCTGGCGAGGGCTGCGTCATAGCCGCTGGTGAATGCCGCAATGAAGCTGTGATCGGTGAGGCCGCGCCCGGCGAGGCTGACAAGCAGCCAAGAGAACAGCACGCTGTCCATGCCGCTAGCGATGGCCAGATGCAGGTCGGCTCCTTCGCTGGTGGCTGTGCGGCGGGGGTCGATGTTGATGATGCGGGTGCCGCGCCCGCGCCGTGCCGCCTGCATGCGTTGATACAGGACCGGGTGGCACCAGGCGGCGTTCGAGCCGACAAGAACGATCAGGTCCGCCTCGTCCAGGTCCTCATAGGTGTTCGGCACCGTGTCGCTGCCGAAAGCCCGGCGATGTCCCGCCACGGATGACGCCATGCACAGCCTGGAGTTGGTGTCGACATGGCCGGTGCCGAGATAGCCCTTCGCGAACTTGTTGGCGATGTAGTAGTCCTCGGTCAGCAACTGGCCCGAGAGGTAGAAGGCGATGGCCTCCGGCCCATGCCGGGCCATCACGCGCGCCAGACCTTCGGCAACGAAGCCCGTGGCCTGGTTCCATGTGGCGCGCTGGCCATGGATCGTCGGGTGCAGCAAGCGCCCGTCGAGGGCCAGTGTCTCGCCGAGGCTGGCCCCCTTGACACAGAGCTTGCCGAAATTGGCCGGATGCGACCGATCACCGGTCACCCTGATGGCGCCCCCGCTCTCCGGCGTCATCACGACCCCGCAGCCGACCCCGCAATACGGACAGGTCGTGCGTGTGCCGGAGTTGCTTGCTGCAACCTCCATCTCAGGCCGCCTTGGACAGGGATGATGTGGCGGGCAACGCAGCCGCAAGGGGCTGGATGGTATCCGCACCGGCCGGAGCCGGATTGCCGGTCACAGGCAACAGCGCCTCGGCAGCCTGCCGTCCGTGCAGCAACGCGCGCCTTGCTTCGCCGAGGCTGACAGACCGGCGGATCAGGTCGAGATACCACAGCCCGTCTTCCGCCTCCCCGACCAGCACGCAACCAACCAGCGCATCCTCGCGGAACACCAGCTTGCGATAGACGCCTCGGTCGCGATCTTCGAGAACGGCACAGTTCGTGCCCTCGCCGCCGAGAAAATCGCCGGCAGAGAACACCGGCACACCCGAAACCTTGAGATTCGTGGCAAGCACCATGCCGGTGAAGGCGGCCTCGTTGCCGGTGAGCACCGCAGCCAGAACCCGCGCCTGTTCGTAGGCGGGTTCGACGAGCCCGTAGGCAACGGCGCGATGCTCGGCACATTCGCCAATGGCGTGAAAACCGTCAAGGCTCGCCGACAACCGGTCATCGACAACGATGCCACGCTGCACAGCAAGCCCGGCATCTTTTGCGAGGGCAGCATTTGGCCGGATGCCGACGGCGCAGACCACGAGATCAGCCTCGATCCCGCTGCCATCGGCAAAACCAAGGCCGGTTGCAGCAGCCTCTCCGGTGATGGCGACGGTTTGCCGGTTCAGCAGCACCTTGATGCCGAGACGCCGGAGCGCGCGGCGCAGATGCCCTGCCGCTGGCACATCGAGTTGCCGTTCCATCAGCCTGTCCATGACATGTACAAGCGTGACATCGGCACCGCGCTTGGCCAGCCCGTAGGCCGCCTCGATGCCGAGCAGGCCACCGCCAATCACGGCGATGCGCCCATGTGCGGCTGCAACCCTGTCCATCGCCGCCACGTCCGCCAGGTCGCGGAAGGTCATCACCCCCGGCAGATCGATGCCCGGCAAGGGCAGACGCAGCGCATCCGAGCCCGTGGCAAAGACGCAGCGGTCAAAGCCGAGCACCTCGCCCGAGGCCAGCCGCGCCTGGCGGGCACCCGCATCGATGTCGAGCACGGCATCGCCGCTGATCAGCCTGATGCCGCGCGCTGCATACCAGCCGGCATCGCGCAGCACGATGTCCTTGCGCGCGACGTCGCCGGCCAGAAGCGCCGACAGCAGCACCCGGTTGTAGGCCTCTGACGGCTCGGCTCCGACCACCGTGATGTGATAGCGGCCAGCATCGGCCCGCGTCAGCTCCTCAAGAAGCCTGACGCTGGCCATGCCGTTGCCGACAATGAGAAGGCGCTCGGCCATCGCGTCAGACGGCCGCACGCTTGATCTTGACAGCCTTGAGGTAGGCCATCGGATTGGCGGGATCGAAGGTCACGCCATCGAAGAAGGTCTCGACGCCGCGCGAGTCGCCAGACGGGGTGTTGGCCAACCCGAGGGTCTTCGCCGCAGCACTCCACAGGTCGGCCCGGTTGGTGCGGTCGACCAGCGCCTTGATGTCGGTGCTGACCGGGAACTTGCCCCAGCGGATGTTCTCGGTGATGAACCAGGTATCGAGGCTCTTCCACGGATAGGAGACCGCGCCGTTCTCCCCCCAGAACTTCATCGCCAGCTTCGGGTCGCTGACCTTGCGGCCGAGCCCGTAATTGATCTCGCCGCGGATGCGGCCGATGATGTCAGCGACAGGCACGTTGAACCACTGCCTGCGACCGACGATCTCGGCCATTTCCTGCTTGTTCTCGGCCTTCTCGCACCACATCTGCGCTTCCATGACCGCCATCATGATGGCTTGCGTGGCACGCGGGTTGGTGTCGACAAAGTCCGCTCTCATGCCGAGGATCTTTTCGGGATGGTTGTTCCAGAGTTCGCCCGTGGTCAGTGCCGTGTAGCCGATGTTCTGGTTGACCAGTTGCTCGTTCCACGGTTCGCCCACGCAAAAGCAATCCATGTTGCCGACCTTCATGTTCGCCACCATCTGCGGCGGCGGCACGGTGATGACCTTGATGTCATTGTCGGGGTCGATGCCGCCGGCAGCCAGCCAGTAGCGGATCCACAGGTCATGCGTGCCGCCAGGAAAGGTCATCGCGGCTGTCAACTCCTTGCCGGCGGCTTTCTTGCGGGCAAAGGCCTCCTTCAGGGGTGAGGCATCCTTCTGGATGTTGAGGTCCTTGTACTCGTTCGAGACCGAGATGCCCTGGCAGTCCGTGTTCAGGTTCAGCAGCGTGTACATCGGCAGCGGCTGGTTGTTCTGCATCACGGTGCCGGCCGCATACATGTGCGCCTTCGGCCGCAGGATATGGCCACCATCGATGCCGTTGCGGGCAAGGCCAAGCGCCATGTTGTCACGCGTGGCACCCCATGACGCCTGCTTTGAGATGTCCATGTCGGGCACGCCATGCTTGGCGTAGAAGCCCTTCTCCTTGGCAATGATCAGAGGTGCGGCATCCGTCAGGGCGATATAGCCGAGCTTGGTGCCCTTCACTTCCGGACCGGCGGCCTGCGCAAACGCGCCGCCCGGCAAGGCCATGCGCGCGGCAGCGAAAAGGCCCGCAGCGCCGGCGGCTCCCTTCAGGATCGTCCGCCGATCGGGAGCGCGTGCGAGCGCCGCACCCTGTGACGCGACGTTGGCGGACTTGGCGTGGCCGGCTTTCGTATCAGTCATGATGGATCATCCTGCTTGAGCCCATCCCGCCAGCATCGGGCGCTTTGGGTGCGTTGAAACAAAGGGCTGCGGAAAAACGAAAAAGGCTGCTCGGACTGTGGATGACACCATCCCCAATCACGGCAGCCTTGCCATTCGCGTCCGGCACTGGACGCTTTCACGCCTGGGCCCCCTGCATCGGGGACTCGGCACCATGACGGGCTCAGCAAGGTTCGTGCCAAGCGTCGCGCTGTGCTGCCAAGGTCTGTGGCAGCGGGCTTTCGGCAGGACCGTCGAGGCTGATCGCTCGGTCTGGCCTGGCGCGATCCAGCACGCCCGTCGGTGTCGGCAAGCATGGTGCAGTGCGAAAATTGAGGCACATGACGCTGCCCGTGCCCAATGAAGCGGCACCAGCACAATCCGCTCGCTTCTCAGCGCCCGCCGGACGTTCCGCCGAGCGCCTGCGTGTGAAGCTGCGGGCGCACCAGCGCTGCAGCTTGCGACCACAGGGCAGGATCAGGGCCGACATGACCGGCGGCCTGCATCATCTCGAACACGCTGCGCAGGCGCTGTGTCGTGGGGATGGTGGCCGCCAGATCGAACCTGATCCAGTCGGCAGGGGCATCGCCCAGCAGGGTTGCCGCCTGCCCGGAGAGCACGCCCTCGATCACGCTCACGGGCGCGCCGACATAGTCCGGCCGTGCCAGATGGCGGGCGAGCAAGGAGCGGTGTTCCGGCGCCGAAGCCCAAGTCGCTGCGCGGCCTATGGCCCGGACCAACCCCGGTAACCAAGGCTCATCCGCCAGATCGGTCTTCAACACGAGCAGCTTCTCGAGGCAGTCCGGCACGATGCTCGAGCAGGCATGCAGCACGACACCGGCGCCGGCCAGTTCTGCCATGCGGTTCCAGGGCGAGCCGGCACAAAACAGGTCGATCAGCCCGGCCGACAGGCTTTCCACCATCAACGGTGGCGGAATGACCACGACATTGATGTCGGCCTCCGGGTCGATCCCGCCGGACTGGAGCCAGGCGCGGACCTGATAGAGATGGCAGGAGAACCCGAACACAACGCCGACCGTTATCTTGGGTTTGCCGGCATTCCGCCGCTCCGTCACCAATCTGGCCATCTCCGCCGCGGTCCTGGCCGGCGTGATGGCAGCACCTGGCGACGCCAGCCGCGACTGCAACGTGGCGGCAATGGCTTGTGACACCGTAATCGCATTGCCATCCAGACCGAGGGCCAACGGTGCGATCAGCGGCACCTTGAGGTGCCCGATGCCGAGCACCGAGGCGATGGCGGCAGGAGCCAGCATGTGCGCGGCATCGAACAGCCCGACATTCAGCTTGTCGCGGATCGCGGCCCAGGAGCCTTCGCGCACAAGGTTGAGGTCGATGCCCTCGGCGGCGGCAAAGCCTTCCTCGCGTGCCGCGATCAGCAACGCCGCATCGATCAGCGGCACGAAACCGATCGTCAGCCGGGTCAGCGACGCCGGCCTCGCACGTCGCTCGCCATGTTCGCCCTGGGTCATGCCGTGACCCTCCGGCGCGGTGCGGCTGGCCTGATCGCCGGCTTGGGACCGTGTGGCAAGACCAGGCGCGAGGGGAGTGACAGAGCGAGGAAATCAGGTGGAATGGGGCGGAAAGGATCAGGCATGCGCAGCGCGAAGCAAGACATGGACCAAGGAGCATCGAAGCAACAAGGCCAGTGGCCAGGACGATGCCCGCCCGCCGGCGCAGGAGAGGCTCCGCACGGTTGCCGACGAGTGTGGTCCTCTCAGCCCTTGCGGGAAGCCGCGATCAGCTTGCGTGTGTAGTCGTGCTGCGGCGCGTCGAAGATCGTGTCAGCCGGGCCGGCCTCGACCACCTTGCCATCCTTCATGACCATCACCGTGTCGGACATCGCCCGGACGACGGCCAGATCATGGCTGATGAACAGGTAGGACAGGCCATGCTTCTCCTGAAAGCCTTTCAGCAGCAGCACGATTGCCTTCTGCACCGTGCGGTCGAGCGCCGATGTCGGCTCGTCGAGAATGACGACATGCGGCTTCAGGATCATGGCGCGGGCGATGGCGATGCGTTGCCGTTGGCCGCCCGAGAACTCGTGCGGATACCGGTTGCGCATCGCCGCATCGAGTTGCACCTCGCCGAAGGCTTGCGCTGCGCGGGCATCACGCTCGCGGCGGCCAAGGCCGGGCTCGTGCACCAGAAGGCCTTCGGTGATGATGTCGCCGACCGTCATGCGCGGGCTGAGCGAGCCGAATGGATCCTGGAAGACAACCTGCATCTGCTTGCGCAGCGGGCGCATCTCGTCACGCGAGAGCGGCAGAAGGGCACGGTCCTCGAAGGTGATCTGGCCAACGGCGGGGGCGAGCTTGAGAATGGCCTTGCCGAGCGTCGACTTGCCGGAACCGGACTCGCCCACAATCCCGATGGTCTGGCCCTTTTTCAGGCTCAGGTTGACACCATCCACAGCCTTGATGTCGGATGAATCGCGACCGAGAAAGCCGCGTCTCATGCGGTAGGTCACGCGCACGTCCCTGGCCTCGACCATCACCGGAGCGTCGGCCGGTGGCGGTTCCTTGCGTCCCTCCGGCTCTGCGGCAAGCAACATCTGCGTGTAGGGATGACGGGGCGCGGCGAAGATCGCCCTGGCCTCCCCATGCTCGACGATCTCGCCAGAGCGCATGACATAGACCGAGGTGGCATACTTGCGCACGATGCCGAGATCATGGGTGATCAGCACCACGGCCATGCCGAGCCGCTGTTGCAGTTCGGCGATCAGCGCCAGGATCTCCGCCTCGATGGTGACATCAAGGGCCGTGGTCGGCTCATCGGCGATCAGGATGTCAGGATCGTTGGCGAGCGCCATGGCGATCATCACGCGCTGGCGCTGGCCACCTGACAATTCATGCGGATAGGAATCGAGGCGCTGCTCGGGCTGCGGAATGCGGACCAGCTTGAGCAGTTCCAGTGCCCGCGCCCTGGCCTGATCCTTCGAAAGCCCCTGATGCTGGCGCAAGGTGGCGGAAATCTGCGATCCGATCTTGTAGAGCGGGTCCAGCGAGGTCATCGGCTCCTGGAAGATCATCGAGAGCTTGCGCCCCCTGAGCTTGTTCAGCTCCCCCGCAGGCAGCCCGACAATCTCGGTGCCGCGATAGCGGATAGAACCCGTGACCTCGCCATTCTGGGCCAGAAGCCCCATGGCCGCCATGACGCTCTGGCTCTTGCCCGAACCCGATTCGCCGACAATGGCGACAAACTCACCCGGATGGACATCGATGGTCGACCCTTTCACCGCCTCGACATAGCCGTCATTGGTCCGGAAACGGATCGCGACATCGCGAAAGGTGAGGATGGGCTCGGTCATCGGCGCAGCCTTCCGCATGTTTGCGTCTGCCTCATGCCCTGTTTGGCTTGTCCGCATCGGTGAAATTCCGGCGCACAATCGCAAGCATCAATTCGCGCAACTCCGTGCGCTCTTCCTCCGTGAAAGGTTGCGGTGCATCCACGCCTGCTTCGCCCCACCTCTTGGCTTGATGGCCCAGATCGAATGCTGCAACGTTCAGGATGGCGACCGCCTTTTCGTCGCCCTTGCTGGCGGCGAGTCGGTGGAGGAGTGTGACCGCGTCCTTGATCGCTGCCCTGTAACCTTGGGTGTATTGTTCGCTGCGTGCCATCACCGGTCCTTGGGATCGAGCGCATCGCGCAAGCCGTCACCGAGGAAGTTCAGGGCGAACAACGTGGTGACAAGAAAAAGCGCCGGGAAGAACAGCAGCCATTCGGCGTTCTGGATGTTGCGCGCCCCGTCCGAGATCAGCACGCCCCAGCTTGTCATCGGCTCCTGAACGCCAAGCCCGAGAAACGACAGGAAGCTCTCGAGCAGGATCACCTTCGGCACCAGCAGCGTCATGTAGACCACCACCGGGCCGAGCGTGTTGGGGATGATGTGGCGACGCAGGATGCCGTTCGAGGTGACGCCGAGCGCCTCGGCGGCCTGCACGTATTCCTGACGCTTGATCGACAGGGTCTGCCCCCGGACGATGCGGGCCATGTCGAGCCATTCGATGGCCCCGACCGCCAGGAACATCAAGATGAAATTGCGCCCGAAGAACACCACCAGCATGATCACGAAAAAGATGAACGGCAGCGCATACAGGATGTCGACGATGCGCATCATCACCGTGTCGATGCGCCCACCCAGATAACCGGCCGTCGCGCCGTAGGCCACGCCGATGAGCAGGGCCACACCGGTCGCCAAGAGCCCGATGGCCAGCGAAACCCGCCCGGCGATGAGCGTGCGCGTAAACAGGTCGCGGCCATTGCCGTCGGTGCCGAACAGGAAGGTGCGCCAGCGGATCGGCGCATCGATCACCAGCTTGCGACCCTCGTCAGCGCGCTCGACCACGTTGGCACCCTGGAACAGGTCGGAGCGGCCGAAAAAGGCAAGGTTGCGCTCGTCGATGGCGCGCGGGCTGACCAGCGTCACGCGGACCGAGCCGCCAACGACCTGCTGCGACTCGATCTGTGCGCGGACCCGCGCAGCGATCCGCTCGACAGCCGGAGCAATCTGCTCGGGCTTGGGATAGGCGCTCAGGCTCGCCGGCACACGCACGTATTCGGTATAGACCCGCTCATATTGGTGCGGAGAGAACCAAGGGCCGGCAATCGAGATCACGCCCATGAAGATCAGGAAGAACAGGCTCGCCACTGCCGCCTTGTTGCGGAACAGGCGGATCCGCGCATCCGCCCAGAGCGAGCGTCCGACCGGCACCGGTGAGATCGCCGCCTCGCTCATGTGTCATACCTGACGCGCGGATCGAGCAGCGCATAGAGAATGTCGACGATCAGGTTGAACACCAGCACGAACACCGCGACCATCACCACCGTGCCCATCACCAGCGTGTAGTCGCGGTTCAGCGCCCCTTCGACGAAATAGCGCCCGACGCCGGGAAGCCCGAAGATCGTTTCGATGACCACCGAGCCGGTGAGCAGCGCCGCGGCAGCCGGGCCCATGTAGGAGACCACGGGCAGCATCGCACCGCGCAGGGCGTGGATCGCGATGGTGCTGCGCGGCAGGCCCTGGCTTCGCAAGGTGCGGATATGGTTGGAGCGCAGCGCCTCGATCATCGAGGCCCGGATCATGCGTGCCACCACCGCGACCTGTGGCAGAGCCAGCGCGATCACAGGCAGGATCAGGTTGCGGACATGGCCATTGTTCCAGCCGCCGACCGGCAGCCATGCCAGCAACAGCCCGAACACGATCTGCAGCACCGGCGCGACCACGAAGGTCGGAATGGTGATGCCGAAGGTGGCAAAGACCATCACGGAGTAATCGGCAGGCTGGTTCTGGCGGAAGGCGGCGATGGTGCCGAGCACGATGCCGATGGCCAATGCCAGCAGCAGCGCAAGGCCACCGATGGTGATCGAGACCGGCAACCCGCGCGCCAGAAGCTCGGCCACGGTGAAGTCGCGCGCATAGAAGGATGGGCCGAAATCGCCGGTGGCCAGATGGCTGAGATAGAGCCAGTACTGCTCGATCAGCGGCCGGTCCAGCTTGTAGATCCGGTTGAGGTTCTCCATCACCTTGGCTTCGAGCGGCTGTTCCAGATCGAACGGGCCGCCCGGGGCCAGCCGGATCAGGAAGAACGACAGCGTCACCACCACGAACAGGGTGGGCAGGGCCGAGGTCAGCCGTCGCAGGATATACATCAGCATGGAGCGCGCCCCAAACGCCGCTCCGCGTCAACGATCCGTCTCCTGAGCCCGTCGAAGGAGAGGCGCGGGGGAGCAGTGCAACGGCCTCGCCCTTCGACAGGCTCAGGATGAGGCAGGCTGATGGTGCGGGACATGGCGCAGAGGGTCGCGGACGCCGTTCAACCCTTGATCGACATATAGCGCGTCGGGTTCGAGGCGCGCGGATTGGGCGTGAAACCTTCCAGCTTGGGCGAGATCAGGTTGCGGTTGGTGAAGAACAGCACGGGCGTATAGGGCGCTTCGTTGAGCAGGATCTTCTCGGCCTCGCCCAGAATGCCGGCGCGCTTGCTGATGTCGATCTCGGCAGCGGCCTGCTTCATCAGGGCATCATACTGGGCATTCGACCAGCGGGCATAATTGAGGCCGGGGATGGCGCTGGATTCGAGCAGGAACAGGAAATTCTGCGGATCGTTGTAGTCCGCGATCCAGCCGGCGCGTGCCACATCATAAGCCCCGCGATCACGCAGGAAGGCGAAATGCGTCCGCCCATCGGTCGAGATCGGCGCGGTTTCGACACCGATCGCCTTCCACTGGTCGGCGATCGCCACGAACGTCGCCTGATTTTCAGGGCTCATGTTGAAGCGGTATTCGACCTTGAGCGGCTTGCCAGGTCCGAAACCAGCCTCGGCCAGCAGCTTCTTCGCCGCCTCTTCGCGGTCGATCACCGACTGTGTCTTGAAGCCAAGCTCGATCTGCGGGCCATAGTTGTTCGGGCCATAGTTGTTTGTGCCCGGAGGCACGAACGAATAGGCGGGCAGCATCGAGCCGTTCCAGACCTGTTCGGCGATGAACTCGCGGTCGAGCACCATCGACAGGGCCCGGCGCACCCGCGCGTCATTGAAGGGCGGCTTGTCATTGTTGAAGGTCAGATACCAGGTGCCCAGTTGCGGTGTGACCGACACCTGCGCGCCCAGTTGCTGGCGCAGGCTCTTGATCTGGTTGGCTGGGATGTTGACCGTCGACAGGATTTCCCCGGCCTGGAAGCGCCGGGCGGCGGCTGCGGAATCGGCCAGCGGGATGAAGTTGACCTGATCGATCTTCACATTGGCAGCGTCATGGAAGGCGGGGTTCTTCACCAGCGAGGCCTGCGCCCCCGGTGTGAACTCGCGCAGGCGGAAGGCCCCGTTCGTGACCTTGTTTTCCGGCTTGACGAAGTTCGTGCCGTGCTGCGTTACCGAGGCAGGATGCAGCGGGCCAGCCACGGGCAGGGTCAGCAACTCGATGAAATACGGCGTCGGGTTGTTCAGCGTGATTTCGAGGGTGCGGTCATCGATGGCGCGGATGCCGATATCCTCGGGCTTGGCACCGGCCGTGCCTTTGTGAACAGCCTCGAGGCCCTTCACCGGATAAAGAACGTTGGTGTATTTCGCGCCGGTTTCGGGGGCCGCTGCCCGCCGCCAGGCAAACACGAAGTCCCCGGCCTTGACCGGATCGCCATTTGACCATTTCGCGTTGGCGCGCAACTTGAAGGTATAGACCTTGCCGTCATCCGAGTTGGTCCAGCTTTCGGCCACGCCAGGCACGACCTTGCCCTGGCCGTTGTGGATGATCAGGCCTTCGTAAAGATCGCGCATGATGTGGAATTCCGCTGAGGTCGAGATCTTCTGCGGATCGAGGGTCTCGGGGTCGGCTTCCTGGCCGCGGTTGTAGACGACCTGCGCCATGGCGGGCAGGCTGGCCAGCGCGCTGGTGGTCAGGATGAGGCCTGCGAAGACGGCATGGGCCAGACGACGGTTGATCATGACGGCACTCCTTGCCGGACATCCCGGCCTGTTTTCGTTGCTGGGGTTGAGTATGATCCGGCCTTTCTGTCTTGGAAAGGGGCAAGCTGGAAAGGGTTGGACCGGTGAGATGCGGCAGCCGGATGAGCCGTTTGAGCCGCCAGCCGGCGTCACGGTGCCGCGCCGCGTCCATGCCACGCTTGCAAGTGCCTGCGAAAAGCGGTTGACCAATCCGGGTGTCATGGCGGATGGCCGCTTTGGAACGAGCCCGGGAGAGAGAGATGAGCACCCCGCCGTTCTGGCAGACCAAGACACTTGAGCAGATGAACCCTGAGGAGTGGGAAAGCCTCTGCGATGGCTGCGGCCGCTGCTGCCTGATCAAGCTCGAGGACGAGGATACAGGAACGATCCACGCCACCGATGTGGGCTGCACGTTGTTCGATGCCGGATCCTGCCGCTGCAAGGACTACAGCAACCGCGCCGCCAAGGTGCCGGACTGCGTGACGCTGACACCAGGGCAGGTGCGCGCACTGCGCTGGCTGCCACCCACATGCGCCTACAGGCTGGTAGCCAACGGGGAAGGCCTGAAATGGTGGCACCCGCTGGTCTCCGGCACGCCCGATACGGTGATGGAGGCGGGCGTTTCCGTGAAGGGCCGGGTCTTCGCCAGCGAGGATGAGGTGCTCGTCGAAAATCTCGTGGATCGCGTCAAGTCCTGGCCATTGCGTTGGCCACCGAAGGCGCGATAGACCGCGCTCGATAACGGCTGGCCATGGGCCGCCGCCCACAGGCCTACCCACACAAACTCCCCCGCAGACCGGATGACCCCATGATGGCTTTCCTCGCCCGCATCGTCGACCACCGCCTGACAGAGCGGGTTGTGATGGTCCTGATCATCATCAATGCCATCACGCTTGGCTTGGAAACGTCCAAGTCGATCATGGAGAGCTACGGCAAGCTCCTGATCGCGCTGGACCGCACCATCCTGGCCATCTTCGTTGCCGAACTGGTGGCGCGCATCGTCGTCAAGCGCGGGGCTTTCTTCCGCGATCCATGGAGCCTGTTCGATCTGTTCGTGATCGGCATTGCCCTGGTGCCAACCAGCGAATCGCTGTCGGTGCTGCGCGCACTCCGTGTGCTGCGCGCGCTCCGGCTGATCACCGTCGTTCCGTCGCTGCGCAAGGTCGTGGCCGGCCTGATCGGCGCATTGCCGGGCATGGGCTCGATCGGCCTGCTGCTGCTGCTGGTCTATTATGTCTTTGCCGTGATGGGCACCAAGCTGTTCGGAGACACCAATCCCGAACTGTTCGGCTCGATCGGGCAGACGGCCTATACGCTGTTCCAGTCGATGACCTTCGATGACTGGTCGAACGGCATCGTCAAGCCGCTCGCCGAGAAGGGCAACGAGTATGGCTGGATTTTCGTCATGCTGTTCATGGTGCTGTCGGCTTTCATGGTCCTCAACCTGTTCATCGGCGTGGTCGTGACGGCGCTGGATGAGGTCACGGCCAATGAAGCGCCCAAGCTGACACATCCGGCCCATAGCAGCGAGGATGTGCTGGCCGAACTGAAAGCGCTGCGCGCCGAAATCGCCGCCCTGCGACAGGAGGTTGGCAAGACCTGATTGGGCAGGACCTGAATGGGCAAGACCTGATCGGGCAAGACCTGAGACGGCGAGGTCAGGAGCCCATTACTCCGGCAAGGATGTCCGGGCCCACGCCTGCGGGCCGCTCCATCCAGCCCGGCACCGGCAGGTTCCTGCTGCGCAGGAAAGCAGGATCGAACAGCTTGGTCTGATAGCGGGTGCCGTAGTCGCACAGGATGGTGACGATGGTCCGGCCCGGCCCAAGATGCCGCGCTAGCCGGATCGCCCCGGCGACATTGACGGCAGCCGAGCCGCCCACGCACAGGCCCTCGTGCTCCAGAAGATCGAAGCCGACCGGCAGCGCCTCTTCATCGGCGATCTGGAACGACACATCGGGGCGGAAACCATCGAGATTGGCGGTGATCCGGCCCTGCCCGATGCCCTCCGTGATCGAGGAGCCTTCAGCCTTCAGCGTGCCGGTTGTGTAGTAGGCATGCAGCGCCGCCCCCATCGGATCGGCAAGGCCGATGGTGATGCCCGGCTTCCTGTCCCGCAGGGCTTTGGCCACGCCGGCGAGCGTGCCACCCGTGCCGACTGCACAGATGAAGCCGTCGATGTCGCCACCCGTCTGGTCCCAGATTTCCGGCCCTGTCGTGGCAGCATGCCCCTCGCGGTTGGCCACATTGTCGAACTGGTTGGCCCAGACCACGCCAGCCGGCGTCACCGCACGGAGCGCCTCCGCCAGCCTGCCCGAAACCTTCACATAGTTGTTCGGGTTGGAGAAGGGCGCTGCCGGCACCTCGATCAATTCGGCACCAGCCAGCCGGATCATGTCCTTCTTCTCCTGGCTCTGGGTGTTCGGCATCACGATCACCGTTCGGTAGCCCAGCGCATTGCCGACCAGCGCCAGGCCGATGCCGGTGTTGCCCGCCGTGCCCTCGACGATGACCCCTCCGGGCTTGAGGACACCGCGCGCCTCCGCATCGCGGATGATGGCAAGGGCGGCACGGTCCTTGACGGACTGGCCGGGGTTCATGAACTCCGCCTTGCCCAGAATGCGGCAACCGGTCATGGCGGAAGCCTGCCTCAATGTGATCAGGGGTGTGTTGCCGATGGCCCCGATGATGCCGCTGCGAATGCCCATATGCGTCGCTCCGTTCAGGGTCATGCCCGTCAAGTCCATTCCCGCCAGCGTCCGAACCTGATAGGCGACGTCGCACAGGGGCCTGCGTGCCCGGCTTGCCGGCTCCACCGATACCGTGCCCATCGCGCCCCATGCAACCAAGGCTTCCCGTGTCCGGCATAACAAGCGACTTGCGCACCGTCACCATCACCCGCCTCGGTGCGCGCGCCGATGGCCTGTCCGATGAAGAGGGCGCCCTGAGCTTTGTGGCTGGTGCGCTGCCGGGCGAGGTGGTCGAGATCACCGGCACCGGCGAGCAGGCGCGGCTCGAACGCATCATCACGCCATCGCCGGACAGGATCGCCCCGATCTGCCCGTTGTTCGGCCGCTGCGGCGGCTGTGCCACCCAGCATCTCGGCCCGGCAACCTATGCAGGCTGGAAGCAGGGACTTGTGGTGCAGGCCCTCGCACGGGCCGGCATCGAGACGGATGTCAGGCCGCTGGTCGATGGCCATGGCACGGGTCGCCGCAGGGTCACGCTGCACGGACGTCGCCGGGAGGGCGAATCGCTCGCAGGCTTCATGCGCGCCCGCAGCCATGACCTGATCGAGGTCGAGCATTGCCCGATCCTGAAACCGGAACTGGCCCGCGCACCGGCCATCGCCCAGGCCCTCACGCGCACCCTTGCCGCGTCCGCCAAGCCGCTGACGATCCTGATCACGGCCACGTTGAATGGCCTTGACGTCGACGTGCGCGGCAATGGCCCTCCCAGCGAAAAGCAGCGCATCGGGCTGACATCGCTGGCCCACCAGCTCGATCTGGTGCGCCTGTCCGTCCATGGCGACACCATCATTGCGCGCGCCGATGCCAGCCAGGCCATGGGCCGCGCCATCGTCAACATTCCCCCGGGCGGCTTCCTGCAACCGACGGTGGAAGGCGAGGAGGTGCTCGGCAGGCTGGCCGTTGCTGCAGTGGCTGGCGCACGCCGCGTGGCCGACCTGTTTGCCGGGTCAGGTCCCTTTGCGCTCAGGCTGGCCGAGAGCGCCGAGGTGCATGCCTGCGAAAGCGATGCCGCGTCGCTGGCCGCCCTTGATCGGGCTGCCCGTGCCACGCCGGGTCTCAGGCGCGTGATCACCGAAACCCGCGATCTGTTCCGCAGGCCGCTGCTGGAGATGGAACTGAAGCCCTTCGATGCCGTGGTGCTTGATCCGCCACGCGCCGGAGCCGAGGCGCAGGCTGCCCAATTGGCCCGATCGGTGGTGCCGCGCATCGCTTATGTCTCCTGCGATGTGGCCAGTTTCGTGCGCGATGCGGGCACCCTGCTGCGTGGCGGCTACACGCTGGAACAGGTGACGCCGGTGGATCAGTTCCGCTATTCTCACCATGTCGAACTGGTTGGCGCATTCAGCAAGCCGGCGGCTCGCAAGAGAAGATAGGTTCCTGGCATGGACAGCACGCTTCAGGCTTTCGGTGCCATTCTCGGTGCGCGCAATCTGCTCACCGACAGCGCCGACATGGCACCCTTCCTGAAGGAATGGCGCGATCTGTTCGTGGGCAGGGCTTTGGCCGTGGCGCGGCCATCGAGCACTGCCGAGGTCGCCGCCTTGCTTCGGCTGGCGCACGAGACGGGCACGCCGATCGTGCCACAGGGCGGCAATACCGGCCTTGTCGGCGGCCAGATCCCTGTGGCCGACGGCAAGGAAATCATCCTGTCACTTGGGCGCATGGACAGTGTGCGCAGCCTTGATCCTGCCAGCGACACGATCATCGTCGAGGCCGGCG
>JALORF010000252.1 GCA_025459195.1 Beijerinckiaceae bacterium
GTCGGCGCCAGCACGCGCGGCAGCGCCCCTGTTTCGGTCGGGCTCTTGGCCGATGATTGCATCGCCGTGCTCGATGCCGCCGGTGCGGAGCGCGCCATCCTGCTCGGCCATTCGCTGGGCGGAGCCATCGGCCAGACCTTCGCCCACCGCCACGGCGAGCGGCTCGCCGGGCTGGTGCTGAGCGCCACCTGGCTGGCTCCCAACCGCTTCATGGCGGAACTGTTCGCTGCGCGGCGCAAGCTGCTGCTGGCCGACCCTGCCGGCTATGCGGCGCTCGCCACGATCATGGGCTATCCGCCGGACTGGCTGGCGGCGAACTGGCCCGTGCTGGAGGCCGCTGTTGCGGCAGCGCCGATTTCCCCGGCCGGGCAGGCCGCTGTGGCCGAGCGCATCGCGGCGCTGCTCGCCTTCGATGGCCGGCCTCTGCTCGGGGCCTATGACGGGCCGACACTGGTGCAGGGCGTTGCCGATGACATGATCGTGCCGGCTTTCCTGCAACACGAACTGGCCGCCGCCGTGCCGCATGCGCAGGTGCTCGAGTTCGCAGATGGTGGCCACCTCTTCCCGGTCAGCCGCACCGAGGCTTTCGTGACCACGCTGTCAGCGTGGATCGCCGCCCACGTGCCGCTGACATTCAACCCGGACATCCAGCACACGAGGACATTCGCCATGCGGCTAGCCGGCAAGATCGCAATCATCACCGGGGCCGGCTCCGGCATCGGACACAAGGCAGCACTGCTCTTTGCCGCCGAAGGGGCTGTGGTGATTGTGGCCGATCGCGATGGCGCCGCTGCCGCGCGGGTCACGGGCGAGATCGCGACAGCAGGCGGCCATGCCGAAGCGCAGGTCGTCGATGTCTCCGATGAAGCCGGCCTGAAGGCGATGATCGAGGCCGTGCCACAGCGCCATGGCCGGCTCGACATTCTCGTCAACAACGCCGGGTTTGGCTTTGCCGGCACTGTGGTCAACACCTCCGAAGCGGATTGGGACGCTCTGATGGCGGTCAACGTCAAGGGCGTGTTTTTCGGCTGCAAGCACGCCATCCCCATCATGAGCCGGCAGGGCGGGGGCGTCATCGTCAACACGGCATCCGCTGTAGCCCAGGTCGGCATCACCAACCGCGCGGCCTATGTCGCGTCCAAGGGCGCGGTCGCGTCGCTGACGCGCGCCATGGCCATGGACCATGTCGCCGAGGGCATCCGCATCAACGCCGTCGCGCCGGGCACGATCGAGACGCCTTACTTTGCAGAGATCTTTGCCAGATCCAATGACGCGCCGGCCCTGCGCGCCGGGCTGGAGGCCCGGCAGGCCATGAACCGCCTTGGCCAGCCCGGCGAAATCGCACTGGCCATGCTGTTCCTGGCCAGTGATGAAAGCTCGTTCTGCACCGGCACCACGCTGTTCGTTGATGGCGGCTGGACCGCTCGCTAGCGAGCGTCCGCAAAACACACGATGGCGCTTTGGCTGAAACTAGCCTACACAGCGCACCATCACGGGCGCGTCAGTCACTGGCGGACGCCCCTTTTGACACCGGTTCAGGCCGCCGTGGTCGCGCCGGATGCGATGGGCCGTGACCTTCTGGTGTCGGCGCAGACCGGTTCTGGCAAGACGGTGGCTTACGGGCTTGGCATCTCCTCGACGCTGCTGGGCGATGACGAGCGCATGGGCGTTGCCGGCGCGCCGCTGGCGCTGATCGTGGCGCCGACGCGCGAGCTGGCCTTGCAGGTGCAGCGCGAACTCGCCTGGCTCTATGCGCAGGCGGGCACGCGGATCATCTCATGCGTCGGCGGCATGGACCCTGCCAAGGAACGCAAGCAGCTTGGCGATGGCTGCCACATCGTGGTCGGCACACCAGGCCGTCTGCGTGATCACATCGAGCGCAACCGCCTCGATCTGTCGCAGATCAAGGCTGTGGTGCTCGATGAGGCCGACGAGATGCTCGATCTGGGCTTCCGCGATGATCTCGAATTCATCCTTGAGGCAACGCCTGCTGGCAAACGCACGTTGCTGTTCTCCGCCACCTTGCCGCGCGGCATCGCGACCCTGGCCAAGAGCTATCAGAACAATGCCTTGCGGATCGAGGCATCGAGCAAGGACATCGGCCACGCCGACATCGATTATCGTGCCATCCGCGTTGCACCGAAGGAGGTCGAACTCGTTGTCGTCAACGTGCTCAGGCTCGTCGATGCGCCGGCCTCGCTGGTGTTCTGCAACACGCGCGATGCGGTTCGCCACCTTCAGGCCATGCTGGTCGAGCGGGGCTTCGCGGCGGTGTATCTGTCCGGCGAACTGGGCCAGAACGAGCGCAATCAGGCCTTGCAGGCCCTGCGCGACGGGCGTGCCCGCGTCTGCGTCGCCACCGATGTGGCAGCGCGCGGCATCGACCTGCCCAATCTGGGCCTGGTCATCCATGCCGACCTTCCGCACGATGCGGAAATCCTCCAGCACCGCAGCGGCCGCACCGGCCGGGCCGGGCGCAAGGGCGTCAGCGTCGTGATCGTGCCGCCGGCCCGCCGTCGCAAGGCCGAGGGCCTGCTGGCCGAAGCCGGGATCGAACCGCGCTGGACCCTGCCGCCCACCGCCGAAGACATCCGCGTGCTGGATCGCCAGCGCATGATCGAGGACCCGGCCCTGCGCGAGGAGCCGGGCGAGGAGGATCTGGCGATGGCCCGGATGCTGATTGCCGAGCGCACCCCTGAGGAAATCGCGGCCATGCTGGCCAGGATGTATCGCTCGCGCCTGCCCGAGCCCGAAGAGGTGTCGGACCCGAGTTCGTGGTTCGACAAGGCCGTGCGCGCCCGCCACGGCGCGGACCGCGCGCGGCCCGAACGCGGCTTCGAGCGCGGCCAGGAACGTGGCCATGATCGCGGCTTCGAGCGCGCTGCTTCGGAACCCGGTTCCGCCCGGCCCGGCCCGCGTGAGCGGGGCATGCGCAATGTGGCCACCGGCAGTGGCGACATGGTTCTGTTCCGGGTCGAGATCGGCCGACGCAACAAGGCTGATCCGAAATGGCTTTTGCCCATGCTCTGCCGCCGCGGCAAGGTTACGCGCGATGACATCGGCACGATCCGCATCCAGGAATTGTTCACCGAGGTCGAGATTTCGGGAGAAGCTGCCGAGAATTTCGCCGTCAATGTGCGCCGCACCGATGGCGATGACATCCGCATCAACCCGATATCCGCCAATGATCGCGGCGGTGCGGCTGAGCGGCCCCGCTTTGAAAAACCGAGGTTCGACAAGCCCAAGTTCGACAAGCCCA
>JALORF010000143.1 GCA_025459195.1 Beijerinckiaceae bacterium
CCGATGCGACCGGCACCGAGATGGGCTGGCGCTGGAGCGCCATCGAGGCAGTGGGGCTCTATGTGCCCGGCGGCACGGCGAGCTATCCGTCGTCGGTGCTGATGAATGCCGTTCCGGCCCGCGTTGCGGGCGTGCCGCGCATCGTGATGGTGGTGCCGATGCCGCATGGCCGCGCCAACCCGCTGGTCCTGGCCGCCGCGCATCTGGCCGGCGTCACGGAAATCTATCGTATCGGCGGGGCGCAGGCCATTGCTGCGCTGGCCCATGGCACGGCCAGCATCGCGCCGGTGGCCAAGATCGTGGGGCCGGGCAATGCCTATGTGGCGGCAGCCAAAAGGCGCGTGTTCGGCACAGTCGGCATCGACATGATCGCCGGCCCTTCCGAAGTTCTGGTCATTGCCGACGCCAGCGCCAACCCGGCCTGGGTGGCGGCGGACCTGCTGGCGCAGGCCGAGCATGACACGGCTGCCCAGTCGATCCTGATGACCGATGATGCGGCGCTGGCGGATGCGGTCGAGGAGCAAGTGACTTCGCAACTGGCGATGCTGCCGCGCCGCGACATCGCGAGCGCAAGCTGGCAGGCGTTCGGGGCGATCATTCTTGTCGAGAACCTGATGGGCGCGGTGCCGCTGGTCGACCGGCTGGCACCGGAGCATCTGGAAATCTGCACGGCCGACCCCGAGCCGCTGGCGGCTGCCATCCGCAATGCAGGGGCGATGTTCCTGGGCCACCACACGCCAGAGGCCATCGGCGATTATGTCGGCGGGCCCAACCATGTGCTGCCCACGGCGAGGTCGGCGCGGTTCTCCTCCGGCCTTGGCGTGCTCGACTTCATGAAGCGCACCACGCTGCTGAAATGCAGTGCCGATGCGCTTCGGGCTTTGGCTCCGGCTGCCGCTGCGCTAGGAGAGGCAGAGAGCTTGCAGGCGCACGCGCGTTCGGTGACCATCCGGCTCAATCTCTGAAGCAGGGGCAGGATCCTTCGCGTGCGGGACCAGACGACGGCATGAGCCAGACCAGAAGCAACAACCGGCTTGTTCTGATCACGCTCGACGAGGCGTCGCTGGGCCGTGGCACGCCCGATCAGGAGCATGAGCGCGCCATCGCCATCTATGACCTGATCGAGGTCAACCACTTCGCCATTCCCGAGCGCGACCACGGGCCCTACAAGCTGTCGATCAGCCTGATCGAGCGCAAGCTGTGCCTCGACATCCGCAGCGAGGCTGACCAGCCGATCATCATGCACTTTTTGTCCCTGACTCCGTTCAAGCGGGTGATCAAGGACTATGAGATGATCTGCGAGAGCTACTATGAGGCGATCCGCACGTCGTCGCCGGCGCAGATCGAAGCCATCGACATGGGGCGGCGCGGGCTGCACAACGAGGCAGCGGACATCCTGAAAGAACGTCTCGACGGCAAGCTGGAGGTCGATCACGACACGGCCCGGCGGCTGTTCACCCTGATCTTCGCCCTGCACTGGAAAGGCTGACGCTCCTTGGCTGGTGAAGCGCCTGTGCCGCGCCGGCCGCAGAGCGTGTTGTTCATGTGCGCGCAGAATGCCGTGCGTTCGCCGATGGCGGAGGGGCTGGCCAAGCATTTCTTCGGGCGGTCGCTTTATGTGCAGTCCGCCGGTGTGCGCAAGAGTGACGCGGACGGCTTCATGGTCGCGGTGATGGACGAGATGGGCATCGAGGCCAACCGGCACAGGCCCCGCACCATCGACGAACTGGAAGAGTGGGAAGGCCTCAACTTCGACCTGATCATCACCCTGTCGCCCGAGGCGCACCACAAGGCACTGGGGCTGACGCGCACCATCGCCGCCGAGGTCGAATACTGGCCCACCGCCGACCCCACCATCGTGCAGGGCTCGCGCGAGCAGATGCTCGAAGCCTACCGCGAGGTCAGGGACGGCCTGGCGAAGCGGATCAGGGAGCGCCTGAAGTGAGAGGTGTGCGCCACGTTTCACCCGCCGCCGCTAGAACCCCGTGCGCTGGCGGATGGCGGCGCTGAGGGTGCCGTCGTCGAGATAATCGAGTTCGCCGCCAACCGGCACGCCATGGGCAAGCCGGGTGACCTTGACAGGCAGATGCGCGACGCGGTCGGTGATGTAGTGGGCGGTGGTCGCGCCATCGACCGTGGCGTTGAGGGCCAGGATCAGTTCCTTGATCGGGGGCCCCGAGGCGCGCGCAATGAGGCTGTCGATGGACAGGTTCTCGGGCCGTATGCCGTCCATGGCCGACAGCACGCCGCCGAGAACGTGGTAGCGGGCGTTGATCGCGGCGCTGCGTTCCAGTGCCCACAGGTCAGCGACATCCGCGACCACCACGATGATGCTGTCATCGCGGCGCGGATCGCGGCAGACCGGGCAGGGATCGCAAGTGTCGATGTTGCCGCAAGTGGTGCAGACCATGATGCGCTCATGGGCGACCTGCATGGCTTCGGCGAGGGGCCCGAGCAACTGCTCGCGCTTCTTGACCAGATGGAGGGCTGCGCGGCGCGCCGAGCGCGGGCCGAGGCCGGGCAGGCGGGCGAGCAACTGGATCAGCCGCTCGATTTCCGGACCGGCAGAGAATTTCGCCATCGGCCGGGCAGGCTCAAAACAGCTTCATGCCGGGCGGGATCGGCAGGCCCTTGGTGATCTCGGCCATGCGCAGCTCCATGACGCGCTCGCCCTTGGTGCGGGCGTCGGAACAGGCGGCGATGATCAGGTCCTCGAGGATTTCGCGCTCGTCTGCGTTCATCAACGAGGGATCGATGGTGATCGACTTCATGGCACCCTTGGCGGTGGTCATGACCTTGACCATGCCGCCGCCGGCAAGACCCTCGACCATGGTGTTGTCGAGTTCGGCCTGCATGTCGGCCATCTTGGCCTGCATCTGCTGCGCCTGCTTCATCAGGCCCATCATGTCACGCATGTGATCTGCTCCTGCTCAGGTGATGCGGCGGGCGTGCCCGAGGGGCATTGCGCCGGCTTTTTCAGAATTCGATGTCCGGATAAGGATCGCCATCGCTGTCGAACAGGCCTTCGCCGGATTCGAGCGAGGCGGCAAGGCCTGCATCGGTTTCCTCGCCGCCCTGGGCGGTATCGGGGTTCTCGGTGGCGGCGCGGCTGCGCACATCGACGATCTTCGCGCCCGGAAAGGCCGCCATCAGCGCCTGCACCGCAGGGTGCATCGCGGCGCTGTCCTTGCGCTCGCGGTCCTGGGCCTGTTTCTGTTCGCGCAAGGTGGCCTGGCCTTCGGCCTGCACCAGGGCGACCATCCAGACCTGCCCGGTCCAGTCCTTCAGCTTGCGTGCCAGTTCCTGCACGATTCCACGGTCACCGGTCGGCTCCAGCGAGATGTCGAGCCGGCCCTGTTCGATGCGGACAAGCCTCAGGTCGCGCTGGATGGCAGCCTGCAGCTTGATGTCGCGATTGCGAGCGGCCAGCGCCAGAATGTCTTCGAGCGAGCCGACCTGGAGGATCGGCTGCGCCTGTGCCCGTGCGGCCTGCGTCGATGCCTGGACACCGCCGGAGCCGCTGCCCGGCAGGGAGCGCGGGATGCTGGCCGGCATGGCGGAAGCCGGCCTTGCAGCCGCAAAGCCCACTGCTGCTGCCGATCCTGCCTGCACACCCTGATCGCGCTGCGATGGCCCGGATTGCGCCGGGGTTCCGCGCGCGCCGGGCGCCAAACCGCCGCCCGATTGCAACGCTTTCAGCGCTTCGTCCGGGGTTGGCAGGTCAGCGGCATGGGCGATGCGGACCAGCACCATCTCGGCGGCGGGCAGCGGACGTCCGGCGTCCTTGACCTCGGCGATACCCTTGAGCAGCATCTGCCACGTTCGGGACAGCACGCGCACCGAAAGCGTTTCGGCGAAGGCACTGCCGCGCACGCGCTCAGCCTGGGTAAGGGCGCTGTCCTTGCCAGCTTCCGGCACGATCTTCAGCCGCGTGACCAGATGGGTGAATTCGGCGAGTTCGCCCAGCACCGTGCCGGGGTCGGCGCCGGCATCATACTGCGCCTTCAACTCGGCCAGTGCCGCGGCAAGGTCGCCCTTGAGCAAGACCTCGAACAGGTCGATGACGCGCGCCCTGTCGGCGAGGCCGAGCATGGCGCGCACATCATCAAGCCCGATCCGTCCGGCGGCATGGGCGATCGCCTGATCGAGCAGGGACATGGCATCGCGCGCCGAGCCTTCGGCGGCGCGGGCAATGGCCTGAAGCGCCTCGTCATCCGCCTCCACGCCTTCCGAAGCGCAGATCCCGGCCAGATGACCGACCAGAACGCCTGCCTCGATGCGCCTGAGATCGAAGCGCTGGCAGCGCGACAGGATGGTGACCGGAACCTTGCGGATTTCGGTGGTGGCAAAAATGAACTTGGCGTGAGGCGGCGGCTCTTCCAGCGTCTTGAGAAAGGCATTGAAGGCAGAGCCGGACAGCATATGCACTTCGTCGATGATATAGACCTTGTAGCGCGCCGAAACCGGCGCATAGCGCACCGCATCGTTGATCTGGCGGATGTTCTCGACGCTGTTGTTGGAGGCCGCATCGATTTCCATCACATCGATGTGCCGTCCTTCGATGATGGCCTGGCAATGCACGCCGGGCGTTGCCAGCTCGATGGTGGGCCGGCCGGTGCCATCGGCCGTCTGGAAGTTGAGGCCGCGCGCCAGAATGCGGGCTGTGGTGGTCTTGCCGACGCCGCGCACCCCGGTCAGCATCCAGGCCTGCGGAATCCGGCCCGAGCTGAAGGCGTTGGACAAGGTGCGGACCATCGCCTCCTGTCCGATCAGGTCGGTGAAATCCTTGGGGCGATACTTGCGGGCCAGAACCTTGTAGGCCGACCCTTGGCCGGATGCGGAGGGAAGGGGAGCGGGCAGCAACCCGGCATCCAGAAAACCCGGCTGGTCAGGCATCTCGCCGGGATTGTCTTCGGCCATGCGCGCACAGGTCTTCTGGTGGGAGCGGCGGCGCGGCGCGGACCGCTGGTCCTGAGGCTGCGAGGCGCGGCTCGACAATGACAGTGGAAGGCTGGACGAAGACCCGCACGGTCTCGTTGGGGCTGCTTCCTTCCGGACCTGACCCGGTTGGCGAGTGTTACGTCCTTCACCAACCTTCCAAGGCTCATATGCGATAGCGCGCTGGCAGATGCAAGGCCGGAGGCACGGCATGGTGATGTGGTTTTGCATGTCGCGCCGGATCGAATCGTCCTAGCGTGCGCCATGCCGACGCTGCACGTTTCACCGCTTTCCCGCCTGCACGACACCGTGCTCGCCACCGGCGCCAGCCATGTGGTGACGCTGATCAATGCCAGCACCGTGGTCGAGCGCCCGCCGTCGATCACGCCGGACCGCCACCTGTTCATCGGGGTCTCCGACATCGTGCAGCCCATGGATGGCCACATCACCCCGGGCGAAGATCATGTGCGCCGGCTGATGGCCTTCATGCAGCGCTGGGATCGCGAGCGCCCGGTGGTGATCCACTGCTGGGCCGGCATCAGCCGGTCGACGGCTGCTGCCTACATCTCGGCCTGCATGTTCGGCCCCACCCGCGGTGAAGACGAGATCGCGCTGGCCTTGCGCAAGGCGTCGCCCTCGGCCACGCCCAATGCCCGTCTGGTGGCGATTGCCGACGACATCCTTGGCCGCAACGGGCGCATGGTTGCCGCCATTGCCGGGATCGGGCGCGGCGCGGATGCGTTCGAGGGCACGCCTTTCTCGCTGGCGCTGGGCGGGAACTGACCGGCCTGACCTGACGCAGATGGCTGCGGCTGAAGCATGGTCTGCCACGTCCGCAAGGACGCATCGTCGTTGACGTCTCGCTTCACGAATGCGTGATCAGGACGTTCGGCAACGGGATGACGTTGCGTTGATCGGCTGCAATCGCTTCCATGGTTGCCTGCTCTACAACAGCCTTCGCAGTTTATGCTGAGACCCGATCCGAGACAGCTTTCTGTGGCCGTCTCACGCCGGAATGCCGATGGGGCCAATCTGGCTTTCGAGTCAGAAAGAGTTTAGGCGATATCATGGAGGTCTCTGCAAGATTGCTTGGCTTTTGCTGCCGTCGGCAATTTTGATCGTCTGTCAACGGCCGATATTTCAGGTCTTTTTCTCTGCCGTTGTCCACCTTACGTTTTCATAGCATGTCCGCTTCCGTTTTCCTGATGGATGAACTGTTTCCCGCTCCTTGAATGAGACGGTTGGATGAACGAGATCACACATCGACCCGCATTCCTACTTCCGGACCTTGATGCCCGGGACAGAACCATCCTCAGACTTCTGCAAGACAACGGACGGATCACCAATGCCGAGTTGGCCGAGCGGGTCCACCTGTCGGCCTCGGCCTGCCTGCGCCGCGTCAAGCAACTCGAAGAAAGCGGCCTCATCCGTGGCTATGCCATGCTCCTCGACGAGAAGATCGCCGGCTTTCCTGGCACAGCCTATGTCTCGGTGACACTCGATCAGCAGGGCAGGGCATCGCTCGACCGCTTCGAGAAGGCCATCATGCAGTTCGAGGAGGTGCTCGAATGCTATCTGCTGGCCGGCAATCACGACTACCTCGTCAAGGTTGCCTACAAGGACAGCGCCGACTTCGAACGCATCCATTCGGAGATCATCACGCAGTTGCCCGGTGTTGCCCGCGTCAATTCAACGATGACGCTGCGCACGATCAAGCGCACCTCGGCCCTGCCGATCTGAGCGGGCCATCGCTGCGCGGTGCCGGGCCGTGCCGGCTCCGGACTTGCTCCCGACGCAGTTGGGCGCGATACAATGATCGACCCAATCCCAGCGTGATGCCGAGTCGAGACCGTGGCCGAGACCCAGACCAACGATGACATCAAGGACCTTGCTTTCGAGCAGGCCCTTCAGCAACTCGAACAGATCGTCGCCCGGCTCGAAAGCGGCAATGTCGCTCTTGAGGATTCGATCCTGATCTATGAGCGCGGCGAGGCGCTGAAGAAGCGCTGCGACCTGCTTCTGAGCAAGGCGGAGGCACGGATCGAGAAGGTCTCGGTGTCTGCTGACGGGCAGGCTGCCGGCCTCGTGCCACTCGATCCGGAAAGCTAGCGCTGCCATGTCCCATCAACCTGCGGATGATCCGGCACCGGGCGATCTCCATGCCTGTGCAGCCATCGAACAGGTGATCGTGCCGCGCGCCCGCGATCTTGGCGGGTTCGAGGTCCGGCGGGCCCTGCCATCGGTGGGCCGCAAGATGGTGGGGCCGTTCATCTTCTTCGATCAGATGGGTCCATCGGAATTCCTGCTGGGGCATGGGCTCGATGTCAGGCCGCATCCCCATATCGGACTGTCGACGGTGACCTTCCTGTTCGATGGCGAAATCATGCACCGTGATTCGCTTGGCACCGAACTGGCGATCCGGCCGGGCGAACTCAATCTGATGACGGCGGGCAGGGGCATCACCCATTCCGAGCGCACCGCCCCTGGGCTGAGGGCAAGCGGCTCGCAGCTGTTCGGCATCCAGGCTTGGGCGGCACTGCCCAAGACGCATGAGGAACAGCCGCCGGCCTTTGTCCATCACGGGGTCGACGCGCTGCCGGTGATCCGCGACCATG
>JALORF010000020.1 GCA_025459195.1 Beijerinckiaceae bacterium
GCCGGAATGGCGGCGCAGCCTGGCAGCGACATGCCGAGCGCCTCCGCCAGTGAATTCATGGTCGAGGCCGTGCCCATCGTGTTGCAATGGCCCGCCGATGGCGCTGACGAGGCGATGAGGTCGACAAAGCCGGCATCGTCGAGTTGCCCTGCCGCGTGCATCTGCCGGGCTTTCCAGACAATCGTGCCGGAGCCCGTCCTCTCGCCCTGATGCCAGCCATTGAGCATGGGGCCGCCTGACAGCACGATGGCCGGGATGTCGACCGTGGCCGCGGCCATGATCTGGGCCGGCGTGGTCTTGTCGCAGCCGGTGGTCAGCACCACGGCATCGAGCGGATAGCCATAGAGGATTTCGACAAGGCTGAGATATTGCAGGTTCCGGTCGAGCGCGGCGGTTGGCCGCTTGCAGGTTTCCTGGATCGGGTGGATCGGAAACTCGAACGGCACCCCGCCCATCTCGCGGATGCCGTCACGCACCCGGTGCGCCAGTTCCAGATGATGCCGGTTGCATGGCGCGATGTCGGACCCCGTCTGGGCAATGCCGATGATTGGCTTGCCCGACTGCAATTCATCCCGCGACAGGCCGAAATTCATGGTCCGCTCGATGTAGAGCGCGGTCATGTCGATGTTGGCCGGGTTGTCGAACCACGCCTTCGAACGGAGTTGGGCAGGCTTGATGCGACGGGCAGGTTTGCGGGCCATGTGTTCAACCTTGAAGCAAGCGAATTGACAGCGACAAGGCTAACCGAAACCGCCGCGGGCGAAAGAGGGGTTCGCGCATATTCGCACAGCGCAGGGCGATTGGCTCAGGCTGCCACTCCTTTTCAAGGGCGACGATTTCCCGCATACGGACATCAAGCGGGCACTCTGACCTGCGAGGTCTCGAGGATCACCCATGACACTCCACCTTGTCGACTCCTTCGGCCGCATCGGCGAGGAGAATGCCTTTGCCGTCCTGGCCCGCGCCACCGAGTTGCAGCGCGCCGGCAAGGACATCATCAATCTGGGCATTGGCCAGCCCGATTTCCCGACCCCGCCCCACATTGTCGAGGCCGCCGTCAAGGCGCTGCGCGACGGCGCGCATGGCTACACGCCGGCCACTGGCATCCTGCCGCTGCGCGAGGCCGTGGCGGCTTACGTGCAGCGCACTTCGGGTGCCAGCATCAGCCCCGAGAGCGTGCTGATCGTTCCGGGCGGCAAGATCACCATGCACATGGCGATCCTGATGTTCGGCGAGCCGGGGGCGGAGATCCTCTATCCCGATCCCGGCTTTCCGATCTACCGCTCGATGATCGAGTTCACCGGGGCCACGCCGGTGCCAGTGCCCATCCGCGAGGAGAATGGCTTTGCCTTCGCGGCAGACGAGCTCTTGAGCCTGATCACGCCGAAGACGAGGCTGATCATTGTCAATTCGCCTGCCAATCCGACCGGCGGCGTGACGCCGAAGGCCGAGATCGACACGCTCGTGGCAGGCCTTGCCCGCTGGCCCGATGTCGCGGTCATGTCCGACGAAATCTATGATGCCCAGGTCTATGACGGCATGGCGCATGTCTCGCTCATGTCCTATCCGGAGATCCGCGATCGTCTGATCCTGCTCAACGGCTGGTCGAAGACCTATGCCATGACCGGCTGGCGCATGGGCTGGTCGGTGTGGCCCAAACCGCTCTACGAGGCTGCGCGCAAGCTGGCCGTGAATTCCTATTCCTGCGTCAACGCAGCGGCCCAGTGGGCTGGTCTTGCCGCGCTGGAGGGCCCGCAGGATGCGGTCCACGCCATGGCAGCGGAGTTCGACCGGCGGCGCGGCGTCGTTGTGGCCGGGCTCAACAGGCTGCCGGGCGTGTCCTGCATCGCGCCGAAGGGGGCTTTCTACGCTTTCCCCAACATCGCGAAGACCGGCTGGAAGGCCAAGGCGCTGGCCTCGGCGCTGCTGGAGGATGCCGGCGTCGCCACCATTGGCGGGCCGGATTTCGGCGTGCATGGCGAAGGCTATATCCGCCTGAGCTACGCCAGTTCGCTCCCCAACATCGAGATGGCGCTCGCACGCATGGGTGATTTTCTGGCCCGCCGAAAGGCCGGATGAGGACGCAGCGCGCAGCGGGAGCGTTGCAGGGGCCGCGCCTGCCGGCTGCAAAAAGCGCGTGGATGGCGGCAGGATACCCTCCCCGCCACCTGCCCGGCCTGTATGATGCCCTGACATCGTCAAGAGCATGAGGCAGCCCAGATGGCCAGCAAAGACCCAGGCGTTACCGTCGTCGATCACCCTCTGGTGCAGCACAAGCTGACCCTGATGCGCGACAAGGAGCGCTCGACCAAGAGCTTCCGGCAGTTGCTCAACGAGATCGGCATGCTGCTGTGCTACGAGATCACGCGCGATCTGCCGATCACGATGACCACGATCGAGACGCCGCTGGAAACCATGCAGGCTCCGGTCATCGCCGGCAAGAAGCTGGTGTTCGCGCCGATCCTGCGCGCCGGCGTCGGCTTTCTCGACGGCATGCTGGAAATGGTCCCGGCGGCGCGCGTGGCCCATATCGGGCTCTACCGCGACCCTGAAACGTTGCAGGCCGTGGAATACTATTTCAAGGCCCCGTCCGACATTGCCGACCGCACTGTCATCGTGATGGACCCGATGCTGGCCACGGCGAATTCGGCCATTGCGGCGGTGGACCGGCTGAAGCAGCGCGGCGCGCATGACCTGCGCTTTGTCTGCCTGCTGGCCGCGCCCGAAGGCATCGCCAAGATGCGATCCGCCCATCCCGATGTCCGGATCTGGACAGCGGCGATCGACAGCCACCTCAACGATCACGGCTACATCGTGCCCGGCCTCGGTGATGCCGGCGACCGCATGTTCGGCACGAAGTGAGGCGGCCGACAATGCCCTGACAGGCAAACGCCCCGGTCCTTTGCAGGAGCCGGGGCGCGGGTGTCTGGGCAGACGTTGAGGGCAGTCGGCGTTTACTGGCCGACAGCGCCCGAATCGCGCAGCGGCTTGTCGAGCAGCGCTATGTCGCGGGCGAGCACGGCGGCCATGCCGGCAGGAGCGCGCTCCTGGGCATTCGGGATCACGGTGCCAAGATCAGCCAGGCGCTTGTTGGTGGTGGGGTCTTCAAGCGCCTTGTTGAGGGCATCGACCAGCTTGTCCTGAATGTCCTTGGGCAGACCCTTGGGGCCGAAGATGCCGTTCCAGCCGCTGATCTGGTATTCCGGCAGGCCGCCTTCGGCTGTGGTCGGAACATTGGGCAGAACGGGCAAGCGCGCCGGCGTGGCGATGCCCATGGCCTTGATGTTGCCGGCAAGGATCTGCGGCGTCAGGTTGGTGACCTGATCGCACATGAAGTCAACCTGGCCGCCGACCAGATCATTGAGGGCAGGGCCGGTGCCGCGATAGGCGACGGCGTTGAGCTTGGGCACACCGATCTGTGCCTTGAGCAGCACGCAGGTGGTGAAGGCGGTGGAGCCGACGCCGGCATGGGCCTGGTTCACCTTGTCGGGATTGGCCTTCAGATAGGCCACGAACTCGCGCAGGTTGTTGGCCGGGAAGTCCTTCTTGGTGACGATGACGATGGGCGTGATGCCGGCAATGCCGATGGGCGTGAAATCGGTCACCGGGTTGTACTTGAGGTTGGGATAGAGGGCCGGGGCTGCGGCATGGGTGCCCATCTGGCCCATGATCAGCGTGTAGCCATCAGGCGCGGCAGCGGCAACGCGCGCGGTGGTGGTGGTGCCGCCGGCGCCGGCGACGTTCTCGATGATGATCTGCTGGCCGAGCGTCTTGGACATGTGCTCGGAGACGATGCGGGCGATGACATCGGTCGGACCGCCGGCCGCAAAGGCCACGAACATGGTGATCGGCTTGTTGGGATAGGCTTGCGCCTGGGCAGCGCCGGCAAAGCCGAGCGAAGCCGCCACGGCAACGGCGCCGAGCATGGTGCGGCGGGACAGATTGGTCATGAAGCATTCCTCCGGGGTGGGTGTTGTTGTTGGGCCTGTCATGTCTCCGGCCTGTCGCGGGGAAGCGCGACGGGCCAAGCCGAGAGGCATACATAGCGCGCCGGACGCGGATTTGAAGCCCGTTTTCGCGGCAGCCGCCGGACGCCCGACGAGGACCGGAGCGACCTACTCCGTGAAGACCACGTCGCGCTTCTTCTGGATCGACGGCAGCAGGGCTACCACCAGCACGATGACCGCAACGACCAGAAGGCCGGCGGAAATCGGCCGCTCGACAAAGGTCATGAACGAGCCGCGCGAGATGATCAGCGCCTGTCGCATCTTCTCCTCAAGCAGACGCCCGAGCACATAGCCCAGCAGCAGCGGGGCGGGCTCGAAGCCGAACTTGATCAGCGCATAGCCGAACAGACCGAAGAACGCCGTCATGGCCACATCGACCGGCGAGTTGTTGATCGAGTAGATACCGATGCAGCAGAACAGCAGGATGGCCGGGAACATCAGCCGGTAGGGAACCTTCAGCAGTTTCACCCACAGCCCGATCAGCGGCAGGTTGATGATCAGCAGCATCAGGTTGCCGATCCACATCGAGGCGATCATGCCCCAGAACAGTTGCGGGTTCTTGGTCATCACCTGCGGGCCGGGGATGACGCCGTGGATGGTCATCGCGCCGACCATCAGCGCCATCACCGCATTGGGCGGTATGCCAAGGGTCAGCAGCGGAATGAACGAGGTCTGCGCGCCGGCATTGTTGGCGCTCTCGGGCCCGGCCACGCCCTCGATGGCACCGCGCCCGAAGCGCGATGAATCCTTCGCGAGCTTCTTTTCCAGCGTGTAGCTGGCGAAGGGACCGAGCACCGCGCCGTTGCCGGGCAGAATGCCGAGCGCCGAGCCAAGGAATGTGCCCCGCACGATCGGCATGGCGGATTGCTTCATCTCGGCGAGGTTCGGCAGGAGACGCCCGACCTTCTGGCGCACGACGTCGCGCGTTTCGGGGTTTTCGAGGTTCTTGATGACCTCGGCAAAACCGAAAATGCCCATGGCCAGCACGGCGAAATCGAGACCATCCGACAGGGGCGCGAAGCCGAAGGTCATGCGTTCCTGACCTGTTTCGAGATCGGTGCCGATGGTCGAGAACAGCAGCCCGAGCAGGATCATGGCGATGGCTTTCAGGATCGAGCCGCGGGCCAGCACGACCGCGAAGCACAGGCCCATCACCATCAACGAGAAGTATTCGGCCGGCCCGAACAGCAGCGCCATGCGGGTCAGCGGCGCGCCGAGCGCGGCGATCAGCACCGTGGCGACAGAGCCAGCGATGAACGAGCCGATGGCCGAAATGCCGAGCGCCACGCCGGCACGGCCCTGCTTGGCCATCTGATGGCCATCAAGGGTGGTGACGACGGAGGTGGCCTCACCCGGGATGTTGACCAGGATGGCCGTGGTCGAGCCGCCATATTGCGCGCCATAATAAATGCCGGCCAGCATGATCAGCGCGCCGACCGGATCGATGCCGAAGGTGATCGGCAGCAGCATGGCGATGGTGGCGATGGGGCCGACGCCGGGCAGCACGCCGATCAGCGTGCCGATGAAGCAGCCCGTGAAGCACAGGGCAAGGTTCTTCAGGGACAGGGCGACGCCGAAGCCCAGCGCCAGATTGGAAAAAAGATCCATCGCTCAGTATCCCAGCAGCCAGGGGGCAAGCGGGATCGGCAGACCCAGCGCGTATTTGAAGATGCCGGCACACAGCGCCGTCATGAAGGCTGCGAACAGCAGGACCTCGCCCCACTTCGTCTCGGGCGAGGCAAAGGCTGAGACGATGGCCACGAGCGGACCGGCTGCGATCAGGCCGATGGCCGGCAAGGTGAAGCCGAAAGGCAGGTCGCTGCCACGGATGGTGAGCGCGAACAGGCAGGCACCGAGCAGCACGAAGATCAGACCGCGCAAGGACCAGCGATCGAGCGCCGGCCCTTCGACCCTCAGCGAGGTGAGCAGCAGCAAAACGCCCAGCCCGGCGACCATCACGGCCAGCGACTTGGGCAGCATGCCAGGGCCCATGGCCCGCAAGGTGCCCATGCCGAGACCCGACGAGGCCCACAGGGCGCCGAGCCCGATGGCGATCAGAAACAGCCCACCCGCGAAATCCTGCGGGGCTGCTATCCTTGGTCTCAACATGGCGCGCCTACCCGTCCCGAATTGTGCTTTTGTTTTGTGTTGAATAAGCAGGTTCCGGAGAGGCTGTCCACTTGGCTCGTCTACCTATCCTCAGCGCTTGCAGGAACCGATGACAATCACCGAGTTGCGTGCTTCAGACACGCTGTTTCCAGACTTCCGGCTGCTCGATGTCGAGGTGCCGGGGTCACGCGTCCGCCTGCGCACTGGCGGGAACGGCCCGCCACTGCTGCTGCTGCATGGCTATCCGCAAACCCATGTGCTCTGGCACAAGGTGGCGGCGCGGCTGAAGCAGCATTTCACCATCGTCGCGGCCGACCTGCGCGGCTATGGCGACAGTGCCAAGCCCGAAGGCGGGCCGGATCATGCCGCCTACGCCAAGCGTGCCATGGCGGCCGACGTGGTGGCCGCCATGGCCGCGCTCGGCCATGATCACTTCTGCGTGGGTGCCCATGATCGCGGCGCGCGGGTGGCGCACCGCATGGCGCTGGATCACCCGCAGGCGGTCATCAGGCTGGCCACACTCGACATCGCGCCGACGCGCGAGATGTATGCCGGCACGACGGACGCCTTCGCGCGGGCTTACTGGCACTGGTTCTTCCTGATCCAGCCTGCCCCCTTCCCCGAGCAGATGATCGGGGCGGACCCGGAGGCCTACTGGCTCAAGAAATGCGGCTCCGGCTCGGCCGGCATGACGCCGTTCGATCCGGCAGCGCTGGCCGAATACCTGCGCTGCTTTGCCGATCCGGCCACGATCCACGCCAGTTGCGAGGATTATCGCGCCGCCGCCACCATCGACATCGCCCATGATGACGCCGATGGCGGGCGCAAGCTCGAACAGCCGCTGCTGGCGCTTTGGGGCGAGCATGGCGCGGTCAACCGCTGCTTCGATGTGCTGGCGCTATGGCGTGAACGCGCAGCCGATGTGCGCGGCCACACCCTTCCCGGCGGGCACTATCTCGCCGAAGAGTTGCCCGATCAGGTGGCCGACGCCTTTCTGGCCTTTTTCAACGGAGAAACAGCATGACCCGCAGCAACCGCGTCTATCGCATCGCCGTGATCGCCGGTGACGGCATCGGCCAGGAGGTGATGCCCGAAGGCGTGCGGATTCTCGAAAAGGCCGCGAAGCTGTTCGGCTTCGAACTCAGGCTCGATCACTTCGATTTCGCCTCATATGACTACTACGCCAAACACGGCCAGATGCTGCCCGATGACTGGCAGGAGCAGATCGGCAAGCATGACGCGATCTTCTTCGGCGCGGTCGGTCTGCCGGCCAAGATCCCCGATCACATCTCGCTGTGGGGCTCGCTGCTGCAATTCCGCCGGGCCTTCGACCAGTATGTCAACTTGCGCCCCGTGCGCCTGATGCCCGGTGTGCCCTCGCCGCTGGCGGGCCGCAAGCCGGGTGACATCGATTTCTGGGTGGTGCGCGAGAACACCGAGGGCGAGTATTCCTCGATCGGCGGGCGCATCTTCGCCGGCACCGAGCGCGAGATGGTGATGCAGGAAACGGTGATGACGCGCATCGGCGTCGACCGCATCCTGAAGTTTGCCTATGATCTGGCCCAGTCGCGGCCGAAGAAGCACCTGACCAGCGCCACCAAGTCCAACGGCATCGCCATCACCATGCCCTACTGGGATGAGCGCGTGGCCGAGATGGCCAGGAAGTATCCCGAGGTCCGCACGGACCAGTTCCACATCGACATCCTGACCGCGCATTTCGTGCTGAAGCCGGACTATTTCGACGTGGTGGTGGCCTCCAACCTGTTCGGCGACATCCTCTCCGATCTGGGTCCGGCCTGCACCGGCACCATCGGCATCGCGCCGTCCGGCAACATCAACCCGACCGGCGACTTCCCCTCGCTGTTCGAGCCGGTGCATGGCTCCGCCCCCGACATTGCCGGCATGGGCATCGCCAATCCGGTCGGCCAGATCTGGTCGGCAGCGATGATGCTCGAACATCTGGGCGAGACCGAAGCTGCCGCCGCCATCGTCGCAGCCTGCGAGCGCGGGCTGTCCGATGCCCGAACCCGCACGCGCGATCTCGGCGGCAGCGCCGGCACGGAAGCGGCCGGCAAGGCCATTGAAGCGGCGCTGGGCTGAGGCACTGGCGACGTGCCATCTGCATTGCGCGGACGGCTTGACGCCGGGCCTGCTTGACCATGATAAGAGGGTCGAATAGCAGCGCTAGACTGTGAATTTGCAGGAGACGCCACACCCCATGGACTTCATGTCGAGCCAGTTCTGGCTGTCCGTCCTGCAAATCGTCTGGATCGACCTGCTGCTTTCGGGCGACAATGCCGTCGTCATCGCACTGGCCTGCCGCTCGCTGCCGGAAAAGCAGCGCAAGATCGGCATCTGGCTCGGCGCGGGCGCGGCCATCGTTCTGCGCATCATCTTCGCGCTGATCGTCTCCTATCTGATGGGTCTGCCCTTCCTCAAGGTTCTGGGCGGGCTGCTGCTGTTCTGGATCGCGATCAAGCTCGTGGTCGGCGAGGAAGAGGCCCATGACGGCATCGAAAGCTCGGACAGCCTCTGGCGTGCCGTGAAGACCATCGCCATTGCGGATGCGGTGATGAGCCTCGACAATGTGATCGCCATTGCCGCCGCCTCGCGCGGGCACCCGGAACTGTTCATCTTCGGGCTGCTGCTTTCGATCCCGCTGATCATCTATGGCTCGCAGATCATCATGGACCTGCTCACCCGCTTCCCGATCCTGATCTGGCTGGGTGCGGCCCTGCTGGGCTGGATTGCCGGCGAGATGATCGTCAGCGACGTTGCTGTGCTGGGCTGGTTCAAGTCGGCCATTCCGTCATGGGTCGTCGACGTGCCTGTCTCGGTCAACCCGCAGGGCATGGGGCCATCCGCTGTGCCGCACTACGGCGCAGCCGCGATCGGCGCAGCCATCGTGATCATCGCGGGCTACATCATCAAGGGCCGGCGCGCGGCAGCCTGAGATGGCCGCCTCGCATCCTCACGGCGCCAGCATGGGCGCGGTCAAGACGACGGCCGCCGCATAGCGGCGGTCACCGTGGGTGAAGATGCGCGTGTGAATGCCGATGCCTTCCTCGCCGGCGACATGCCAGCGCCCGTCGCTGCCGGGCAAAACGGCGATGCGGTCAGTCTCGGGCAGGCCGGTTCCGGCCCATTTGCCATGGGCCTCCTTGGTGGCCCAGAGCGTTGCGAATGCCAGTTCGCGTTCAGCCTCAGGCACCTGCCCAAGCCAGGTCTGCTCGGCACGGTGAAGCGCCGCCCAGGGGATCGGGCCAGCGCCGATGCGCTCGATGTCAGCTCCGACCGGGCCATTCGCCAGCGCCACCAGCACCATGCCATCCCGCGTGGCATGCGACAGGTTGAGGCCCGTTGCATCAGGGCTGACAATGCGTGGCCGGCCCGCCTGATCGTGATCCAGCCTGATGGCGGCGGGCGGCAGCGCGAGTTGCCGGGACAGCACCGCCGCACTGCTGCCATGGCGCAGCGCCGAGCGCTCCGGACGCGTGCGCGGCATCTGGTCGGTCGCGATCAGCCATGCGGCTGGCAGACTGGCGGCCCGCTCGATCTGGTCAAGCCATTGCATGCTGGACCGTGCCGCATGGCCGGTGGCATGGTCAACGGCCATGTTCGTCACATCGCCCCGGCGAAGGAAGCCTGCCGCCATGCCGCTGCCCAACCGGGTGACACCCTTCCAGAGCCTTGAGGCCAGCGCCGCACGCGGCCTGCTGATGGGCAATCGCGGCGGGCGCTTTCATGATCCGGAGACGCGGACCGTTCCGGCTCGGCCATGGGCCAGCCGGCAGTGGATCATCTGCGTCACGACCTTCAAGGATCGCCGGCGGCAGGTCTGGCAACAGGGCTACACCGAGCTGTTCTTCTGCGACGAGGTGACGGCCCTGGCCGCCGGGCATCGGCCCTGCATGGAATGCCGGCGCGCCGATGCCTTGGCTTTCCGGCGCGCGGCGGTGCAGGGGGGTGGGCATGGTGGTGGGCCTGGAGCCTCCGCGCCCCTGCCACCCTGCCCTGCGCTGGATGCCGAGCTTGACCGCGAGCGCCGCACGGGCCGGATGCAGCGGCTGCACCGGGCGCCTTTCGCGGCCTTGCCGGATGGAGCGATGGTGCGGCTGGGCGGGCAGGCCCACGCCGTGCGGCAAGGCCAGCTTCTGGCCTGGTCCCATCAGGGCTATGGCGAGCGGTGGGCGTTGCCGGGCGGCGAGGCCGAGGTGCTGACCCCGCCGACGGCGCTGGCCGCCCTCAAGGCCGGCTATGCGCCCCTGTGGCATCCCTCGGCCCTGGGGCCGCTGGCCACGGACTGAGCGTCAAGGCTTCGCCGCGTCAGGCGTCGGCGAGGCCGCGCTTTTCGAGCAGCGCGTCCGGGCTCGGCATGCGGCCCCGGAACGCGGTGTAAAGTTCCGCCGGATCACGGCTGTTGCCGGCTGCGTAGATGAAGCGCTTCAGCCTGTCGGCAGTGGCGGCATCGAAGACGTCGCCTGTCTCGCGGAAGGCATCGAACGCGTCGGCATCCATGACCTCGCTCCAGAGATAGGAATAATAGCCGGACGAGTAGCCATCGCCGGAAAAGACATGGGTGAAGTGCGGTGTCTTGTGGCGCATGCCGATTTCCGGCGGCATGCCGATGCGCGCCAGCTCTGCCGCCTGGAAGGCCAGCGGGTCGATGTCGCCCGGCTCCTCCAGTTCGTGGAAGGCCAGATCGACAAGCGCAGAGGAGGTGTATTCGACGGTGGCGAAACCCTGATTGAAGGTCTGCGCTGCCTTGACCTTGTCCATCAGCGCCTGCGGCATCGGCTCGCCGGTGCCGGCATGCACGCAATAGCGGCCCATGACCTCGGGCGTGCTGAACCAGTGCTCGTAAAGCTGCGACGGCAATTCGACGAAGTCGCGCGAGACCGCCGTGCCGGCCACGGAAGGATAGACCACATCGGACAGAAGGCCATGCAGCGCGTGCCCGAACTCGTGGAACAGCGTGCGGGCATCATCGAAGGAGAGCAGGGCCGGCTGGCCTTCCGCCGGCTTGGCGAAGTTGCAGACATTGACGATGATCGGGCGGACTTCGCCATCCAGCTTGTCCTGGCGGCGATAACCGCTCATCCAGGCACCGGAGCGCTTGGAGGGTCGGGCGAAATAGTCGCCCAGGAACAGGCCGATATGCCGGCCCGCACTGTCGCTGACCTCCCAGATGCGAACATCCGGATGATAGCCCTCCAGATCGGGCCGAGCCCTGAACACCAGCCCGAACAGGCGGCTGGCGCACTCGAAGGATGCCTCGATGATCCGGTCGAGCTGGAGGTAGGGCTTGAGCGTGCCCTCATCGAGGGCAAGTTCTGCCCCTCGGAGCGGGCCAGTTGCGCAAGATCGGCGGCCTCGCGCGCGGCCTTTCGCCGTGCCGGGGCCCAGACCAGTTCGAGCAGGCCACGCACGGCGGCGGGCGTCTTGGCCATGGTGTCATCGAGCTTGAAGGCGGCAAAGCTGGCATAGCCCAGCAGCCGGGCCTTCTCGGCACGAAGCCGCACCATCTCGGCCACCACGGCGCGGTTGTCGGTCTCGCCGCCGTTGGCTCCGCGCGCATCCCAGGCCTTGCGGGCCTTCTCGCGCAGGTCACGGCGGGTGGAGAAGGTCAGGAACGGCTCGATGATCGAGCGCGGCAGGGTCACGGCATGCTTGCCGGCGTGGCCGCGATCCTCGGCAGCCTTGGCCATGGCAGCCTTCAGGAAATCGGGAAGGCCGGCCAGATCGGCCTCGCTGTCGAGGATCAGCGCATAGCTGGCCTCGTCCTTGAGCACGTTCTGCGAGAACTGCGTGCCGAGTGTCGACAAGCGCTCGTTGATGGCTTTCAGGCGGGTCTTGTCCGCTTCGCCCAGTCTGGCACCGGCGCGCACGAAGCCCTTGTGGGTCAGGTCCAGCACGCGCGCCTGCTCGGGTGTCAGGTCGAGGCTGTCCTTCATGGCAAAAAGCGCATCGACACGCGCGAACAGGGCCGGGTTCATGCCGATGGCCGACCAGTGACGTGACATCACGGGTGCCATCTCGCGTTCGATGGCCTGTAGGGCCTCGTTGGTGTCCGCCCCGGCGAGGTTGTAGAACACCGCCGCAGCGCGATCGAGATCCTCGCCGGCCCGTTCCAGCGCGTCGATGACATTGGCGAAACTGACCGGGGCCGTCTCGCCGGCAATGGCCTCGACCTCGGCGGCATGCGCCGCCAGCGCCGCGTGCAGGGCTGGTGCCAGATGCTCGGGCCGGATGCTGGCGAAGGGCGGCAGGCCGAACGGCGTCGTCCAGGGCGCAGCGAAGGGATTGTCGGCGGGCAGGGCTGTCATGGTGGGGTTCTTTCAGCGGGTCTTGAACACATCGCGCAGGAACACCTGCATGAACAGCGGCATCCGGGCCTCGTCGATATCGGCAGCCGAGCGGGCCAGCGCAATGTCGGCCAGTTCCGGTTCGCTCTGGCGCGACAGCCGGTCGCGGATCAGGGCACGGGCCTCCTCGCCGGGAAGGTCGATGACCAGATCGCGCATGAAGGCAACGCGCTCGTCAGCGAGAATGACGCGCCAGCCCTCGCCGACACTGACCTCACCGGCGAGAAGGCCGGTCTCCTCTTCCAGCTCGCGCAGCACCGAGCCGGCCAGATCGACCGTGCCATCGGCGAGGACATCGCCAGGGTCCGGTGTGCCGGCAGCGAAATAGATGCGCCCGGCATTGACCGTGTGATCGGCCATCACGCCCATCACATAGGCCCCATCGCGGCTGCGCAGCGCGCCCATGGCAAAGCCGTTGCGGATCTGCGCGCTGCCCTGCTGCGGATAGCCCCAGCGGTGCCAGGCAATGAAACTGGCATAGTCGAGTTCGAAGTAATCGGCACTGAAGGTATCGGCACCGATCTCGCCACGGCATTGCAGCAGCACCTGGCCGTTGAACATGGCCGGCTTCTTCGCCTTCAGCGCCAGCCAGTGGGCGGCAATCTCGTCTGCGCGCTCGCGCCGGAACGGCCAGTCGAAATCAATGCGGCGGGCCGTGACCTCGCGGATCGGCGTGATCGTGGTGCTCACAGATGCAAGGTTCCCTCGGCAACGATGACCGCTGCGCCGCCGATCGCGGCCTTGACGAGCACACCGTTCTCGATGGTCAGGTGCAGATCGATCTGGCTCGGGCGGCCCATCTCGTAGCCTTGCTCGATGGTGAAGCGGTGCTGGCCGTCATCGGGCGCATCGAAGGCCATGACCACTCCGGCAAAGGCCGCCACCGCCGAGCCCGTGGCCGGGTCCTCGAAGCCGCCCATGTCGCGGGCGAACATCCGCGCGCGGTAGTGATGGTTCGGCTGTGATGTGTCCTTCGTGTAGACATAGACATTGGGATGGCCGCCGGCCCGCACCGTGCCCCAATCGGGCGACAAGGTGGTAGCGCGCGCCAGCGCTGCCCTGTCCTTGACCGGAATGAAGGTGAAGGCGTTGCCTGCGGTGAACACGCTGGGGCTATGCCGGCCAAAGCCGATGTCACCGGGTTTCAGCCCGATGGCGTGGGCGGCAGCGATCTCGTTGGCCGCTTCTCCAAGGCTTTTCGGCAGCATTGGCAGCGAGAACACGGCCTGGCCGCTGGCTCCGCTCAGCACCTCCACCGAGCAGGGCACCAGCCCGATCTTCTCTTCCAGATCGAAGGCGACATGGCCATGCTGTCCGCCATGGTCGCGGATGGCCAGCAGCACCGCCGTGCCGACCGTGGGATGGCCGGCAAAAGGCAGTTCGCGCACCGGCGTGAAGATGCGCAGCGCCGCGCGCGAGCGCACATCGCCGGGCGGGCCAACGAACACGGTTTCGGACAGGTTGAACTCGCGGGCGATGGCCTGCATCGCATGGTCGTTCAGCCCTTCGGCATCCAGAACCACGGCCAGCGGATTGCCGGCAAGGGCCTCTCGCGTGAACACATCCAGCATGGCAAAGCGACGACTCATGGCCGGTCTCTCCTTCAAGGACGCCGCCCCCTCTGGCCTCTCCCCGCCCCTTGGGTAGCGGATGGGGGCTGTGCCTGCCAGTCAAATCGGGCCGCACCGGTGGCGGATGGCTCCGTGGCGTCTAGAATGGCAGGCCGACATAGTTTTCCGCCAACGCGGTCTGCGCCGCAACGGAGGAAAACAGATAGTCGAGTTCGGCAATCTGCATGCGCTGGCCGAACGCGCCTTCCTCGGGAAAACGGTGCAGGATCGAGGTCATCCACCAGGAGAAGCGCTCGGCCTTCCAGATGCGGGCAAGCGCCCGGGCCGAATAGGCCTCCAGTGCCGCCGGCGAGCGCGCAATGAAGTGCTCCTCCAGGGCCGTGGCGAGATAGTGCACGTCACCGACGGCGAGATTGAGACCCTTCGCCCCGGTGGGCGGCACGATGTGGGCCGCGTCGCCGACAAGGAACAACTGGCCAAAGCGCAGGGGCTCGGCCACGAAGCTGCGCAAGGGAGCCACGGATTTCTCGATCGACGGGCCGGTGACCAGCGCCTCGGCGGCCGCGGGGTCGAGCCTCAGACGCAATTCATCCCAGAAGCGCTGGTCGGACCAGGCCTCGACCTTCTCGTCGATGGCGCATTGCACATAGTAGCGGCTGCGGCTGGCCGAACGCATCGAGCACAGGGCAAAGCCGCGCCCGTGGTTGGCGTAGATCAGCTCATGGCTGACCGGTGGCACATCGGCCAGAATGCCGAGCCAGCCGAACGGATAGACCTTCTCGAAAGTGCGGATGGCTTGGGGCGGCACACTGGCGCGGCTGATGCCGTGGTAGCCATCGCAGCCGGCAATGACATCACAGGACAGGCTGTGCTCAGTGCCATCCTTGCGCCAGGTGACACGCGGGCTCGGCCCGTCGAAATCATGCAGCGCCACCTCGTCCGCCTCGTAGATGGTGGGCAGGCCCGCCGCCTGCCGCGCGTCCATCAGATCGCGGGTGACCTCGGTCTGGCCATAGACCGTGACATGGCGGCCAGACAGCAATCCGCCGAGATCGATGCGGCGACGGCGACCATCGAAGGACAGGGCAAAACCGTGATGGACCAGACCCTCGGCCTTGAGCCTGTCGCCGACGCCGGCCTCGACCAGCACATCCACCGTGCCCTGTTCGAGCACGCCGGCCCGGATGCGCGAGAGCACGTAGGCGGCGCTCTTGCGCTCGATGATGACGGCATCGATGCCGGCCCTGTGCAGCAACTGGCCGAGCAGCAGGCCGGAAGGGCCTGCGCCGATGATGGCGACCTGTGTGCGTCTCATGCGTCGTTCCGGCGTTCCGGCATGCAGCGCTACCGTCGGCCCGAGCAACGGATCTCGACCAGCGACGCCGCCGCGGCATTGAGCAGGCGCGGCGAAGGCTCTGCCGAGGCTCCGGCGGTCGGCGGGACTGCGGCAGCCGGCGCTGGCGGCAGCGCCGCGCGGAAGGCCGCCAGAGGAATCACGCCGTAGCTGCTTTCGGCCAGCACGCCGGCCACCATGCGCTGGGCTTTCGGGCTCTCGCGCACCAGCCCGACGAGCCTGCCCTGCCCGTCCAGCACCGGCGCGCCGCCGGCACCGATCTGCAACGCGGAGGCCACGCGCGGCCCCTCGCCCTGCCAGCGGCCCGAGGATACCATCACGGAACGCGCTGCGCTGTCCTCGAAGGACAGGGTGAACACTGCGACGCCTCCCCCCGCGCCCGGCTCCGCACCGGAGGGCAACAGGGCGGGGCGGTTGAGATCAGGCAAGGCCAGCAGCGCCACGTCGCCCGAAACCGTGATCTGGGCAGGGTCGAGCGGTTTGCCGGCGATGCTCGCCCCGGCACAGGAGGCGAGCGCGGCGGCGCTGGTCAGCGCCTTGCCAGGCCCCACCGAGACGCCCGAGACGGCATGGCGCGGCTCGCTTGCCGTCATCTCGGGGCGGATCAGGGCCGGTGCCGTGCCGGGCACAACAGTGGCTGGCGGCGTGCCGACGCGCGCGGGGTTGGCCGCAACATCGGTGCCCGGAAAGGGCTCGAAGCTGTTGGCAATGGCGATCATGATGCGGTCAAGCGAAGCGGCCTGATCCACCGGATAGCGGAACGTGTAGCCACGAATGGCACCCGGCCCCTGAGCCAGCCTCGTGTAGAAGCGGCGACCGCCCTCCTCGCCCGAGATCACGAACCAATCGGGCCGCTTGAGCCGGTAGGTGACCTTGCGACCCGGCCCGTCCTGGCGCAACCTTTCGAACAATTCGTCGAAAGCCTGTGCCGGCGGCATGCTGGTGAGCTGGAGCGTGATCGCCCCGTCCGGACGGCGATAGACCACGCCGTTCTCGACCGCCACACGCGCCGGCAGCAAGGCCGCAGGCAGGCCTATGCGGATGCCCGTGCTCTGGTCGGTGATCGGCGCGAAGCGGATGGCCTGCCGGGCCTGATCGGCGGCTCGGGTCAGGGCCGCACGCTCGGGCGGGGTCAGGATGCCGTCGCTGGTGCCCTGGGACCGGCGCTCGAAGGCCAGCATCGCATCGTAGGTGCGCTTGCCGAACTCGCCGCCGGCCACGCCATTGAAATCGCCCGTCCAGATCAGATCGTTCTGGATGGCCTTGCGCTCGGCCTCATCGAGCCGGTCATAGGCCAGTTTCGAGGCGGCCTGCGCCGGATCGAGCGCGGGCGCAGCAGGTGCAGCAGGTGTTGCCGGCGGCTGGCGTGCAGGCTGGGCCGCAGCCTGCCACGGCGTCAGCGAGAGCGTGAGCCCCAGTGCCGCAGCGGAGAGTGAGACAGCGGCAAAAGCCGGCATCCGGCGCGCGCAAGCGGGCGCCTCCAGCGCTTCTCGCACACCGGCATGTCTGGACATTCTGGCGATCGCCGACATCTTGGCACTCTCCCTGCCCGGTTGCCGAGGCTTTGCGGACCAGACTGTCGCAGCCCCGCCGCGCCTTGTCGAGGGCGGACGATGCGGCTGGACCAGGGGCCGGGTCTTGTGCCTTGCGCCGGACAGGCGCGCTGCTAAGGTCGATGCCGGGGACAGGGAAGCCTCGGGGAGAATGCTCATGTCCAGCCGTCTGCTGGCCGCGCTGTGGTGCGGCCTTTGCCTGCTTGCCATCCCGGCATCGATCCTGCCCGCCCAGGCGCAGAAGGCGCTGGTCCGCGAGGATCTCCGCAACGATGCGGTGAGGCTGGAAACCGACCTCAGGCGGCTTCAGCCCAACGCCGCGGGGCGGCCCGCTGCGGCATGGCGGCAGGAAGCCGCCGCTGCGGTCCGGGGCGGCAACACCCGCGGGGGCATCGCAGCCGCTGCCGGCGCCGTCCTTGCCGATCCGCGCGACGGGGCCAACTGGCTGGCCCTGGCCGACACGGCGCTGGCCATTGCCGACGCCACCCAGGACTGGAGCGAGCGCTACACCAACCGCGACCGGGCAACCGCCGCCGCCTATGCAGCCTATGAGCGGGCCGCAGGCCGGCCTGCGGAAGCGGCGGCGCTGGCCATGCTGGCGCGCGCCTATCAGGCCCGCGAGATGTGGCGGCCTGCCCTCGACACCTACAGGCTCAGCCTGGCCGCCGGCGAGAACCCGCGCCTGCGGGCGGTCTATGCCGACCTGCGCGAGAAGCACGGCTTCCAGATCCGCGACTACAAGGTCGATTCGGACGCCGCGACACCGCGCATCTGCTTCAATTTCTCGGCACCACTGGCGCGCGGGCGGGTCGATTTCGCGCCCTTCGTGGTGGTGCAGGGCGCGAGCACCCCGGCGGTGACCGCCGAAGGCCAGCAGTTGTGCGTCGACGGGCTCAAGCACGGCGAGCGCTACCGGATCGTGCTGCGGCAGGGGTTGCCATCCAGCGTCGAGGAGCAACTGCTCAAGACGGCCGACTATGACATCTACGTGCGCGACCGCAGCCCGCAGGTGCGCTTCACGGGCCGCAACTACGTTCTGCCCCGCACCGGGCAGGAAGGCATCCCGGTCGTTTCGGTCAACACCGACAAGGTCGAGCTGGATGTCTACCGCATCGGTGACCGCTCGCTGGCGCCGACGGTGCGCTCCGAAGACTTCATGAAGCAGCTCAGCGAGTTTTCGGCGCGCGACATCGAGCGCCAGAAAGGCGTCAAGCTCTGGTCCGGCCAACTTGCCACCCGCAACGAACTCAACCGCGACATGATCACGGCTTTTCCGGTCAGCGAGGCGCTGCCGGTGCTGGAGCCGGGCGTGCATGTGATGACGGCGCGGGTGCGCCGCCCTGCGCAAGGCCCTTCCGGCGAGGATGACGGCAGCTTCGGTGATGATCTGGTGACGCAGTGGTTCGTGGTCTCCGATCTGGGGCTGACCGCCTTTACCGGCCATGACGGCCTGCATGTGCTGGCCCGCTCGCTGGCAAGCGCACGGCCTGTCGGCGGTGTGGCGCTGAGGCTGATCGCGCGCAACAACGAGGTTCTGGCGACGGTCAACACCGATGCCGCCGGCTATGCCCGTTTCGATGCCGGGCTGGCGCGCGGCACAGATGGCATGGCGCCAGCCATTGTCGCGGCCAGCGATGGCCGGGGCGATTACGGGTTCCTCGATGTCGCGGCGGCGGCGTTCGATCTGTCGGACAGGGGGGTCAAGGGCCGTGCTGCACCCGTTGGCCTCGATGCCTTCCTCGCCACCGAGCGCGGGGTCTACCGGCCCGGCGAAACCATCAATGTTACGACCCTGCTGCGGGACGGGGCCGGCAAGGTGGTGCCGAACCTGCCTCTGACGCTGGTCTACAAGCGGCCCGATGGCGTCGAGCATCGCCGCGCGGTCGTGGCCGATCAGGGCGCAGGCGGCAGGGCCCATTCGCTGGCCCTGTTCAGTGCCGCAGCGCGGGGCACCTGGCGCATCGAGGCCTATGCCGATGTGAAGGCAAGGCCGATCGGCGAACTGAAATTCCTCGTCGAGGATTATGTGCCCGACCGGCTCGATGTGACGCTGGCCACGCCGGCCACCAGCATCCGGGCCGGGTCTGCCGCCAGCATCGATGTCAACGCGCGCTATCTTTATGGCGCGCCGGGTGCGGAGCTTGCGATCAGCGGCGAGGTCTCGCTGGCAGCGGCCTCGCGCACGCCCTTGCGGGGCTATGAGGACTACCTCGTGGGTCTGACCGACCAGAAGGTCGAGCCGGTGACGAAGGAAATCGAGGAGGCCGGCAACACCGATGCGCAAGGCAAGGCGATGGTGGCCGTGACCTTGCCCGAAACCGAGGCGCAGCGCCCTCTCGAAGCGACGATCAAGCTGCGTGTGGGCGAAGCCGGTGGCCGGGCGGTCGAACGAACCCTGACCTTGCCTGTGGCTCTGGATGGCCCTGTCGTGGCGGTGAAGAAGCTGTTCGAGGATGGTGCCCTCAGCGCCGGGGCGATGGCGCAGTTCGCCGTGGTTGCCGCCAATCCCGACGGCTCGCGGCTGGCCCGTGAGGGGCTGACCTGGACCGTCTCGCGCATCGACCGCACCTGGCAATGGTATCTGGCCGATGGCCGCTGGAACTATGAGGCCACGCGCACCAGCCGCAGGGTGGCCGACGGCCGGATCAGCGTCGGCACGGGCGATCCGGCACGGCTGTCCATCCCGGCGGACTGGGGCAGCTACCGGCTCGACATCAGCATGGGCTCTGCCCAGACCTCCGTGGCCTATTCGGTCGGCCATGCGGGAGAGTTGACCGCCGATGCGCCGGATGTGCTGGACGTGGCGCTTGACAAGGACAGCTACGCCAATGGCGAGGCGATGGTGCTCAACATCAAGCCGCGCTTCGCCGGGCGGGCCACCGTCGCGATCATCGGCGACAAGGCGCAAAGCTGGCAGGAGGTCGATCTGCCCGCAGGCGGCACGCAGGTGCGGCTGGCCGCCAGCGCCGACTGGGGCGCGGGAGCCTATGCGGTGGTGCTGGCCCACCGTCCGCTCGATCAGGCCGCGCGGCGCATGCCGGGCCGGGCGCTGGGCGTGGCATGGTTCTCGGTGGACAGGGCAGCACGCGCCCTGCCGGTGACGCTGGACCTGCCGCAGCGGATCCGCCCGCGTGCCAGCCTCGACATTCCGGTGACGATCGCGGGCCTTCAGGCCGGCGAGGAAGCCTTCGTCACGGTCTCGGCCGTGGATGTCGGCATCCTCAACCTGACGCGCCACGAACCGCCGAAGCCGGCGGAGCATTTCTTCGGACAGCGCCAGCTCGCCGGCGAGATGCGCGATCTCTACGGCTACCTGATCGACGGCATGCAAGGCGTGCGCGGCGCGATCCGCTCGGGCGGCGATGCCGGCGTCGACACCTCCGTCTCTCCGCCGCGCGAAGCGCCGCTGGCGCGCTATTCGGGCGTGGTCAGGGTCGGCGCTGACGGCAGGGCGCGCGTCTCCTTCGACATTCCCGCCTTCGATGGTGCTGTGCGCGTCGATGTGATGGCGTGGAGCGCCGGGCGCGTCGGAACGGCCTCGCGCGAGGTCATCATCCGCGATGCGCTGGTGGCACAGGCCACCTTGCCGCGCTTCCTGTCACTTGGCGACCGCTCGCGCTTCCATGTCAGGATCGACAACATCGAAGGGCCGGCCGGCGACTACACGGCGGAGGTCATCCCGTCCGGTCCGGTCATCATGCCGGCGGACGCGCTGTCGCGGCGGCTGCAACTGGCGGCGGGCCAGGCAACCCAGATCAGCATCCCGGTCACAGCCTCCGGCGTCGGCGATGCCGCCGTGACGGTGCGGCTGACAGGGCCGGGCGGGGCCGGCGTGGAACGCAGCCTCCCGATCCGGGTTTCGCCCGGTTCGGATGCGATCTTGAGGCGCGTGGTGCGGCGCATCGCGCCAAACGAGAGCCTGACCGTCTCGGCCGATCTGGCGCAGGATCTTTTGCCGGGCTCGGGCTCGGTTTCGACCTCGGTGTCGCTGTTCGGCGGCATCGATGTGCCGGCCCTGCTGGCGGCGCTCGACCGCTATCCCTATGGCTGCACCGAGCAGGTGATCAGCCGGGCGCTGCCGCTGCTCTATGTCAACCAGCTTGCCAGCCGCGAGCGGCTCGCGCTCGATGACAAGATCGACGAGCGCATTCGCGATGCGGTGGACAGAGTGCTGGCCCGGCAGGATTCCAGCGGCTCGTTCGGTGTCTGGTCAGTCGGTGGCGATGATGTCTGGCTGGATGCCTACGCGCTCGATTTCCTGACGCGGGCGCGCGAAAAAGGCATTGCAGTGCCGCAGCGTGCCCTCGACATCGGGCTCGACCGGCTGCGCAACACTGTGGTCAACCAGCCCGAGTTCCAGCGCGATGGCGGCGAGCGGACCACGTATGCGCTCTACGTGCTGGCCCGCAATGGCCGCCCGATGATGAGTGACCTGCGCTACATCATCGACACGCGGCTGGGCGAGGTGCCGACACCGCTGGCGCGGGCGCAGATCGCCGCGGCGCTGGCGCTGCTCGGGGACAGGGCCAGGGCCGAGCGCGGCTTCAAGGATGCAATCGGCGCGCTCACCGCCCTGCGCGACAGCCCGACGGATTCGCGCCGCGACTATGGCTCGCGCCTGCGTGACGCTGCGGCAATCCTCGCGCTTGCGGCAGAAAACAACGCCAGCGGCGCAGACCTGATCCAGACCGCGGCGCTGGTCAGCGAGGCGCGCACCGCCAGCCGCCACACCTCGACGCAGGAGAATGCCTGGCTGGTGCTGGCTGCACAGGCTGGCCTGAGGGACGCAAACCAGATCAGCCTCAGCGTCGACGGGCAGAACCATGCCGGCGCGCTGCACCGCAGCGACCGGGCCTCGGCCCTCGAAGCACGGCCGCTGGTCATTGCCAACCGGGGCGCTGTGCCGGTCGATGCGGTGCTCACGGTGAGCGGCAATCCGCTGGAGCCGCAACCGGCGGAGGTGCAGGGCTACCAGATCGAGCGGACCTACTACCGGCTCAACGGCCAGAAGGTGGATGCGGCCAGCGTGGCGCAGAATGACCGGCTGGTGGTGGTGCTGACGGTGACCGAACGCGAGAAGCGGCGCGGTTCGCTGATGCTGGTCGACCACCTGCCCGCCGGGCTGGAGATCGACAATCCCAGCCTCGTCGACAGCGGCAAGGTCGAGAGTCTCGGCTGGCTGAAGCGCGAGATCGAACCGGCCCACACCGAATACCGCGACGACCGTTTCGTGGCGGTGTTCGACCGCTGGGATGACAAGCAGGCGATCTATTCGGTGGCCTACATGGTCAGGGCCGTCTCGCCGGGGCGTTATGTGCATCCCCCAGCCGTGATCGAGGACATGTATCGCCCCGGCAAGTTCGGACGCACGGCCTATGGCCAGATCGAGGTGACGGGCCGGTGAGCCGCCCTGGCGCGCGCACGACGCTGACTGCACGTCTGGCGCGGACGGTTGCCGGTGTCGCGCTGGCGGGGCTGCTGGTCGCCGGTGGCGGATTGGCCGGCTTCTGGCGGGCGCTGCCGCCGCTGGACCTTGGCGACAGCAATGATCACCTCTCATCGCGCTCGGTCACGGTGTCGGATCGCCAGGGCCGGCTGCTCCGCGCCTTCACCACCGAGGAAGGCCGCTGGCGGCTGCCCGTTGGCGTGGCGGACGTCGATCCGCGCCTGATCGCCCTGCTCACGGCCTATGAGGACAAGCGCTTCGCCACCCATGCCGGGGTCGATCCGCTGGCGATTCTCAGGGCCGGCTGGCAGATGCTGGTGTCGGGGCGCGTGGTTTCGGGCGGCTCGACGCTGTCGATGCAGGTGGCCCGGCTGCTGGAGCCGCGCAGCGGCCGCTCGGTGCAGGCCAAGCTCAGGCAGGCGCTGCGCGCCATCGAGCTGGAACAGCGGCTCGACAAGCGCGGCATCCTCGATCTCTACCTCACCCTCGCTCCTTACGGCGGCAACCTCGAAGGCATCCGTGCCGCGACTTGGTCGTATTTCGGCAAGGAGCCGCGCCGCCTGACGCTGGCCGAGCGCGCGCTGCTGGTGGCCCTGCCGCAAGCCCCCGAGAGCCGCAGGCCGGACCGGCACGGCGCTGCCCTGGCCCGCGCCCGCGCCGCCGTGATCGGGCGGGCGCTGGCGGCGGGGCTGGCCACGGCGGACGAAGCGCAACAAGCTCTTGCCGAGCCACTGCCGAACGCGCGGCAGCTCTTTCCCCTCCTGGCGGCCCACGCGGCGGAGCGGGCCGTGGCAGAGAAACCGGCGCTGAAGGAGCACAGGCTGAGCATCGATGCGCATTGGCAGGCGGCGCTGGAAGGGCTGGCGCGCGAGCGGATCGAGCCCATGGGGCCGAAGCTCTCCGGCGCAATCCTGGTCGTCGAGCATGCCACGGGGGCCGTGCGCGCCCATGTCGGCGGGCTTGGCCTGATGAGCCGGGAGCGGGCCGGTGCGCTCGACCTTGCCCAGGCCGTGCGCTCGCCAGGCTCGGCACTGAAGCCGTTCATCTACGCGCTGGCCTTCGAGCAGGGCATCGCCCATCCCGAAACCATGCTGGAGGATCGGCCCAACCGGTTCGGCGCCTATGCGCCGGAGAATTTCGACCTCGGCTTCCTCGGCAACGTGACCGCCCGGCAGGCCTTGCAGCAATCGCTGAACCTGCCAGCCATCGAACTGCTGGCGGAAGTCGGGCCGCAGCGGTTGCTCAGCCGGTTGGGCAGTGCCGGTGCCCAGCTTGTGCTGCCCAGGGATGGCGCGCCGGGCCTCGCCATCGGTCTTGGCGGCGTCGGCATCCGGCTGGCTGATCTGGCGCGGCTCTATGGCGCTCTGGCGCGCGGAGGGCAGAGCATTCCGCTGCAATGGCGCGAACCCGCCGCATCGCCGCAGGACGACGACGAACGGCGGCTGACCGATCTGCTGGCTGCCTGGTATGTCAGCGATGTGCTGCGCGGCGCGCCGGCCCCGGCCAATGCCCTCAACGGGCGCATCGCCTACAAGACCGGCACATCCTATGGCTATCGCGACGCCTGGGCCATCGGCCATGATCGCCGCCATACCATCGCGGTCTGGGTCGGCCGGCCCGACAACGCCTCGGTGCCGGGGCTGGTGGCCCGGCAGGTGGCTGCCCCCATCCTGTTTGATGCCTTCGCCCGCATCGGCATGGAGCCCGACACCACACCGCCGCCGCGTGATGCCATCACCGGGCGCAATGCCAGCCTGCCTGCGCCCCTGCGCCATCTGCGCCGCGACATCCCCAAGACGATGAGCGCCTCGATGCGCGGGCCGGTCCGCATCGCCTTTCCACCGGACGGCGCGGTGGTCGATCTCGCCGGCGGCGGACTGCGCGAACTCGCCGTGAAAGCGCTGGGCGGGGTAGCCCCAATGACCTGGCTGATCGACGGCGCGCCCGTGGCGCAGCACGTCAGCCGGCGGGACACCACCTTGCCGGCCACCGGCTCCGGCTTCGCGCGTGTCTCGGTGATCGATGCCAGCGGTGCCAGCGACAGCGTCACCGTGCGCCTGCAATAGGCAACGCTGGTACTCAGCCCGCCGCCAGCAGCCACAGCCCCTTGGCGAGATAGACGGCGCTGACCGCCAGGATGATCGTGCGGCTCCAGGCCCGGAAGCTCGCCTCGCTGATGCGCGCCAGCACCAACGCCGCCAGCGACGTGCCGGCAAAGGCAACAGCAATGGCCGCGCCATAGACCCAGAGCGGAAAGATGTCACCGGCATCGGACAAGGTGCCGAAGAACACCACGCGCTGGATGTGGGCCAGGGTTTGCGATGCGGCCTTGGTGGCGACAATGGTCTTGCGGTCGAGCCGGGCGTTCTGGAAAAAAGTGTCCAGCACATTGCCGGCCACACCGGCCATGAGCTGGACCACCATCACCACCGCCCCGCACAGCACGGCGCCGCCCCGCCGCAGCACATCGGGGCGCCAGCGGCCGGGCAGAAGCTCAAGCAGGAACGGGGTCAGGCCCATGGCGATATAGACGAAGGCCTTGTCCGGCACCGCGGCGACCAGACGCATCAGACCGAACATGGCAAAGGAGCCGACCATGTAGCCGCCGAGGATGCGCCAATCGACATGCGCCCGCCAGAGCAAGGCCCGCCAGCCATTGGCCGCGGTCTGCGTCACGCCATGCAGCACCATCGCCGCCGTGACATCCATCAGCAGCAGCAGGACACCCATCAGGATCATGCCGCCGGCCATGCCCACCACGCCCGACAGGAAGGAAGTGGCCAGCACCGCAAGGCCTGCAAGGCCGAGGGCAAGCGGGCTCAGCATGGCAGCCTCAGGGTGATGCCACGAGGGGTAGCCGCCGCGATAGCGAGATCGCGCGACGTCTCCACGCCGGTCAGCCGCGCGCCTTCATGAAGGCCTCGTGCTCGGCGATCAGGGCACCGGACAGGCCCTTGGCGATCAGCGCGCGGGTATTGGCGATGCCGTAGATGGCGGCGAAGGAGCCGAAGCGCGGTCCCTGATCCTCGCCCAGAAGCACCTGGTAGATCGCCTTCCACCACTCGCCGGTCACAGCCGGCCGTTCGGGCGTCGCGCCCTTGGCCTGGTGGTTCTGGTAGCGCGGCTCGGAGCGGGCAGCATCGAGCGCGACATCCTGGACCAGTTCCGGGCTTGCCCCATCGGGCAGCGCGGCGAGCGCCGCATCGAGGCGCTGCAGGGCCGCCTGCTCGACGGCGTCGGCGGCGCGATAGACCTTCCCGGTCTTCACGAAGTCGCGGAAATAGGCGATCGCATAGCCGACCAGTGCATCGAGCTTCGGGTGCGTCTGGGGCGTCACAGACGGCGCATAGCGGCGCAGGAAGGCCCAGAGCACGGCCTTGTCCTCGGAATTGGCGACGGCCACGAGGTTGAGCAGCAGCCCGAAGGTGACCTGCGTGCGCGGCGCATTGTCAGCATCAGCCCCTTGCTGCGCAATCAACTCCGGCTCCGGCGGCATGCCGGCATGGATGTGCCAGACCGGATTGCCGAGACGGTTCTTCCAATCCTGCCGGCCATAGCCGCCGAGGAACTGCTGATAGTCATCGACAGCGCGCGGGATGACGTCGAAATGCAGCTTCTTGGCCTCGCGCGGGCGCTGGAACATGAACAGGGCCAGGCTCTCGGCCGGGCCGTAACCCAGCCACTCGTCGATGGTCAGGCCGTTGCCCTTCGACTTGGAAATCTTCTGGCCCTTCTCATCGAGGAACAACTCGTAGTTGAAGCCCTCGGGCGGGCTGGCATCGAGCGCGCGGGCGATCTCGCTGGAGAGCTTGACCGAGTCGATCAGGTCCTTGCCGGCCATCTCGTAATCGACGCCGAGCGCGACCCAGCGCATCGCCCAGTCCGGCTTCCATTGCAGCTTGCAGTGCCCGCCGGTAACGGGCGTCTCGAAGCGCTCGCCGCTGTCCGGATCGCGCCAGATGATGGTGCCGGCCTTCACATCGCGCTCATCCACCGGCACCTGCATGACGACGCGGGTGCGCGGGTGGATGGGCAGGAAGGGCGAGTAGGTCGAGGCCCGTTCCTCGCGCAAGGACGCAACCATGATCGCCATGATGGCATCAAAGCGCTCCAGCATCTTCAGCAAGGTGGCGTCGAAAAGGCCCGCCTTGTAGCTCTCGGTCGAGGACTGGAAGGTATAGGCGAAGCCGAAACGGTCGAGAAAGGCCCGCAGCATGGCGTTGTTGTGGTGGGCGAAGCTCTCGTATTGGCCGAACGGGTCTGGAACCTCGGTCAGCGGCTTGCCCAGATGCAGGGCCAGCATTTCCTTGTTCGGCACATTGTCCGGCACCTTGCGCAGGCCGTCCATGTCGTCGGAAAAGGCGATCAGCCGGGTGGGAATCTTGCCCTCGCTCAGCACCTCGAAGGCCTTGCGCACCATGGAGGTGCGGGCCACCTCGCCAAAGGTGCCGATATGCGGCAGGCCCGAGGGACCATAGCCGGTCTCGAACAGCACCTCGCGCTTGCCAGAGGCCTTGAGGCGGGCCACCAGCTTGCGGGCTTCCTCGAACGGCCAGGCCGCCGAGGTGTGGGCTGCTTCGACAAGCGCTGGATCAAAGGTGGACATCGCGGTTGATCGCCTTGGAGGGTGGACAAGGAGCAATGGCCGCGGGAGCGGGCGCTTGCGGACAGGGCGCGGTTGTGGCGAAGGGCGGCGCTGACGTCAACCGTCGTGCCGGCGCGCCTCAGAAAGCGCTCACGGGGAAATAGCGCAGGAACAGCCTTGCATAGGTGCCATCATCCCACAGGCCTTGCAGGGCATAGTCCACGGCCCGTTTCAGGTTGGGTTCGTCAGGTCTCAGCACAAAGCCGATGCCCTCGCCGAAATGCCGAATGGAGAGGAACGGCCCGCCTGCGAAGCGGAAGCCAGCCCCTGCCCTGCCGCCCAGCCACAGGGCGGCGGCCTGACCATCGCCAAAAACCAGATCGACCTCGCCGCGCTGGAGCAGTTGCAGGGCAGCTTCCAGATCGGCCGCACCGGTGGCCACGGCTTTGGGGAAATGCTCCGCAAGATAGGCGGCATGGGCGGTTTCGCGCACCACGCCGACCCGGACGCCAGCCAGTCCGGCTTCGATGCGGGCCGGAGCGAACCCTGCCGCGCCGACGAAACGCGCCGGCAGGCGGTGATAGATGCGGCTCACATGGAAGCGCGCCTTCAGCATGGCCGTGACGGGGATCGCAGCCGCCACAATGTCGGCCTGCCCTTCAGCCAGCGTCTGGAGCAACGTGTCGAAACGCCGGGCCTGGATGGTGCAGGTCACGGCCATGCGCTCGCAGATGGCGCGCATCAGATCGACCGAAAATCCGACCGGCTGACCCTCGGGATCGGCGAAATGCAGCGGAGGAAACTCGTCATCCGTGATGACGCGCAGATTGCGCGGCACAGGCCCTTCAGGTCGCTCGCTGCGCACGCGCGGGTCGCCATGGAATGGAATGACCACGCTTTCGCGGGGGGTCGGCAGCGTCTGCGCCCTGGCAGCGGGAGCCAGCGCAAGAACCGCCGCTGCCACGAGCAGGAGGCCAGGCGCGATGGCCGGCACGAAGGCCTTCCTCGCCGGAGCGGATGTCGCGCGGTGCGAGCGATGCTGCATGGGTGATCGGTGACTGAGGTTGCGGTCACGGTCAAGGGTGCGGTGGGGCCGGGGCGGGCGCGTCAGGACAGTGCGGCCTTCTTCAGCCCGTAGAGCGCTTCGAGCGCCTGCTTCGGGGTCATCTCGTCAGGCTCGATTGCGGCCAGTGCCACGCGCAGCGGGTCCGGACCGGAGGCGCGAACCGGCGCGGCGGGCCGAAGCGGGGCTGCGAAAAGCGGCAGGTCATCGATGATCGTCGCGACCGGCTTTTCGCGCTCGGATTTCTCCAGTTCGGCCAGCAGCAGGCGGGCGCGCTCGACCACGGCGGGCGGCAGGCCGGCCAGTTTGGCGACCTGGATGCCATAGCTGCGGTCGGCCGCGCCGGGCACAACCTCGTGCAGGAACACCACGTCGCCGTTCCATTCGGTGACACGCACCGTGGCATTGGCGATGCGGGGCCATTTTTCGGCCAGCGCGGTCAACTCATGGAAGTGCGTGGCGAACAGCGAGCGGCAGCGGTTGACCTCGTGCAGGTGCTCGATGGCCGACCAGGCAATCGAGAGCCCGTCAAAGGTCGCGGTGCCACGGCCGATCTCGTCGAGAATCACCAGTGCGCGCGGCCCGGCCTGATTGAGGATCGCGGCTGTCTCGACCATTTCGACCATGAAGGTCGAGCGCCCGCGGGCCAGATCATCGGCAGCCCCGACGCGGCTGAACAGACGGTCGACAAGCCCGATCCGCGCTGATGCCGCCGGCACGCAAGCACCCGTCTGGGCGAGGATGACGATCAGCGCCGTCTGGCGCAGGAAGGTCGACTTGCCGGCCATGTTGGGGCCGGTCAGCACGGTGATGCGGCCTCCACCCTCTGCGGTCAGATCGCAGTCATTGGCCACGAACGGCTGACCGGCGGCCTTCAGTGCCGCCTCGACGACCGGGTGACGCCCCCCCGTGATCACCAGCGCGTCGCTGTCCTCGATCAGGGGGCGGCACCAGCCTTCATGGGCCGCAAGCTCTGCCAGCGCCACGGAGACATCGAGCAGGGCCAGCGCCGCTGCAACCTGACGGATGCTGTCGCCGGCCGCCAGCACCTGGGCGCGAAGCCCGGCGAACAGCGCAAGTTCAAGCCGGAGCGCCCGGTCCGAGGCCGAAGCGATCTTGTCCTGCAACTCGCCGAGTTCGACCGTGCTGAAGCGCATCGCTCCGGCCATGCTCTGGCGGTGGATGAAGGTGCCGCGCCAGGGTTCCTGCATCAGGCCCTCACCCGCCGCCTGCGCCACCTCGATGAAGTAGCCCAGCACGTTGTTGTGCTTGATGCGCAAGGTGCGCACGCCGGTCTCTGTGGCATAGCGGCCCTGCAGCACGGCGATAATGCGGCGGCTGTCGCTCTGGAGTTCGCGCAGTTCATCCAGATCGGCGCTGTGGCCCTCCCGGATGAAGCCGCCATCACGGGCCAGCAGCGGCACCTCATCCGCCAGCGCCGCGGCGAGCCCCGCAGCCAGCGCACGGTCAACCCCGGCAAGGCGAGCGGCGGCCTCCCTCATCTCGGCCGGCAGGACAAGAAGGTCGGCCAGCCGTTCGGCAATGCGCGCGGCAGCATCGAGCCCGGCGGCAAGGGCCTGCAGGTCGCGCGGCCCGCCCCGATCGAGCGACAGCCGGCCAAAGGCGCGCTCGATGTCGGGAACACCGAGAAGCTCGGCCCGCAGGTGCTCGCGAAGCAGGGGTTCGGCCAGAAACAGCGCCACGCTGTCCTGCCGGGCCGCAATGGCATCGACATCCATCAGCGGGGCAGCCAGCCGCTCGGCCAAAAGACGCGCGCCGCCCGGTGTCAGCGTCCGGTCGATGGTCTGGAGCAGGCTACCCTGCCGTTCGCCCGACAAGGTGCGCGTCAATTCCAGATTGGCCCGCGTGGCCGCATCGATCCGCATAACCGCCCCGGTGGTCTCGCGCCGGGGCGGGAGCAGGGGCGCGCGTGCGGCAAGCTGGGTCCGGGCCACATAGGCCAGCGCCATGGCCGCAGCGGCCAGTTCGGAGCGGCTGAACTGGCCGAACGCATCGAGCGTGGCGACGCCGAAATGCTCCTTCAGCCGGCGCTCCGCCGAGGCTGCATCAAGGCTCTCGCGCCCCAGCGGCGTCAGCGCCGCACGGGCATCGCGCCAGACGGGCTTCAGGGCCGCATCCTGATGCAGCGCCTCGGGCAGCACGATCTCGCGCGGCTCGAGCCTTGCCAGTTCCACGGGCAGACCGGCCTCTGCCGTATCAGTCACCGTGAAACGGCCGGTGGAGATGTCGACCGCCGCCACACCATACATCCAGCCATCATCCGGCAAGCGGCGTCGTGCGATGGCGACGAGCCAGCTTGCCCGCGCCGGATCGAGCAGGTTCTCCTCGGTGACGGTGCCGGGCGTGACCAGCCTCACAACGTCGCGCCGGACCACGGCCTTGGAGCCGCGCTTGCGTGCCTCTGCCGGGTCTTCGAGCTGTTCGCAGACGGCGACGCGGTGGCCGAGGCCGATCAGGCGCTGGAGATAGTCATCGGCCCGCACCACCGGCACGCCGCACATGGGGATGTCCTCGCCGCCATGGCGCCCGCGCTTGGTCAGCACGATGCCGAGGGCACGCGAGGCGATCTCGGCGTCCGTGAAGAACAGTTCGTAGAAATCGCCCATGCGGTAGAACAGCAGGCTGTCGGGATTGACGGCCTTGATCTCCAGATACTGCGCCATCGAGGGCGTCGCCTTCTGGGCGGCATCCGGGGCGGCGCTTGGTGTTGGATCGGGCATGCAGCACACCTAGCGGATGGCTGCGCCGATTTCACCTGTCCGCGCTCCGTTCGTGAACAGAAAAGCATGCGACGATCACCTGGCAGAATGCCGTCATCCCGGCCATGAGCCGGGATGACGGCGGCTGGTTGGTGAAAACCGGCGCTTCAAGGCCGACTGCACGGATCCAGACCAGCATCTTTTCCATTCTGGCCAAAATCAGGGCTTTCGCAGCGGCGGCGCGCTCTCTAGGTTGCGGCACGCCCAGAATGAGCCGCGCCCACGCGGTCGCCCCGTTGCCCAAGGATCTCTCCATGGCCAAGCGCCCCCGCCCCACCTTCACCGATCAGGAAGCCTTGCAGTTCCACTCGATGGGCAAGCCGGGCAAGCTCGAGATCGTGCCGACCAAGCCGATGGCGACGCAGCGCGACCTGAGCCTCGCCTATTCGCCGGGCGTGGCCGTGCCGGTGCTGGCCATCGCGCAGGATCCGTCCAAGGCCTACGATTACACCACACGCGGCAACCTCGTGGCAGTGATTTCCAACGGCACCGCCATCCTCGGCCTGGGCAATCTCGGCGCGCTCGCTTCCAAGCCGGTGATGGAAGGCAAGTCGGTGCTGTTCAAGCGCTTTGCCGATATCGACTCCATCGATCTTGAGGTCGACACCGAAGACCCGGAACAGTTCATCAACGCGGTGCGCTATCTCGGCCCCTCCTTCGGCGGCATCAACCTGGAGGACATCAAGGCCCCGGAATGCTTCATCATCGAGGAGCGCCTGCGCGAGTTGATGGACATCCCGGTGTTCCACGACGACCAGCACGGCACAGCGATCATTGCCGCCGCCGGCCTGCTCAACGCGCTCAAGCTCACGGGCCGGGACATCAAGTCGACCCGGCTCGTGGTCAACGGGGCCGGTGCTGCCGGCATTGCCTGCACGGAACTGCTGAAAGCGATGGGCTTCTCGCCCAACAACGTGATGCTGTGCGACACCAAGGGCGTGATCTGGCGCGGACGCCTCGAAGGCATGAACCAGCAGAAGAGCGCCCATGCCGTGGTCACCGAGGCGCGCTCGCTCGCCGATGCGCTGGTCGGTGCCGATGCCTTCTTCGGGCTCAGCCAGAAGGGTGCCGTGACGCCCGAGATGGTGGCCTCGATGGCGCCGAACCCGATCATCTTTGCCATGGCCAACCCGGACCCGGAGATCACGCCCGAGGAAGTGGCCGAAATCCGCGATGACGCCATCATGGCGACCGGGCGCTCGGATTATCCGAACCAGGTCAACAATGTGCTGGGCTTTCCCTACATCTTCCGCGGCGCACTCGATGTGCGCGCCCGCACCATCAACATGGAGATGAAGATCGCGGCAGCCGAGGCCATTGCCGCGCTGGCGCAGGAGGATGTGCCGGACGAGGTGGCCGCAGCCTACCAGGGCGCACGGCCCAAGTTCGGGCGCGAATACATCATCCCGGTGCCGTTCGATCCGCGCCTGATGACCACCATCCCGCCAGCCGTGGCCAAGGCCGCGATGGACACCGGTGTCTCGGCCAAACCCATCGTCGACATGAAGGCCTACATCGCGCAGCTTTCAGCCCGGCGCGACCCGGTGGCCGGCACGCTGAACCGCATCTTCGAACGGGTGCGGCGCTACCCCAAGCGCATCGTCTTTGCCGAGGGCGAGGAGGAGCAGGTGATCCGCGCCGCGGTGTCCTTCGTCAACCAGGGGCTGGGCCGGGCCATCCTGGTCGGCCGCGAGGACCGGATCAGCGAGACCGCGACCTTCCTCGGCGTCGAACTCGAAGGCAAAGACATCGAGATCCACAACGCGCGGCTCTCGAAGCGCAATTCGGCCTATGCCAATTTCCTCTATGAGCGGCTGCAACGGCAGGGCTACCTGTTCCGCGACTGCCAGCGGCTGATCAACAATGACCGCAACCACTTCGCCGCCGCCATGGTGGCGCTGGGGGACGCGGACGGCATGGTCACCGGGGTGACCCGCAATTATTCGATCGCGCTGGAGGATGTGCGCCACGTCATCGACGAGAAGCCCGGCCACAAGCTGATCGGCGTGTCGCTGGTGCTGTCGCGCGGGCGCAACGTGCTGGTGGCCGACACCGCCATCACCGAGATGCCGACCGCAAAGGAATTGTCGGAGATTGCGGTGGAGGCGGCAGGTGTGGGCCGGCGGCTGGGCTATGAGCCGCGCGTGGCACTGCTGGCCTTCTCGACCTTCGGCCACCCGGCAGGCGAGCGCTCGGAGAAAGTGCGCGAGGCGGTGAAAATCCTCGACCAGATGCGCGTCGACTTCGAGTATGACGGCGAAATGGCTGCCGATGTGGCGCTCAACCGCGACCTGATGGCGCAATATCCGTTCTGCCGGCTGACGCAGCCTGCCAACATCCTGATCATGCCGGCCTTCCACTCGGCCTCGATCTCCACCAAGATGCTGCAGGAACTGGGCGGCTCCACCGTCATCGGCCCGCTGATCGTGGGCCTCGACAAGCCGGTGCAGATCGTGCCCCTCGGCGCCAAGGACACCGACATCGTCAACATGGCAGCCCTCGCCGCGTTCAATATTGGCGGGTGAGGATGTGGTCGGCTTTGCCGGTCAAAAGGAAATGTTCGTGCTCATCTTCCACAAGGTCACGTTCTTTGCCGAAGCCGTCGTCGGGCTTATCTTCTGAACGTTGAGATTCAGCCGGACATGAGGGCTGAATGCGAGGGAATAGAATGCTTCGATGCCGCGCTCGTCGCGCAGGCGCAGGACCGGCCTGAGTGTATCCACCAGCGCGTTGCTGAGCGAATATCGGAACACACCTATTCCAAACCGGTCATTTTCGCGTGTTGGAACTGGACTGGATCCGGCCAGTCCGATCAGGGCTGACCAGTCCAGGAACGTCGGATTGCCATCTGAGATGGCGGCCTGCCCAAACAGGCCCCACCCACGGCCAGGGTTGGACTGGTCTTGCCAGAGGTACTGCTGCAACGAATAGGCGGCATACCAGATGCCGCTCTTGCGCCGGATCGTGCCCTGAGTCGCCCCCGGAACGGACGCCTCGCCACGGTATGAGAAATCGACGCCGGTGGCGGAACTCGTCACAAATTTGAAGCCGTGATAGCCTTGAAGGCCGGCAATCTTGACGGGGACCGTAACCGATCCGAGGAACGTGGCCCCATCCCGGAACAGTCCCGTTGATGGATCCCGCCGGACTGCGCTGGTTGGATCGTAGACCATGGCGGTGAAGATGGCATGATCCGAGCGATAGCTTGCCAGAGCACCGAACAGATACGGCGGCGTGACGCCGCTCGCTGGTGCGGCAAGACCCAGATGCAGGAAGCCACCGCGGCCTCCACTGCCTACAAGCGGAACGGCATCGGCTTTCTCGACCATGTTGAGCTTGCCGACACTGATCGAAAAGCGCTCGCCGATTCTCTGTGTGAGATAGGCCGCCGAGAGATCGCCGCTTTCCACGCCGCTACCGGGAAAGGCAAGCGTGGTGTTGAAGGGTAGCAGCGCTCCGCCATCGCCATTGAAAGATCGACCGACATCCTGGTCAAACCTCGCATGGACAGATGTTCCGGCAAAGCCAGCAATCTTGGCGAGGTCAAGATCCAGCCAGACTGTGCCCTGCCCGCCAAACCGGGGGCCAGACCCCGCGCTGGCGGCTCCGAAGCCCGACACACGGAAGCGCAGATCGATACCCTGCTCGCGCAAGGCTGTTCGCGGATCAACCCAGTCCTGAGCCATGGCTCCTGCCGCCGACATGGACATGACCGCAACGACTGGCAGGAGATGCCAAAACTTCATGATCATCGGCTCCGCGATCGCAGAATGGCTACCGGCCCCTCTAACGGGTAACGGAAAGATCCTTGACCGTCTGCTTCCTCGAAGACCCATCGAGCACATAACGCAAACCTGAACCATTGAAGTCTATCTGCTTCAGGTCGAGGCGACGGATCTGACGATCTGACATTGTATGAAAATAGAGGACCTTGTTTTTCAGATCAGATGCCGTGGTGATCTGCGTTGCGCTCTCGATGTCCTTCGCGATCTTGTCGCGATCAGCAATGGCGCCGAGCGGGATGTTGAAATTGTCGAGCAACCGGAAGGCTTCGAAAACGGCCTCATCGGCCGTCTCAAGGGGCCGAACCGATGCTGTAAAGGCTGCAGCCCGCACAAACCGTGATGGCGGAGTGAAATCACCGGGTAGTCCCAGCAGGCCCGACCCTGCGCCCAGCGGTGAAAGTTTAAGGCGTTCGATCGAGATCGGGGCCTGCGGAGCAGGTGACAGGCCGATGTAGTTCCGCAGATTGGTCAGATGCCAATCGTAGGCGGGAGAATTGGTCACGACTCCAAGGAAAGCATCGTGGATCTTCACCATCCCCTGATCCACGATCTCGATGATGATCGCTTCTCCGCTCGGGTCTGCCACTTTCCAGTGAAAGGGCAAGGGCGCGCCGCCAAAGCGGGGGTCTTGCACATTGACGACCCGGACCCGTGCAAGATTCTCGCGCACCTCGCGCACCGTGCGGAACGAAGACAGCATCCATTGCATCAGGTCGCCGACGCTCATTGACCGGTCAGCCTGCTGCTTGTCGTAGTTTGCGAAGCTGGCGAAGTCGGGGAAATAGTACATCCCGACATACAGGCCGTGTTCGTTCATCCCGTCGGGACCGAACTCCTGCCCGTAAGCCATGAGCGACACAAAGCCGTTCTGGCCCTTCCACGCCATACCGTTCTTTCCATCAGGTGTCTGTCCAGCGAAGCTGTGGCCCCGCGGGAAGATCACAAGACGGTCATGGGCCGCATCGCCAAGTGCCCATTCCACGGTGCGTGCTGCGATGACCGCACCGTCCTTCGCCCTCAGTGAAATGCCTGTGCAAGCAGAAGCGGTCGCATGACTGAAGACCGCCACCAATGCGATCGTCACGCCCAGCAGGCGAACAAGATTGCCAACACGCATCACGGGAACTCCCCTTGCAAGCGCCAAAACACTGTCATCCGGTCCGGCTGGTCGATATCCGTGATCGTCAAGCCGGACCAATTGTCCATCTGCCAGGAAGGTATCGAAAGAGTGGGCACGCGGCTTGTTCAGCCTCCAGCCCTAAATAGATTCGTTGTGCAGGTGTTGCATTAGGCAACGCCCCTGGTTCCTGGCCAGCAGCGGGCTGTCCGCCAGCTGGCGCGACGGGCCCAGTATTCTCCTGAGCCCGCTTGGCGGGGGCTGGTAGTTCGTCAGCTGGTTGCTGATTCTGATTTCGCTGCAAGAATTCCGACAGCTGATCCAGAACCTGAGCGCGAGCCGGCGCGGCATCGACGAATATCAGGCAACAACAGGTTGAAAAAACAGAAAGGCTCTGAACTAAATGTGATAAACCTTGTTGGCTCATCCG
>JALORF010000144.1:0-6446 GCA_025459195.1 Beijerinckiaceae bacterium
ATCCAGGCGATCCGCAAGGTGCCGGTGGGCAAGCTGCCCTATGGCCTGCAAAAGCGCGTCGAGCTGGGCCGTGCGCTGGCGATGGAGCCGGAACTGCTGTTGCTCGACGAGCCGATGGCCGGCATGAACCTTGAGGAGAAGGAGGACATGTGCCGCTTCATCCTCGACGTGAACCAGCAATTCGGCACCACCATCGCGCTCATCGAGCATGACATGGGCGTGGTCATGGACCTGTCCGACCGCGTTGTCGTGCTCGAATACGGCCGCAAGATCGCCGACGGCACGCCCGATGTGGTGAAGGCCGACCAGAAGGTCATCGACGCCTATCTCGGCGTGGCGCATTGAGGGAACCACAAGGCTCATGTCCGCCGTCACATCATCCCCCGCCCGAGCCGTCCTTCCGCCCGCCGTGCTCGGCACGCTGAAGGTGCTTGGCATCATGGCCGCCATCGGCGCGGCGATCGCGCTTCTGGTGCAGACCGGCCTGATGCCGAAGGGCTCGGTCGGCCACAAGGTGCTGGCTGCGCCCTTCATCGACATGTGGGAGTTGCCTGACCTTTTGGTGCAGACCCTGTGGGAGGGCCTCGTTGCGGGCGTGCTCTATGCGCTGATCGCGCTCGGCTTCGTGCTGATCTTCAAGGCGTCTGGCGTGTTCAACTTCGCGCAGGGCATCATGGTGGTGTTCTCGGCACTGACGCTGGTGGGCTCCTACGAGATCATGACCCAGCGCATGGGCCTGCCGACCGGGGTCGTGGTGGCCATCCTGGCGCTGGTCGTCGCGGTGGCGACCATGTTCGTGCTGGCCTGGCTGGTGGAGCGCATCGTGCTCAGGCCGCTGGTCAACCAGAACGAGATCATCATGCTGATGGCGACGGTGGGGCTGACCTATTTCCTGATCGGCTTCGGCGAATACGTCTTCGGCGGCAATCCCAAGGTGATGATCACCGCCGAACTCGGGCTGCCGACCGGCTCGACGCAGTTCAACATCCTTGGCGGGCGGGTCAACATCCAGCATCTGGATGTGGCCGCCGCCGTGATCGCCTCGGTGATGATCGCGGGCCTTGCGTTCTTCTTCCAGTATACCCGCATCGGCCGGGCGCTTCGCGCGGTGGCGGACAGCCACAAGGCGGCGCTGTCGGTGGGCATCTCGCTCAACCAGATCTGGGTCATCGTCTGGTTCACCGCCGGCATCGTGGCGCTGGTCACCGGCATCATGTGGGGCGCGCGCTCGGACGTGTCGTTCGCGCTGGAAATCATCGCGCTGAAGGCTTTGCCGGTGCTGATCCTCGGTGGTTTCACCTCGGTGCCCGGCGCCATCGTCGGCGGTCTGATCATCGGCATCGGCGAGAAGATGGGCGAGGGCTATTGGGGGCCGCTGCTGGGCGGCGGCATCGAGACCTGGCTGGCCTATGTCATCGCGCTCGGCTTCCTGCTGTTCAGGCCGCAAGGGCTGTTCGGCGAGAAGATCATCGAGAGGATCTGATCATGCGGCAGTCGGCAATCGGCAGTCGGCAATCGGTTTGGCAGGCAATGGCGTCGTCACGACTGCCCACTGCCCATTGCCGACAGCCAAACGGAGCGTAGCGCAGTGTTCTATCGCGAAACCGGCCAGTTCAAGACCACTTACGCCGATGACATGGCGATCTTTCCGATCCGCCAGGACCGGATCGGCCTGGCGCTGATCCTCGCCTTCGCCTTCCTCGTGGTGCCGTTCGTCACCAGCGATTTCACCCTCAAGACGATCATGCTGCCATTCCTGGCGCTGTCGGTCGCGGTGATCGGGCTGAACATCCTGACCGGCTACACCGGCCTGATCAGCCTGGGGTCCGCCGGCTTCATGGGCGTGGGGGCCTATGCCTGCTACAAGCTGACGACGATCTTTCCCGAGGTGAACATCATCATCTGGATTTTCGTGTCCGGCTTCTTCGCGGCGGCGGTCGGCGTGTTCTTCGGTCTGCCATCCTTGCGCATCAAGGGGCTTTATCTGGCGGTGGCGACGCTGGCGGCGCAGTTCTTCCTGCAATGGGCCTTCGTGCGCATTCCGTGGCTGTTCAACTACAACCCGTCCGGCGCGATCGAGGTGCCGCTGCGCACCCTGTTCGGCGTGCCGATCACGGGGCCGACGGCCTCGCTGGAGGTGAAATACCTGATCTGCCTGTGCTTCGTGGTGGGCATGACCTGGCTGGCATCGAACCTCGTGCATGGGCGCATCGGGCGCTCGTGGATGGCGGTGCGCGACATGGACATCGCTGCCGAACTGATGGGCATCAAGCTGCTGAACGCCAAGCTGATGGCCTTCGCCGTCTCGTCCTTCTACTGCGGCGTCTCGGGCGCGCTGTTCGTGTTCCTGTATCTGGGCGGGGCGGAAGCGGGCACCGAGTTCGCCATCCGGCTCTCGTTCCTGATCCTGTTCGCGGTGATCATCGGTGGGGCCGGCTCGATGATCGGCTCGTTCCTGGGGGCGGGCTTCATCGTGGCACTGCCCACGATCCTGAAATTCGGGCTGCCGGCCATCGGCATCGCCATCACCGGGGCCACCGCCGAAAAGATCGTGCTGATGATCATCGGTGCGCTGACAATCTATCTCCTGATTGTGGAACCACATGGTCTGGCCAGGCTCTGGCAGATCATGAAGCAGAAACTGCGGGTCTGGCCTTTCCCCTATTGAGGCCAGCCAACAGCAAACCAGGCCCGGGACTTATCGAAACCCGGCCACATCGACGAACAACGGTGAACGGAGGAACGACACCCATGATGTTCAAGAAACTGGCTCTCGGCGCTTCTGTCGCGGCCTCGGTGCTGATGGCGGGCTTTGCCGCCAAGGCGCAGGACGCGATCAATTTCGTGCACAACACCTACCGCACCGGGGCCTTCTCGGGCTCGGGCATTCCGGTCGGTGACGGCGTGCGCGACTATTTCGCCATGCTCAATGCCCGCGACGGCGGCATCGGCGGCGTGCGCATCAACTTCGAGGAGTGCGAGACGGCCTACGACACGCGTCGTTCGGTCGAGTGCTACGAGCAGGGCAAGGCCAAGAACTCGGTGCTCTATGTGCCTTGGTCAACCGGTGCCACGCTGGCGGCGATCCCGCGCGCCCACATCGACAAGATTCCGATCTTCTCGATGGGCTATGGCCTCTCGGCCTCGGCTGTGGGCGATGTCTTCCCCTGGGTGTTCAACATGCCGATCACCTACTGGGATGGCGCCAACGCCTTCATCCAGCACGTCGCCCAGCAGGAGGGGGGCTTCGACAAGCTCAAGGGCAAGACCATCGGCCTGCTGCACCTCGACGCACCCTTCGGCAAGGAACCGATCCCGATCCTGGAGACGCTCGCCAAGCAGCACGGCTTCAACCTGAAGCTCTATCCGGTGGCGCCCGCCGAAATGCAGAACCAGTCCTCGGTCTGGCTCTCGATCCGGCGTGACCGCACCGACTGGGTCTATAACCAGGGCTGGGGCGCGATGAACCCGACGGCGGTGCGCGAGGCAGCGCGCGGCGGCTTCCCGGTCAACCGTCTGGTTGGCGTGTGGTGGGCTGGCGGCGATGACGATGCGCGCCCGGCCGGCGACGCAGCGAAGGGCTACCGCGCCCTGAACTGGCACCAGACCGGTGCCAACTTCCCCGTCATCCAGGACATCATCAAGCACGTCGTGGACAAGGGCCAGTCGCTGTCGCCGAAGGAAAAGGTCGGCGAGAACCTCTACAACCGGGGCGTCTATCAGGGCATCCTGATTGCCGAGGCGATCCGCAACGCGCAGGCCATCACCGGCAAGAAGGTGATCACCGGGGAAGACATGCGCCGGGGTCTTGAAGCCCTCAACATGACCGAAGCCCGCTGGGCCGCCAACGGCGCTGCCGGCTTTGCCTCGCCAGTCCGCGTCACCTGCTCGGATCACAACAGCCAGTCGGCTGTCTATGTGATGGAGTGGGACGGCAAGGCCTGGAAGCGCCAGTCGGCCGACATCCAGCCGCAGAAGGAGATGGTCCGTCCGCTGCTGGAAGAAGCCGCCAAGGCCTTCGCCACCTCGAATGCAGGCTGGCCAGCCCGCACCGAGCCCTGCCAGAACAACTCGTGAGTTGAGGGAGTAGGCAGTCGGCAACGGGCGGTCGTTCCAGACCCGCACCTTTGACCGGCTGCCTATTGCCGACTGCCAACTGCCGGAGTGACCCATGTCCGCCACAGCCACCGCCGCCGTCAGCCAGCCCGCTGTCGACACTGTCCTGTCGGTGAACAACATCGAGGTCATCTATGACCACGTCATCCTTGTGCTGAAGGGTGTGTCGCTCACGGTGCCGCGCGGCGGCATTGTCGCGATCCTCGGCGCGAATGGCGCGGGCAAGACCACGACGCTGAAGGCGATCTCGAACCTTCTGAAAGCTGAACGCGGCGAAGTCACCAAGGGCTCGATCGAGTTCGAGGGCGAGCGCGTCGACACGATGAGCCCCAATGAACTGGTGCGGCGAGGCTGCATCCAGGTGATGGAGGGGCGGCATTGCTTCGCCCATCTCACCATCGAGGAGAATCTGCTGACCGGGGCGTTCACCCGGCGCGATGGCAACGCGGCGATCAAGCGCGACCTTGAGAAGATCTACACCCTGTTCCCGCGGCTGCGGCAGCGTCGCCAGTCGGTGGCCGGATACACCTCGGGCGGCGAGCAGCAGATGTGTGCCGTCGGGCGCGCCATGATGTCGAACCCGCGCATGATCCTGCTCGACGAGCCCTCGATGGGGCTGGCTCCGCAGGTGGTCGAGGAAATCTTCGAAATCGTTAAGCGCCTCAACGCCGAAGAAGGCGTGTCCTTCCTGGTGGCCGAGCAGAACACCAACATGGCGCTGAAATACGCCACCTATGGCTACATCATGGAGACCGGCCGCATCGTCATGGATGGTGAGGCGAAGTCGCTGCGCGAGAACGAGGACGTCAAGGAATTCTATCTTGGCGTCTCCGAAGGGGCGAAGAAGTCGTTCCGCGAGGTCAAGAGCTACAAGCGCCGCAAGCGCTGGCTGGCATGAGCGCGGCCATCGAAGCGGTTCTCGGGCGCTGGTATGCGGCCCTCAGAACCGGCGATCTGGCGGCCTTCCGGGCAGTGGCGGCGCCCGACATCGTGGTGCGCTGGAATGGACCGCCCGACCTGATCCCCTGGGCCGGCGAGCATCGCGGCGTCGAGGCCGTGCTGGCCTTCTTCGGCCAGGTGGGGGCTGCGCTGGAGATCGTCAGGGTCGAGCCGCTGGAGCGGCTGATCAGCGCCGACCGCGCGCTGCTGGTGCTCAGCGGCCACTGGCGGGTGCGCGCGAGCGGACAGGACCTGCACCTGCGGGCCGCCAACCTGTTCGGCTTCCGGGACGGACTGGTCGCGGCCTACGAGGTCTTCCCCGACAGTGCGGCCTTTGCGCGGGCGCTGAACCCAATGTCTCGTGCCCCTTGATTGAGGCCGGCCCGCTGGCCATGTCTGGCCCATGCCCATCCTGATCGGCCTTGCCATCCTTGCCTTGCTGCTGCTGATCTTCGGGCCGCAGTTCTGGGTGCAATGGGCGCTGAAGAAGCATGGCACCGAGCGCCCCGACCTGCCCGGCACGGGCGGGGAACTGGCCCGGCACCTGCTTGATGAGGCGGGACTGGAGGGCGTGAGCGTCGAAGCCACGGAGGCTGGCGATCACTATGATCCGGAGGCGCGTATCGTCCGGCTGAGCGAGAGCCATTTTTCCGGCCGGTCCGTGGCGGCGGTGGCCGTGGCGACGCACGAGGTCAGCCATGCCATCCAGCATGCTCGCGAGGAGCCCGGCTTCATGCGGCGCATGGTGGTGGTCGCAAACGTGATCTGGATCGACCGCATCGCCACGGTTGTGCTGCTGACCGCACCATTGCTTGGCGTCCTGATCAAGGCCCCGCTGCTGATCCTGTTGCAGGTCGGGCTTGGCGTGGTTCTGCTGCTCGTGCGCGTGCTGGTGCATCTGGTGACGCTGCCGATCGAGTATGATGCCAGTTTCCGCAAGGCGCTGCCGATCCTGGAGGCCAGGGGCTACCTTGCGGAGGCCGACATGCCGGCGGCCCGGCAGGTGCTGACGGCGGCGGCCTGGACCTATGTGGCCTCAGCGCTTGCGACCTTGCTGGACGTGATGCGCTGGTTGAGAATAATCCGCTTCTGAGACAACGAGGGACTGCCATGGCCACCCATTTCGATGCGCTGGAAACGCGCCCGCCCGAGGCACGCGAGGCCGAGTTGCTGGGGCGTCTTGAGGGGGTGATCGCCGCGGCGATGCAGGCTCCGGCCTATGCCGAGCATCTGGCGGGCGTTGATCCGCATGACATCAAGAGCCGCAAGGCGCTGGCGCAACTGCCGATCCTGCGCAAGTCCGACCTGCCGGCGATGCACAAGGCCCACCCTCCCTTCGGCGGGTTCGTTGCGGGGGCGCCCGGCCAGTTCGGACGGCTGTTCACCTCGCC
>JALORF010000144.1:6451-14767 GCA_025459195.1 Beijerinckiaceae bacterium
GGCCGGGCCTGCTTCGCGGCGGGGCTGACCTGCGGCGAGGTCGTGCTCAACACCTTCAGCTACCACCTGACGCCGGGCGGCTTCATCTTCGATTCCGGCGCGCGGGCGGCGGGTTGCGCGGTGATCCCGTCAGGGCCGGGCAACACCGAACAGCAACTGGACGTGATCGAGGCGTTTCGGCCCGGCGCCTATGCCGGCACGCCGGATTTCCTGAAAATCCTGATCGAGGCCGGTCGCACCGCCGGTCGCCCTGTCAGCATGACGAAGGCCGTGGTTTCGGGCGCGGCGTTCCCGCCCAGCCTGCAAGCCTGGGTGAAGGAGGCAGGCGTCGAGGCCTACCAGTCCTATGCCACCGCCGATATCGGGATCATCGCCTACGAGACACGGGCGCGCGCCGGCATGGTGGTCAACGAGAACATCATCGTCGAGATCGTCACGCCGGGCACGGGCGATCCGGTCCGGGAAGGCGAGGTGGGGGAGATCGTGATCACCAGCCTTGATCCGCAGCATCCGCTGATCAGGCTGGCCGTCGGCGATCTCACCGCTGCCATGCCCGGCATCAGCGCCTGCGGCCGCACCAACATGCGCATCAAGGGCTGGATGGGGCGCGCCGACCAGACCGCCAAGATCAAGGGCATGTTCGTCAGGCCCGAGCAGGTGGCGGAGATCGCGCGCCGGCATGCCGAGGTGGCCAAGCTCAGGCTGGTGATCGGACGCGCCAACGAACTCGACACGATGCTGCTGAAGGCGGAACTCTATGCCGAGCCGCCCGGCTTCGTCGATGCGCTGGCCGCCTCGCTGCAGGCCATCACCAAGCTCAAGGGGCTGGTCGAGATCGTGCCGCAGGGCTCACTGCCGCGGGATGGCAAGGTGATTGCCGACGAGCGGCCCGTGGGCTGAACGTGGAGGGGCATCGTATCGTCCTTGACGGTGGAGCTGCCCTTCACAGCCGGCTTGCGAGCCTCTACATGGAAGAGGCGGGGCTGCCCGGTTCGTCAGGGAAATGTATCCCCGGGCCCTTATTGATCCGTCCGGGAGCTGTTCCTGACCTGGCCCGTGGGCCAGGACAAACGGCGCCCACCTACATTGTAGGTGTCCCGGGATCGAAAACCCAACGGCCAGGTGGCTCCGCAACCCTTCCGTCCCACGCAAACCGGACCGTCCGTGATGGCAGACCATGCCCTGAAGGCCGCCATGCGCCTTGAAGCCATGCAGCGGCGCGACGGGCTCGACCTCGACGACCGGCTGGAATGGGATCAGCAGATCGCTGACGGACTGCTTGCTTCCAGGCTGTTTGGCTCCCGGCTGCTGGATTCGGTGCGCGGCGTGGTGGCCGGCTATTGGCCGATGCGTTCCGAAGCGGACCCCAGGCCCATCATGGTGGCGCTCAAGGAGCGCGGCATCGCGCTGGCACTGCCGGCCATGCACAGGCCGGGCGGCGATTTTGCCAGCGAGGTGTTGTTCCGACCCTGGATGCCATGGGAGCCGCTGGTGCCTGGCGGGTTCGGCACTCTTGTGCCGGTGCCGGAAGCCGGCGAGACCGGGCCTGCCGTGCTGCTGGTGCCGCTGCTGGCGTTTGATCGCCAGTGCCGGCGTCTGGGCTATGGCAAGGGTCACTACGACCGGGCCATCGCGCGGCTGCAGGCCAAGGGCGATCTGCTGACCATCGGCATCGCCTATGCGGCGCAGGAGGTGGCCGAGGTGCCGACCGAGCCGCATGACAGGGCGCTTCATGCCATCGCGACCGAGAGGGGCGTGATCATGCCCGGCATCGGGAGGGCGGAGCTGAACGATGATCCGGGTGCCAGCCCAGCCGCCTGATGCGTTGACCTTTCGGTGGTTTCCGGCACAAGTCGCTGGCTGCCCTGCCTCCGATATCCCGAAACCTCTTCCGACACGAGCCTAGCTGCATGCGCCTTCTGTTTCTCGGTGATGTTGTCGGCCGGCCTGGCCGGATTGCGCTGGCCGAGCGGCTGCCTGGCCTGCGGGCGCGTTGGGATCTCGACTGCGTGGTGGTCAACGGCGAGAATGCCGCTGCCGGCTATGGCATCACCGAAGTGATCTGCCAGGAAATCCTCGATGCCGGGGCCGATGCCGTGACGCTCGGCAATCACTCCTGGGATCAGCGCGAGGCGCTGGTGTTCATCGAACGCCAGCCGCGCCTCGTGCGCCCCGCCAACTATCCGCCTGGGACGCCGGGGCGCGGCGCGGCCATGGTCGAGACGGCGAGGGGCCAGCGCGTGCTGGTCGTCAATGCCATGGGGCGCGTCGAGATGGAGCCGCTCGATTGCCCGTTCCGGGCTGTTGAAGAAGCCATCGGGCAGGCCCCGTTGCGCGAGGTGGTCGACGCCATCGTGCTCGACATCCATGCCGAGGCCACCAGCGAGAAGCAGGCCTTTGGCTGGAACTTCGATGGCCGGGTTTCTCTCACGGTCGGCACGCACACCCATGTGCCGACAGCGGACACGCGCATCCTGCCCGGCGGCTCGGCTTTCCAGACCGATGCCGGCATGTGCGGCGATTATCATTCGGTGATCGGCTTCGACCGGCACGAGCCGGTGCGACGGCTGATCCAGAAGACGCCGCTGCAGCGCTGGGAAGCGGCAAGCGGCGAAGGCACGCTGTGCGGCGTGGCGGTGGAGACCGATGACCGCACCGGCCTGGCGCTGAAGGTCTCGCCAGTGAGGATCGGGCCCGGGCTGGCCGAGCAGCGGCCCGGATTCTGGGAGGGCTGAGCGGTGAATGAGGGCGACCGCTCCGCGCCAGCCGGCCCGCATCCGCCCGAACACGCCAGGGCCAGCACCATCCTGCGGCATCTGGCCGACAACCATCAGGGCGAGACGATCAGCATCGGGCAGATGATGGAGGCGTTCGGGGAACGCGCCTTCGGGCTGCTGCTGATCCTGTTCTGCCTGCCCAACCTCATTCCCACGCCGGGCATCGGCTCGCTGTTCGGCATCCCGCTGCTGATGGTGGCATTGCAGATGGCACTGGGCCGGCCCAAGCCGTGGCTGCCGCGCCGCATCGACGCCAAGACCATCCAGCGCAGCACGCTGCTGAAGATGGTCAACGCCGTGGAGCCGCGCATGCGCCGCATCGAGGCCGTGCTCAGGCCGCGCTGGACCATGCTGTTCTCGCCGGTCATGGACCGGGTGATTGGCGTGTTCGCCGCCTTGTGCGCGATCTCGATCATCATTCCATTGCCGGGCACCAACTTCCCGCCCGCCATTGCCCTGATCCTGATCTCTCTGGCGGTGACCGAGGAGGATGGCGTCTATCTCGGGCTGGGGGCGATCATCGGGCTGGCCGGCCTGACCTACACCACTTTCCTTGTGGGCGGGCTGGCCTATGCCGGGTGGTTCGCGCTGATGCGCGCCATCGGCCTGTGAGCCGCTCGCCGGCGCTTCTCAATCGCCGGCGCTTTGCTATAAGCCGGCCAAGAACAGATCACCCATCGGCAGCCGGCAGGTCGTTTGGCCCCGTGCAATGCCGTCGCGAAGGAGGCTCCGTTGGCCGGGCATTCACAGTTCAAGAACATCATGCACCGCAAGGGCAAGCAGGACAAAGTCCGCTCCAAGATCTTTGGCAAGCTCGGCCGTGAAATCACCGTCGCGGCAAAGCTCGGCATGCCGGACCCTGCCATGAACCCGCGCCTGCGCATGGCCGTGCTGGCTGCGCGTGCCGAAAACATGCCCAAGGACAATATCGAGCGCGCCATCAAGAAGGCGGCCGGCAATGACAGCGAGAACTACGATGAGGTGCGCTACGAGGGGCGCGGCCCCGGCGGCGTGATGATCATCGTCGAGGCATTGACCGACAACAGAAACCGCACCGGCTCGAATGTGCGCTCGTATTTCACCAAGGCGGGGGGCGAGTTGGGTGCCACCGGCTCGGCCACCTTCATGTTCGACCGGCTGGGCGAAATCACCTATCCGGCGCAGGCCGGCGATGCCGACACGGTGATGGAAGCGGCGATCGAGGCCGGGGCCGATGACGTCCAGTCAGACGAGAATGGCCACACGATCATCTGTGGTTTCGCCGACCTGTCGGAGGTTTCCAAGGCGCTCGAAGCCAGGCTGGGTGCGCCGGCCACGGCCAAGTCGATCTGGAAACCGCAGAACCTGGTGATGCTCGACGAGGAGAAAGCCCAGTCGGTGATGAAGCTGCTCGACATCATGGAAAATGATGACGATGTGCAGAACATCTTCTCGAATTTCGAGGTCTCCGACGAGGTCATGGCCCGCCTGACATCGTGAGCAGGCTGGCGGCAGGCTTTCAGCCGCGCCCGAGCCAGCCATCCCAGAGCGGCAGGCTGATCAGCGCCGCCAGCGCGATCACGCCATAGGCGATGCGGCGGAAGGTGCTCTCGCTGGCAAAGCGATAGCAGCGCGTGCCGATCAGGATGCCGAGACCATAGGGCACGAGCAGCGGCACGGCCTTCAGGAGCGCGGACGAGGTCAGCACGCCGCTCCAGGCCAGCAGCGCGCCGGAAACCAGCGTGGCGCAGGCGAAGTAGGTCACCAGATCGTGCCGCATCTGGGCGGCAGACTTGTTTTGCGCGCTGAGCCAGAAGATGGCCAGCGGCATGCCGCCCAACTGGGCAAGGCCCGATCCCAGCCCCGAGAGGCCGCCGACGCCGAAGGACAGCGTCAGGCCGGGCCGGCCGCGCCAGCGCCAGCCTGTCGCCAAGGCCAGCACCGCCGCAAGAATCAGTCCCGCGATCAACCAGCGCATCACCAGCGAAGGCAGTGTCAGCAGCAGCCAGAGGCCGAGTGGCAGGGCCATGGCGGCGCCGGCCAGCAGCGGCAGCACCTCACGCCAAGACGCTTTTCGCAGTGAGCGCGCCGCCAGCGGCAGGGCGAAGGGCGCATCGAGCGCCCAGATCAGGGCAGAGGCCAGCGGCAGCGGCACCGCCAGCCCGGCCAGTGGCATGAAGATCATGGCAAAGCCGAACCCGGTGAAACCGCGCACCAGCCCGCCAAGCAGTGCCGCGAGGCCCAGCACCAGCAAGGTGCGGTCAAGCCCTTGCGGGGCGAGGACGGAAAAGACCTGTTCCATCGCGCTGTCCTGTCAGGGGCAGCGGCGCTGCGCAAGGGACGTTCGAGTGCGGCCCGATCAGGCTATACGGTCAGGCATGGCGAATGCGATTCGAATCCTCGGGATTGACCCGGGCCTGCGCAAGACCGGCTGGGGCATCATCGTGCAGGACGGCACACGCCTGTCCTTCGTCGCCTGCGGCACGGTGACAAGCGACAGCACACAGTCGACAGCCGAGCGTCTGAAACAGTTGCATGACGGGTTGTCTGCGGTGATGGGCCAGTATCGGCCCGATGAAGTGGCGGTCGAGGAGACGTTCGTCAACAAGGACGCCCAGGCGACGCTGAAGCTGGGCCATGCGCGGGGTGTGGCGTTGCTTGTTCCGGCCCTCGGCGGGCTTGCCGTTGCTGAATATGCCGCCAATCTGGTCAAGAAAACCGTGGTCGGCAATGGTCACGCGGACAAGAAACAGATCGGCATGATGATCAAGGTTCTTCTGCCAAAAGCCGACCCAAAGACAGAAGATGCGGCTGATGCCCTCGCAATCGCAATCACGCACGCGCAACATCGTGGCTCTCGCGCACTTCGTGAGCGCGTGTTACCGTAACCTAACCTCCGCTTACGTCACAGCGCAGGGTTTTTCCGTTTGGATGTCACCATGATCGGCAAGCTCAAGGGCCAAATCGATTCATACGGCGAGGATTTCGTGATCGTCGACGTGCATGGCGTGGGCTACGTGGTGTTCTGCTCATCGCGGACGCTGCAGGCCCTGCCGCCGGTTGGCGAGGCGGTGACCGTCTGGATCGAGACCCAGGTCCGCGAGGATGCCATCCGCCTGTTCGGCTTTCGCAGTGAAGCGGAACAGAACTGGTTCCGCCTGCTGCAGAGCGTGCAGGGCGTCGGGGCCAAGGTGGCGCTGGCGATCCAGTCGACGCTCGAACCCGGTGCGCTGGCAACCGCCATCGCCACGGGAGACAAGGCGCAGGTGGCGCGGGCCAATGGTGTCGGCCCGAAGCTGGCGCAGCGCATCTGTGTGGAACTGAAGGACAAGGCGCCGGCGTTCGGCATGGTCGATCCGGCGCTGATGCAGTTGTCCGGTGCGATCGAGGCCAAGGCCTTGCCACGACCGGTCAGCGACGCGATCTCCGCGCTGACCAATCTGGGTTATCCGCAGGCGCAGGCCCAATCGGCCATCGCGGCGGCCATGACAGCGCTCGGAGACGGCGCGGAAACCGGACAACTGATCCGGCAAGGCTTGAAGGAACTGGCGAGATGACCGCCCGACTGAAGACAGGCACCGCCGAGCCGATCAGCGTGATGCCCTATCTCGACTACGAGACGGCCCGCAGCCTGCTGATCAACCAGTGGGGTGATGATGCGCTGGTGATCGGCGGCAAGGCGCACAAGGCCAGCGAGATGACGCTGAAGGGGGCTTTTGCGCCTGATGGCACGCTCGGCGGCGTCGCCTATTACCGCATGAGCGGGATGGTGGCGCTGCTCGGGGCCATCGTGGTCACGGATGGCGGGCGCGGCATGGGCACGGCGCTGTTCAATGCGGTTGCCGACGAAGCACGCAGCCAGAAGATGAAGCGGCTGCGCGCCATCACCACGAACGACAATTTCGAGGCCATGGCCTTCTTCCAGAAGCGCGGCATGCGTTTCATGTCGATGTTTCCGGGCGGGGTCGATGCCTTCCGGGCGTTCAAGCCGGGGCTCAAGGAATTCGGCATGCACGGCATTGTCTGCCGGGATGTGTTCGAGCTCGAACTCGATCTGTGAGACGGGCCGGCCCGGACACCGGCTTGCGCGCGTCGGCGAATAGCGCCAAACAGCGCAGATGAGCGACAAGAACCGCCCGGGCCTGCTCGATGGTGCCAAGCGCGAGGATGATATCGACCAGTCGATTCGTCCGCTGGCGCTGGGTGAGTTCATCGGCCAGCAGCAGGCGCAGGACAATCTCAAGGTCTTCATCCAGGCCGCAAAGACGCGCGGCGATGCGCTGGACCATGTGCTGTTCGTCGGCCCGCCGGGGCTTGGCAAGACCACGCTGGCCCAGATCGTGGCCCGCGAGATGGGCGTCAACTTCCGCTCGACCTCCGGCCCGGTCATTGCCAAGGCGGGCGATCTGGCAGCGCAGCTCACCAATCTCGAAGAGCGCGACGTGCTCTTCATCGACGAGATCCACCGGCTCAACCCGGCGGTCGAGGAAATCCTTTATCCGGCGATGGAGGACTACCAGCTCGACCTGATCATCGGCGAGGGGCCTGCGGCGCGTTCGGTCAAGATCGACCTGCCGAAGTTCACGCTGGTCGGTGCCACCACGCGGGCGGGGCTGCTGACCACTCCGCTGCGCGACCGTTTCGGCATCCCGATCCGGCTCAATTTCTACACGGTCGAAGAACTGGAGCGGATCGTGGCGCGCGGCGCGCGGGTCATGGGCATCGGCATGAGCCCGGATGGCGCCAACGAACTGGCGAAGCGCTCGCGCGGCACACCCCGCATCGCCGGACGGCTGCTGCGCCGGGTGCGCGACTTCGCGATTGTGGATGGTGCCGACCAGATCACGCGCGGTGTCGCCGACAAGGCCCTGCGGCTGCTCGATGTCGACGCGATCGGGCTCGACCTGATGGACCGGCGCTACCTCATGATGGTCGCCGAGAAGTTTGGCGGCGGGCCGGTCGGCATCGAGACCATCGCTGCAGCCCTCTCCGAACCGCGCGATGCCATCGAGGACATCATCGAGCCGTTCCTGCTGCAGCAGGGCTTCCTCCAGCGCACGCCGCGTGGCCGGCTGCTGACAGGCGCTGCCTTCCGGCACCTTGGCATGGTGGAGCCCCGGCGCGAGGGCGCGCAGTTCGGGCTGTTCGGCGATGAGGGGGAAGCGTGAGCGCTGCGCCGCACCATCTCCCCGTCCGCGTCTACTACGAGGACACCGACTTTTCGGGCGTGGTCTATCACGCCTCCTATCTGCGCTTCATGGAGCGGGGGCGGACGGAGCTGATCCGGGCGCTCGGTGTCGAGCAGCGCGAATTGTTCACCAGCGATGATGGCACGGAGGTGGCGCTGGCCTTCGCCGTGCGCCGCATGGCCATCGAGTTCCTCAAGCCTGCGCTGATGGATGACCTGCTGACCATCGAGACCGTCGCGGTCGTGGCACGCGGGGCGACGATGCAGATTGCCCAGCGCGTGCTGCGCGGCTCGGAGGAACTGGTCACGGCCGAGGTCACGGTGGCCTGTGTCGGGGGTGGCAAGGCGCGCCGCATACCCGAGGCGTTGCGC
>JALORF010000145.1 GCA_025459195.1 Beijerinckiaceae bacterium
CGCAGGATCGCGCCGCGATGCGGAACTTCGACGGTCTGATAGACGACGGCCCCGGCCGTTGCGACGCCGGACTGCACGAGCGCCACATTGCGGGTGTCGCGGGGAATGCGCGACGCCTCGGCGAACGGGCCGCGCTTGCCGCCCTCGACGATCCAGAGATCGGCCCTGGCATTATCGACAACGCCCAGCGCTTCGGCGACCAGACCGCGATAGATCGCCGTCATCCCCATCACGACACCGAGCAGAAGGCTCAGGCCAACGCAGGTCAGGATGAAGCGCCCCAACCCATGCTGCACGTCGCGCCAGGCAAGGTTCATCGGACCGTGCCTTTTGGCGCAGTGTCAGGTGCCCGCGGTGACGCCCTGCGACCGATGGCAAAGCCGCTTTCGGCAGGTCCGAGCACGGCCTGCGCGCCGTCCGGCAGGCCGCCGGCAACCAGCACATGACCATCCAGCGTCCTGTCCCCCAGCGACACGGTGCGCCGGTTCAGCTTGCCGTCTTCGAGCGTCCAGATCGTTCCGGATGTGCCGTTGTAGCCGTCGACTGTCATGATCGGGACGAAAATGCCCTCCGGCACCACGCGCCGGATGATCTCCACCTCGGCCTGCTCCCCAAGGAAGCGCGACTGGTGCTCCGGCACGCAGGCGATGCAGCGCACATAGACGCGCCGCTCCTCGGTGACGCGGTCGCTCTCCTGATCGATCCTGACGATCTGGGCCTCAACGCTCATCGCCATGTCGGAGCGCAGCCGGACCAGCGCCTTCTGCCCGACCCGCAAGCCTCCGGCCTGCGCCTCATCGACATAGGCGCGCACCCAGATGGAGTTGGGTTCGATCAGGCTGAAAACCGCCTCACCGATCCCTGCAACCGAACCGGCCTCCTTGAGACGGGAGAGCACGCGCGCACGGAACGGAGCAACCAGTCGATGCTGGCTGAGAAGAACCTGTTCGATCGCAAGGTTCGCCGCGACATCGCTGCGTGTTGCCGCCGCCACCAGAAGCTCCGCTTTGGCAACCTCCAGATCGGCGCGGGCGAGCACCTCGTTGGTCTGCGCGTCATCGGCCGCCTCACGCGAGACGCTGCCCCGGTCCACGAGGGATTGGCGCCGTTGATTGACCGCCGATTTCTGCTGGAGGTTTGCCTCGGCACGGCCCAACAGGGCTGTCGCCTTGGCCAGGGTCGCCTCGGCCTGCATCTTGCCGACTTCTGCCTTGGCAACGCGCGCACGCTGCGAGCTGTCTTCGAGGCTGGCAAGCACGGTTCCCTCGGCGACAATCTCGCCCTGGTCGGCAAAGAGCTTCGCGACCTTCCCGGAAACCTGGAAGCCGACCTTGGTCAGCACCTGTGCCTCGACCGTGCCGATGCCAAAGATGCGGATTTCCACATTCGTCCGGGGCTGTGCGAGGCCGACGGACAACGGACTGAATTTCTGGACATAGACCACTGCTGCGACAACAATGACAGCGCCGGCCAAGGCAATAGCCGCCAATCTGGATCTGTTCATCACAGTGGGTCAACTTTCAGTCGGGCAGACGTTCAGGCTCTGGACCGTTCGAAGCGGTCGATGCCTGCCCGGCCGTGTCAGCGTTGCATTCGGCGTTCATCACCCGGCATGATCGCCGATCGCTCGCTGGGGCGACGTGATCGAAGTCAACTCTCCGTCGCCGATCCCGTCATGGCCGATCCGCTTGGCCAGCATGGCCCCGTTGGTTTTGGCCTGATCGGGCCTGCCATCAAGACTGATCTCTTCGCCCGGATCACCCGCAAACAGCCGCCGCCTTGGCTTCTGGCCTTGCCGAACCTGTTGATGCCCGGAAGATCAGCCCCGATGGGCCCGGTTCCGCGTCAACCTGACCAAAGCAGCCGGGCTATCAAGGCCAGGCGCTCGCATTTCAGCCACGGTCCTCTTTCGCCGCATGCTGGCGGCAGAGCTGTGCCATTCCGTATGCCGCATCGGCCGAGGGTGCTGCGGATATCAGCGGGCTGACGATACGCCGGCGGATGGCGGTCCAGATCGGGTTGCTGGCCCCGCCACCGGTGGTGTGGATGCGGCGCGGCTCCGGCGCACCCAGCGCCGCCAGCGCGCGATAGCCCTCGGCCTCGATGCGGGCGATGCCTTCCAGCATGCCCTTGAGGAACAGGGCGTCATCCGGCGGCCGGGGGGCAAGGCGTGGCGCGAGATGAGGATCGTTGACCGGAAAGCGCTCGCCAGGCGTCGTGAGGGGATAGTAATCCAGCCCGCTGTCCATGGCCGGGTCGATCTGGCCGGACAAGGCTTCGATCTGTGCCGCGGTGAAATGCTGAAGCAGCGCGCCGCCACCGCTGTTGGAGGCCCCACCCACCAGCCAGCGCGTGCCAAGCCGGTGGCTGTAGAGCCCTCGTGCCGCATCGTCGATGCGGACAGCCGAGAGCAGCTTGATCGCCAGCGTCGTGCCCAGCGAGGTCACGGCGTCGCCGATCTCCTGTGCGCCCGAGGCCAGGAAGGCTGCGATGCTGTCGGTCGTGCCGGCACGCACGATCAGGCGATCCGAAAAGCCGAAGCGCCGCTGCAAGGCGGGCGTGACGGTGCCGGCGGGCGCGCCGACGCGCAACACATCGGGCAACAGTGCCGTGCGCAGCCCCGTCGCAGCCAGCCAGTCCGGCCAACGCCCGACAGCAGGATCAAAGCCGGTTTTCAGCGTGTTGTTGTCGTCGGACAGGCCAGCCCGGCCGATCAGCCTGGCCATGATAAAATCGGCCTGATGGCACAGATGCCGCGCCTGCCCGGCCCGGTCGAGGCTCTGCAAGCGCAAGAGGCGCGCCAGGCCCGATCCTGGCCCGCGCGTGATCGAACCCGGCTCGGCGTGCGGAGCGATCCGCGCGGCTTCGGCCTCGAACCCTGCGCTGTTATACATCAAGGCTGGCGTGACCGGCTCAAGGGCCTCGTCCACCAGCACCATGCTGCCCGATGTGCCGTCCACCGCCACGGCCGCGATGTCGGCGGCATCAAAGTGGGCCGCCGCAAGGCTGGCGCACTGCGCTTCGAGGCAGGCCTCGACGGCGCTCCACCAGCCGCGCGCATCGGCCTCGGTTCCCGCCGGGCGGGCGAATGCCACGCGCGCGCTGGCAACCTCGATGCCGCCTTCGTCGATCACGGCGCTGCGCACGCCGGACGTTCCGACATCGATGCCCAGACAGAGTGCCCGCGCCATCACCTGCCCTGCTGCGCCGCGCCCGACTGGCGCGCGGCCAGCGCCTGGCGATACTTCTCGGCGTCCCAATCGAGCAGTTCCGCCTCGTCCTGTGGGCTCAGCGCCTCGGGCTCCCAGTCGCCTGGAAGGCGCGTCAGCACATCGAGGATGGCCTGGGCCATGGCCCGCTGCGCCGCCGTGGCATCGCTGCGCAGCGCCAGCCCCTGCCCCGGCACCAGCGCCAGCGGTGCGGCACAGTCCGGCGCGATCAGCGGCACAGCCGGGCCGAGGAACACGACATGGTCGGGGTAATACGAGCCAGCCTGGATGATCCGGCACAGCCGCGCATCCCGTGCCAGCCCGTGCGAGCCTGGAAGCCAGACGCGGCCCTCCGGCGCAGCGCCGGGTTGCTCACCCGTGATGTCATCAAGCCGCGGCACGGCAAGGCGCCGCTCGACCTCACCGAGCAGGCTGGCCACGGAAGCGGCGTCGTCACCGGCGCAGATCAGGCCGTGGTTCTGCAGCAACCAGAGGCGCGCGCCAGCCTGAGGCCGCGCGGCGATGGCGCTGGTCAGTGGCAGGCCGGGCTTGGCATAGGGCACGATCACCGGATCAAGTCCCGCCAGCCTGGTCTGGGCTGCAAGGCGACCCTCGGGGCAGATGCCATGCACCAGCGCCGCGATGGAGTGGGTGTGGACCACCACCGGCCAGTCGATCAGCGCGTGGAACGTGGTCTCGATCGACGGGCGCAAGGCGTTGCTGGCATCCAGGCGGCTGGCCATGCAGGTGCCGTCGCCGGCCCCAACCGCCTCGGCGCGGGCCAGCGCGCGGTCGACCGCCATGAAGATGGGCTTTTGTCCGGCATCAGCCAGCAACGTCCCGGAGGCCTTGATCCACATGGCCGTGCCCAGCTTGCAGGAGGTGTTGCCGCCGGGGCCTTGCACCTGCTGCGGGTCCTGCCCCAGCCGGGCCGACAGGGCGAGAAAATCCTGCGGCAGGGATGCGGCACTGCTCATGGGTGTGCCTCAGCCATGCTGACATGTGCCATCGTGAAGTCGGGCAAGGGCGCGCCGTGCGCAGCGCAGAGCCGTGCCACCTCGTCGATGACAGGGGCACCGGGCCTGAAATGGGCAGCGTGAAGCCCCCCGCGCACCAGAAGGCTGGCCCAGCCGGCCGCATGCGCGCCGGCAATGTCGTGCTCGGGCGAGTCGCCAATCATCAGCAGTCGCGCCGCCTGTTCGACATGCAGCGCCCGTTGCAGCGCAGCGAACACCGGGCCATGCGGCTTGCCATAAAGCAAGACGCGCCCGCCGGCGGCGGCATGGGCTTCGGCCAGCGCGCCGGGCGAGGAGACGATGATACCGCCGGCGCGCGGCGAGGCCTTGTCAGGGTTCGAGCACAACACCGGCAACCCGCGCGCGAGCGCCGCAGCCAGAATGCCGGCGACGTCCGAACCGTGCCCGGGCGCGTCTGCCAGGCCCATGAGCAACACGGCATCGGCCCGCGCGGGATCGTCCACAAGCTGCGCTTGGCCGAGCCCGTCCAGCCACTCCTCGGCGTCCCGCCGGCTGGCCGCGATCGGACACAGCGCGCCGATGCCCGGAAGGTGTCCGTCGGCCATGTCCCGCCACAGCGCCTCGCCGGAGGTCATGACCACCTCGAAGGCTTGTGCCGGAAAGCCCATGGCCGCAATGCGGGCGCGGTTCGGCGCGCTGCGCTTGCCGGAATTGGACAGCACCGCCATGCGCACGCCGCGCCCGGCCAGGGCCTCCACAGCCGCGACAGCACCGGGATAGGGCCTCGTGCCATCATGCAGCACACCCCACTGGTCAAAGACCAACACCTCGAACCGCCCGGCGATATCGGCCAGCGAGGCGATGGCCTTGACCATGCCTCAGCGCTTCCGCGAGGCGGCGGATGCGCCCGCAGCGCCGGCCGGCATGTCGCCGAAGTAGAAGTGATAGCCCGGGATGTGCTTCCGGCGCTCGCGCAGCTTCATGCCCGGGAAGGGGAAGACGTCGCTGATGCCGCAAGCCTCGTCATGACAAGGCAGGATGTAGTCGGCACGCTTGTCGATTTCCTCGACCGACTTCCAGCCTTCCACCGAGTTGACGAAACGGGCGGGCACCCAGTAGCGCCACTTTTCCTCTTCGTTGGGCTCAAGATTGCGGGCCTGGAAGATGGCATCGCCCACGACCACGATGTCGCCAGCGCTGGTGGCGACGGTGACTGCCATATGTCCGACGGAATGGCCCGGCGTGTGGAACATGGTGATGCCCGGGAGAACCTCGGTTTCGGCATCGATCATTTCGAAGGCGCAACCCGCATAGGCCGGCTCGATGCCAAGGATCGGCGATTCATAGGTGCGGTAGTAGAGCGGCAGCGGATTGTAGGCCATCTCGATCTCGGCGCGCGGCGCGATGTAGCGAGCGTTGCGGAACTCCTTCATGTTCTGCACATGGTCCCAGTGCAGATGCGTGAAGATCACCGCGTCGATCTCGTCGGGATCGACGCCGAGTTTCTCCTTCAGGTGCCTGTGAACCTCGGTGCAGCCGCGTTTCTCGCACTTGTGGTGGTATTTCGTCGCCCGGGCCTCGTCGCACAGGCCCGTGTCGATGAGGATCTTGTGCTCGCCGGTGTCGACGTAAAAGCAGTAGACCGGGTTCCAGATCTTCTTGCCCGCCGGCCCCTTCCAGAAGATGTAGGTGCCGAGATCCGCCTCGAGCCAGCCCGTGTTGATGGGGTAAATCTTCGTCTCGGCAATGCCCATGATCGTCTCCGGATGCAGAACGTCATTTATGTATGCATTCGCCGTCGCCTGTCTACCCGAATATGCGTCCCTGGCTGCTGTCTTCGTCGTTTTGTGCCCGAGCTTCGCTCAGTTCACGGCAAGAACGCGCAGAAAGCTTGCGGTCATGTGCCGGCGCATACCATCGGAGGCCCGCTCCGAATCGGCTGAGAAGATGGTCTGGAGCAACTCCTCGTGGCTGGCGGCCGAGGCAATCAGGTCAGCTCGCGTCGCGAACTTCTTCGCGCGAAAAGGGCCGGTGCGGCGACGAAAATCCACCGCAAGATTCTCGATGTAGCTGTTGCGTGTTGCCCTGTAGATCAGGAAATGGAGCGCTTCGTTCGCCTTGAGATAGCGCAGCCGATCGCCGGCATCGGCGGCGGCGACGCATTCGGCCTGCGCCGTCTCCAGTTCCGCACGCGCGAGCAAAGTCAGTCTCTGCGCAGCCAGACCGGCGCAAAGCGCTTCGATTTCGTGCATGGCCTCAAACATTTGGGCCAGTTCCTCGCGGCTGTAGTGCGCCACGCGGGCGCCGCGCTTGTCTCCGCCCACCAGAACCCCCTGCGCCATCAGCCGGCTCAGCGCCTCGCGCACAGGCGTCCGCGACACGCCAAAGCGGGCGGCGAGACGCGTCTCGTCCAGTTTGTCGGCGGGGCCGAGTTCGCCGATCGCGATATCCTCGAGCAAGGCTGCCTCGATGCGAGCCGAGGTGGTTTCCCGGCCCAGAGTCTGGCTGTCCATGTGATGTCATCTCCGTGGCGGCGAGTTCTTCTAGCACGGTCGCCCGGCGCCGTTAACCCGCCTTGAGCAGGCAATGCATAAATTCGATTGACTTTGTATACATAAAACTTCTAGCGTCCGATCAAATGAGCAGTGCGGCATCGCCGACCCTGCCGATGAGGGAGCGCATGCCTGAAATCCGCATCGAGAACCTGCGCAAGGCCTATGGTGACGTGGCCGTCATCGAAGACCTGAACCTGTGCATGGCGGATGGTGAGTTCACCGTGCTTGTGGGCCCCTCGGGCTGCGGCAAGTCGACAACGCTGCGCATCATCGCAGGCCTCGAAACCTGCTCCGGCGGCTCGATCATGATCGGTGGGCGTGATGTGACCAGGCTGGAGCCGCGCGAGCGCGACCTTGCCATGGTCTTCCAGGATTATGCGCTCTACCCGCACATGAATGTCGCAAAGAACATGTCCTTTGCGCTCAGGCTTGCCCGCTACCCGCGGGCGGACATCGACGCTCGTGTGCGGGCGGTGGCCGACACGCTCGACCTGACACCGTATCTGAC